>DAIUEQ010000014.1:0-30842 GCA_036845025.1 Xanthobacteraceae bacterium | reverse complement strand
CCCGCTCGTTCGGCAAGGGCTCGGTGCAGACCATCATTCCGCTCGGCGCCGGCAACGGCGCCCTCCGGTTGACCACGGCGCGTTATTACACGCCCTCGGGCCGGTCGATTCAGGCCAAAGGCATTACTCCGGACATCGAAGTTCTGCAGGACGTGCCGGACGACTTAAAGGCGCGAACCGACACCAAGGGCGAGGCGTCTCTGCGAGGACATCTCAAAGCTGAGGGCAACGAGGAATCCGGCTCGCAGTCCTATGTTCCGCAGGAAGAAAAGGACGACAAGGCGCTTAAAGAAGCGCTCGACCTCCTGCGCGGAGCCATCAGCGACGCCGCATTCCCGCCGAACCCAAAGGCCGCCGTGCCGAATTGAGCGGCCGGTTTGTCCTGAAAGACATGACGGGGCGGCGACTTAGCCGCCCCGTTTATTTTTGGGTTACCGGCATGCTGCTGGCGAATCGGGCCGTGATAGACTCGATGCCGATGATTCGCCGCCGGGACATTTGCCAAGCTTTGCTCGCGATAACCGGCCGGCAACGAAGCTAGAGGGCGTATGACCGTCGATGACCTGACCACCCCGCTCGGTCAGCGGCCAGTCCAGCGCCGGCGCGAATTTCCCGTCTCGGTGCCGAAGGTGATTGCGGTTGCGCTTGCCTTATTTCTTTGCGCTTTTGTCGCTTGGGCGGTTGTCAGCGACGATCCATTTGGTGGCGAGCCGAAAGTCGCGGTGCCGATTGACCAGCGGGGCCTGGCAGCCGCGAACAAGCCGGATGCGCCAGCGCCACCAAGCGCAATGACTGCGACCCAAACCCCGCTACAGGCGCCGGCGAATTTAAGGCCGGCCGCGCCAGAGACCAGCCAGGCGCCTGCCCCGCCGCCGGGGACCAAAACCGTTACGATCATCGACGGCAAAACTGGGGTGCGCCGCGAAATCTTCGTCCCATTGACCAATGGTGACGCCCCAGCCGGCGCGAATAACAAAGGCGCCAGACAGTAACCACGGCCGGTTGCCGTTCGCGTCCCGCCAATGACGTCGTTCGAACAATTGCCTTATCGTCCGTGCGCAGGCCTCATGGTGCTCAATCGCCGAGGCCTTGCTTTTATCGGCCGGCGCATCGGCGGTCCCGAACACATCGACGCCACGCACGTGTGGCAATTGCCGCAAGGCGGCATCGATCCGGGCGAAGACCCATGGCCGGCCGCGTTACGCGAGTTGCGGGAGGAGACCAATATTACGTCGGTGGCGCGATTGGGCGAAATTGCCGAGTGGCTCAGCTACGATATTCCGCCCGAGATCGCCGGGCAGGCCTGGAACGGGAAATACCGCGGCCAAACGCAGAAGTGGTTCGCGCTGCGTTTTACCGGCGAAGAAAGCGAGATCGACATTGAGCATCCGGCCGGCGGCCACGAGCCGGAATTCATCGAATGGCGCTGGGAGCCGCTGCAAAACCTGGCCGCACTCGTGGTGCCATTCAAACGCCAAACCTACGAGCGGGTGGTCGCGGAATTTGCCAAATTCGCCTGAGGCGGGCATTCGCGGAACGGACGGCGTGAATGGATGAGGTCGCGGCCGGTTGGGCGAATTTCTTTGTCGCCGAAGTCGGAGCCGCCGCGGCCCTGAGCGGGCTCATCATCGTCGCGATTTCCATCAACCTACAACGCATTCTTTCGTTTCCGCAATTGCCTGGCCGCGCGGCGGAGATGCTGATCCTTTTGGTTGGCACGCTCACCGCCTGCAGCTTGGCGCTGATGCCTGGCCAACCGTTGAAGGTGCTCGGCGGCGAAATCCTCGCTGCCGGACTATTGATGACCGGCGCGCCACTTGTCATTCAGGCGCGGCAATTGCCGGTGATGAAGACGCAGCCTTTGACGTGGTGGATCTGGCGCGGCTTGATCGGTGTTTGCGCAGGCCTGCCGGTGCTGATCGGCGGCTGTGTTTTGATCAGCGGCGCAAGCGGCGGCCTTTATTGGCTGGCCGCCGGCGTGCTGGTGACGTTCGCAGCAACGGTTTGGAACGCCTGGGTGCTGCTGGTCGAGATTTTGCGCTGATCAGTGTGTCGACGTAACTGTGCCGGCGCCGAGCGCATCTTGCAGCGCTTTCAGTTGCGCGAGGTGACGCGCGGTCTTGTCGCGCTCGGCGGGATCCGCGGCGTCGGCGATATCTTCCTCGGCATCCTTGATCTCGGCGCTCAGCGTCGCGAGGTCGAAGTCGGCGCGGGCTACCGCCCGATCCGCCAGCACCGTCAAACCCGATGGGCCGACTTCGGCGAAGCCGCCGGTGACGACGATCGCCTCGCGCGCGCCGCCGCGAAACACTGTGACGATGCCCGGCCGCAACGTCGTTACCAGCGGTGCGTGGCCGGCCAGGATGCCCATGTCGCCTTCGGCGCCCGGCAAATCGACCTGATCGACCTCGCCGGAAAACAGCACGCGTTCGGGAGAGACAAACTCGAAGTGAAGCTCGGCCATGTTCGCCTATGCCGCCTCTGCGAGCTTCTTGCCCTTTTCCACCGCCTCTTCGATGGTCCCGACCATATAAAAGGCGGCCTCGGGCAGATGGTCGTATTTGCCTTCCACCAAACCCTTAAAGCCGCTGATCGTGTCCTGAAGATCAACGAGCTTGCCGGGCGAGCCGGTGAAGACTTCGGCAACGTGGAAAGGCTGCGACAGGAAGCGTTCGATTTTGCGGGCGCGCGCCACCGTCAGCTTGTCCTCTTCCGAGAGTTCATCCATGCCGAGGATGGCGATGATGTCCTGCAGCGATTTGTAGCGTTGTAGAATCTGCTGCACGCGGCGCGCAACCTGGTAGTGCTCCTCGCCGACGATCATCGGGGACAGCATGCGCGACGTGGAGTCGAGCGGATCGACCGCGGGATAAATGCCCTTGGCGGCGATATCGCGCGATAGCACGGTCGTGGCGTCGAGATGGGCGAACGATGTCGCCGGCGCCGGATCAGTGAGATCGTCGGCCGGGACGTAGATCGCCTGCACTGAAGTCACCGATCCCTTCGTTGTGGTGGTGATACGCTCCTGCAGCGCGCCCATGTCGGTCGCCAGCGTCGGCTGATAGCCGACCGCCGAGGGAATACGGCCAAGCAGGGCGGAGACTTCCGAGCCGGCTTGCGTGAAGCGGAAGATGTTGTCGACGAAGAACAGCACGTCCTGGCCCTGATCGCGGAAATATTCGGCGACGGTCAGCCCGGTCAGGCCAACGCGGGCCCGGGCGCCGGGCGGCTCGTTCATCTGGCCATAGACCAGCGCACATTTGGAGCCTTCGACCGATCCCTTGTGCGGATCCTTGTTCACGCCGGACTCGATCATCTCATGATAGAGGTCGTTGCCTTCGCGGGTGCGCTCGCCGACCCCGGCGAACACCGAATAGCCGCCGTGTGCCTTGGCGACATTGTTGATGAGTTCCATGATCAGCACGGTCTTGCCGACGCCGGCGCCGCCGAACAGTCCGATCTTGCCGCCCTTGGCGTACGGCGCGAGCAAATCCACGACCTTGATGCCGGTGACGAGAATCGCCGCTTCGGTCGACTGCTCGGTATAGGCCGGCGCTTCCTGATGAATCGCGCGTAGTGCATCGCCTTTGACCGGACCGGCCTCATCGACCGGATCGCCGATCACGTTGATGATGCGTCCCAGGAGCCCTGCCCCGACCGGCACCGAAATCGGCGCGCCGGTATCGTGCACCTCCTGACCGCGGACCAGCCCTTCGCTAGTGTCCATCGCCACGGTGCGCACGGTGTTTTCGCCGAGTTGCTGGGCGACTTCGAGTACCAGGCGGTTGCCCTGGTTGGTGGTCTCGAGCGCGTTGAGGATCAGCGGCAGATCGCCTTCGAAATGAACGTCGACGACGGCGCCGATGACCTGGGTGATGTGTCCTGCTTTACTTGCCATCATGGCCCTCTTTGCGAATTAAAGCGCCTCGGCGCCGGAGATTATCTCGATCAGTTCCTTGGTGATCATCGCCTGCCGGGTGCGGTTATATTGCAGCGTCTGCCGGCGGATCATGTCACCGGCGTTGCGAGTAGCGTTGTCCATCGCCGACATTTGCGCGCCGTAGAACGAGGCAGAGTTTTCCAATAACGCGCGGAAAATCTGCACCGCGACGTTGCGCGGCAATAGATCGTGCAGAATGTCCTCGGCCTCGGGCTCGAACTCATATGCGGCACCGCCAAGCGAATCCTTGGCCTTATCGTCGAACACCGGCGGAATGATTTGCTGCGCGGTCGGGATTTGGGCGATCACCGAACGAAAGCGCGAGAAGAACAGCGTGCAGACATCGAACTCGAAATTATTGAAGCGCGCGATGATCTTTTCCGCGATCTCCTGCGCGTTCTCGAACTTCAGCACGCGCACGGCCCGCAAGTCGACCATCTCGACGATCTGGCTGGCGTAGAGCCGGCGCAACTGGTCGTAACCCTTCCGGCCGACGCAGAAGAATTTCACTTCCTTGCCTTGGCGCATCAATGCCGCGGCATGTTCGCGGGCAAGCCGGACGATCGCCGTATTGAACGGACCGCACAGGCCGCGCTCGGCGGTGCAGACGAGAAGCAGGTGCACCTGGTCGCTGCCGGTGCCGCGCAGGAGCCTCGGCGCGGTTTCGCTGCCGGCCACGGACGCGGCGATATTGCCGAGCACCTTGTCCATCTGCGTTGCATAAGGACGGGCCGCCTCCGCCGTGGCCTGGGCACGGCGCAGCTTCGAGGCCGCGACCATTTGCATGGCCTTGGTGATCTTTTGCGTCGCCTTGGTGGCGGCGATGCGGTTGCGGAGGTCTTTGAGCGAAGGCATTGGAACTCGTTACGCGAACGCCTTGGCGTAGCTTTCGACCGCAGTCTTGAGCTTCGCGGTGGTGGTATCGTCAAGATCGCGCGAGTCGCGAATGGTGCTGAGAATCTCCGGATGCTGCTGGCGCAGCGCACCAAGAAGTCCGTCCTCGAAAGCGCGCACCCGCTCGACCGGCAACGGATCGAGATAGCCGTTCACGCCGGCGTAAATGACGCAGACCTGCTCTTCCATCTTCAGCGGCGAGAATTGCGGCTGTTTGAGCAATTCGGTCAATCGCGAGCCGCGACTGAGCAGGCGCTGCGTGGTGGCGTCGAGATCCGAACCGAACTGCGCGAACGCCGCCATTTCCCGGTACTGCGCGAGCTCGCCCTTGATGCGTCCGGCGACTTTCTTCATCGCCTTGGTCTGCGCGGAGGAGCCGACGCGCGATACCGACAAGCCGACGTTCACCGCCGGCCGGATGCCCTGATAGAACAAATCGGTTTCGAGAAAGATTTGGCCGTCGGTGATGGAGATGACGTTGGTCGGGATGTAGGCCGACACGTCGTTGGCCTGGGTTTCGATCACCGGCAGTGCGGTGAGCGAGCCACCCTTGTGGTCGTCATTCAATTTCGCGGCGCGCTCCAGGAGCCGCGAGTGCAGATAGAACACGTCGCCGGGATAAGCCTCGCGGCCCGGCGGGCGGCGCAACAACAGCGACATCTGCCGATAGGCGACGGCCTGCTTGGACAGATCGTCATAGATGATGACCGCGTGCATGCCGTTGTCGCGGAAATACTCGCCCATGGCGCAGCCGGCAAACGGCGCGAGAAACTGCATCGGCGCCGGATCGGAAGCGGTGGCTGCGACGACGATCGAATAATCGAGCGCGCCGTTTTCCTCCAACACTTTCACGAATTGCGCCACGGTCGAGCGCTTTTGTCCGATCGCGACGTAGACACAGTAGAGCTTGATCTTCTCGTCGGTCGAGGCGTTGAGCGGCTTCTGGTTCAGGATGGTGTCGAGCGCGATCGCGGTCTTGCCGGTCTGGCGGTCGCCGATGATCAGTTCGCGCTGGCCGCGGCCGATCGGGATCAGCGCGTCGATCGCCTTGAGCCCGGTCGCCATCGGCTCATGCACCGATTTGCGCGGAATGATGCCCGGCGCCTTGATGTCGACGCGCGACTTGCCCTCGGCCTTGATTGGACCTTTACCGTCAATCGGCTCGCCGAGCGCATCGACGACGCGGCCGAGCAAAGCCTTGCCGACGGGCACTTCGACAATCGCGCGTGTGCGCTTGACCGTCTGGCCTTCTTTGATCTCGCGGTCAGAACCGAAGATCACGATGCCGACATTGTCGATTTCGAGGTTGAGCGCCATGCCTTTGACGCCGCTTTCGAACTCGACCATTTCGCCGGCTTGCACATTGTCGAGGCCGTAGACGCGGGCAATGCCGTCGCCGACCGACAATACTTGGCCGACCTCGGAGACCTCGGCCTCTTGGCCGAAATTCTTGATCTGCTCTTTGAGAATGGCGGAGATTTCCGCAGCGCGGATATCCATCAGCGGGCCTCTTTCATGGCGTGCTTCATCGCGTTGAGTTTAGTGCGCAGCGAGGCATCGACCATGCGGCTGCCAAGCTTGACGACCAGCCCGCCGATAATGGCGGGATCGATTTTGACGTCGAGGTCAACTTCTTTGCCGCTGACCGCCTTGAGGGCGGCGCGCAATGCGGCAAGATGTTCCGGCTTTAGTTGTTCGGCGACGGTAACATTCGCAGTCGCCTCGCCCTTTTCTCGCGCGACAAGTTCGCGATAAGCGCGCACCATGTCGCGAATGGCGAAAAGACGACGATTGGCGGCACTGAGCTTGACGAACTGCGCCGCTAGTCCGCCGATGTCTGAACGCTCGAGTATCGGCGCAAGCGCCTTGAGCTGATCCTCGGACGAAAAAACCGGACTGCGGACCAGCCGGGCCAGATCGGGCGTTTGTTCGATCAGCGCGTCGAAGCGCTCCAAATCGGCTTTCACCGCATCGGTCGCCCGGGTCTCTTGAGCAAGATCAAACAGGGCTGCCGCATAACGGGCCGCCACGCCTGCCAAAAGAGGTTGTTCGCCTGCCACGTCGCCTGCGCCTTGAGTTTCTTGTGAGCTGTTCCGCAAGACTCGCAAACGGCGCCAACGACCGGCACAAGCCTTTGGGATTCAGGCGGGACTCGACAATCTGGAGACAGCGGGAATGCCCCCGCGGCCCCGCGAAAATCGCGCGTTTGCTAACACACCGCGCCATGCGGTGCAACATGGCGGAACTGCTGGAAAGTACGCCCAAAATCAGCCGCCACGTATTGCTTGGCGAGCGCGGCTGATGCACTTTTCCGGATTACGCCGGGTCTTCCCTTTATGTCGATTTCCCCAGGCCGCGACCGCTCCTTGGTCGGCGGCGCTGCCAAGCTCCTGTGCCTGCTTTGGCTCGCCGGCGTCGCCATGCGCATGACGCTGTTGACGATTCCCCCGGTCATCCCGCTCATTCACGAAGAGCTCCGCATGTCGGAGACTCAGATCGGGCTCCTGATCGGACTGCCGCTGGCACTGTTTGCGATCGCCGCCGTGCCGGGCTCACTTCTGATTGCGCGCATCGGTACCCGGCTGGCGCTGATCCTCGGCATGACCATCGCCGCGCTGGCGGGCGGGGCGCGCGGCGCCGCGACCAACGTCTGGACGCTCTATGCGGCGGCGATTGCGACTGGGTTCGGTATTGCCATTATGCAGCCCGGGATGCCGACGCTGGTGCGCGAATGGCTTCCCGCGCGCGTGGGTGTTGGCACCATCGCTTATTCGAACGGAATGGTGGTCGGCGCCATGCTGCCCTCGATCCTCACCATTCCATTGGTCTTGCCGCTGGTCGGCGGTTCCTGGCGGCTCGATATCGTGGTCTGGGCGGTGGCCGCATTGGTCATCGCCGGGGTGTTTTTTCTGGCGAGCCCTCAAGAGCGCCGGGGAAAATCCAATCCCGGCTTTACCGCGACGGGCGGCCGCTGGTGGCCGGAATGGAAGAATCCCGTGGTTTGGCTGGTCGCCTTTGCTTTCGGCTGCAACAACTCGCCGTTCTTTGGCGCCAACGCCTTTCTCGGCGATTACTTGGCGAGCGAAGGACAGTCGCGCGTACTCGGCTTCGCGCTCGCTGGGCTCAACGGCGCGCAACTCATCGCCCTGATTGTTTTAATCTTGACGGCCAATCGGCTGCAACGGCGAGCTTGGCCTTTCCTGGTGTTCGGCCCCGGGATGCTTGCGGGATTCCTCGGCTTGTTGTTGTTTCCGTCACCCGCGGCGATCGTCTTCAGCACCAGCCTGATCGGCATCTCGACCGCGATCACCATGACCCCGACGTTGGCACTCCCGGCGCTGCTTGTGCCGCCCGCCGACGTGCCGCGCACCGCCGCCGGCATGTTCACCATCAGCTACACCTGCGCGATCGTTATCCCGACCATTTGCGGCGCGCTGTGGGATCTGACCGGTAAGCCGTGGACGGCGTTCGTGCCGCTATGCCTGTGTTGCGTCGGTCTCACGATTTTCGGCACCATCGCCGCGCGTTATCGTCCGGTCGGGGAAGCGCGCGGCGAGCGCGCTTACGCACAATGAGCACGCGTCCGAAAACAAAGCGCGGCGCGAGGACGACCGCTAAGAAACGGCTCATGCTGCCGCGCGATCGGCTTGCTTATTCCGCCATCGCTGACCGCACGCCGCTGAAACTTCCCGACGGCGCCCGCATGGTGGTGTGGGTCATTGTTAATGTCGAAGAATGGGATTTCACGCAGCCGATGCCGCGCACGGTGCTCAGTCCTCCGGCCGGGGGCTCGCCGATACCCGACGTGCCGAATTGGGCGTGGCATGAATACGGCAATCGCGTCGGCTTTTGGCGCTTTGTCGAATTGTTCGACGCATTCTCCATTCCCGCAGTGCTCGCCATCAACGGCTCGGCCATTGCCGCCTACCCGCCGATTGTGCGCGCCGCACTTGAACGCAAGTGGGAATTCATTGGCCACGGCTACACCCAGCGCAACATGCAGAAAGTGGCCGATGAGCGTGCCGACATCCGCCGAACGCGCGAGGCGATCGCCAAAGCCACCGGCAGGCCGCCGCGCGGCTGGCTCGGCCCCGGTCTGACGGAAACCTGGGAGACGCCCGATCTCCTCGCCGAGGAAGGGTACGGTTACGTCGCCGATTGGGTGCTCGACGATCAGCCGGTGTGGCTCAAAACGCGCACCAGACCGATCCTGAATCTGCCTTACACGCAGGAATGCAACGACGTCGCCATGATGCTGATCCAACATCACAAGGCGAGCGAATATTGCGACCGCGCGCTCGATCAGTTCGACCAGATTTACGCCGACGCCGCTCACTCCGCCCGCGTCATGGCCTTGGTCGTTCACCCCTACATCATGGGCGCGCCGCACCGCCTGAAATATCTGCGGCGGGTGTTTGAAACCATCCGGGCGCGCGACGGCGTGAAGTTCTGGACCGGCGCAGAGATCGCCGACTGGTATCTGGGTGCCGGAGCGAAGGCGCCATGACGGTGCAGCAACAAAACGGCGATACCTCGGCGGCCAGCGCTGGTGACGTCCAGGCGCGGCTCATGCTTCTCGTGATTTGTCTGATCTGGGGTTTGACGTGGCCGGCAATGAAGATCGCCTTGTACGACATGCCGCCGCTCACCATGCGCACTTTGACTGCGGGTTTTGGCGCGCTCGGTTTATTGCTGATCTGCCTCGTGCGGCGCCGCAGCCTCTACGTGCGGCCCGGCAAAGATTGGGCGCATGTCTTTGTCGCGGGCGTTCTCAACATCACGGCATTCAGCCTGTTCAGCGCCTTCGCCCAAATGAGCGCGGCGACGACGCGCGTTGCGATACTCAACTACATGATGCCGGTCTGGACGTTGGTGCTGGCTTGGGCGGTGCTCGGCGACCGCCCTACCCGCACCCAGTCGATTGCGATCGCGCTTTGCGCTATCGGAGTCGTTATCCTTGTCTTTCCCGTGGCACGAACCGGCGTGCCGTTCGGACTCTTCCTGGCGGTGGGCGCCGGTTTTAGTTGGGCGGCGGGCACCGTTTATCTCAAATGGGCTCGGCTCAACATAGATCCACTGGCGCTGGCCACCTGGCAGGTCATCGTCGCGCTCGTGATCATCACGATTGCGATGCTCATTTTTGATGGCGGATTGGAGCTCGAGCACGCGCGTACCGGCGCATGGATCGGCGTATTGTTCAGCGGCCTTGCCGGCAACGCCATCGCCTATGCGCTATGGTTCGATATTGTCGGCCGCGTATCCGCGCTCACAGCGACGCTCGGCATTGTCGGCATCCCGGTGCTCGGCGTCGTCTCCACCATGCTCATCATCGGCGAACGCCTGACGGTCGCCGACACCGTCGGTTTCGCTTTCATCTTTGCCGCGTCGGTTTGCGCCCAGATTCCGCCGTCGGCTTTCCGCCGAATTATCGGCCGAGGTCCTGCCCCAGTTTGACGATGCGTCCAACCATCGCGTTCGCCGGATCGGTGAGCGCATCGAGCACGGTGAAGTGGTTTCCCGGGAATTCCGCGTAACGCGTTTTCGCTCCGCGGCCGGCCCAAGTCTCGGCGAGAGCCGCGCTCTGGCGCTTGAACTCGTTGGTCTCGCCGTCGCCGACGGCGGCGTCGATCACGCGTCCAGGCGCGACTGGCCAAAACAACGGCGAGTCGCGGCGCGCGGCCATAGCGTCGAGCCGCAGATCCTGATTGACGGGCAGGCCCAGCACCGGTGCAAGATCAAAAATGCCGGAAAGCGCGAAACCAGCGGGAACGAGATCGGCTGGCGCCTTCGGGTAGAGCGCTTGCCAATCGGTCCCGATCATGGCCGCGGCAAGGTGACCCCCGGCCGAATGACCGGTGACCAAGAGGCGCTGCTCAAAACGCTGCCACAGGAAAATGCAGGCACGCCGAATCTGCACAATGATATCGGCGATGGTGACGATCGGACAGAGATCGTAACCAACCATCGCTACCGCGATGCCGCGCCCGTTCAAGCCGCGCGCCAATTGGCTTGAGGAAGAAGGATCGAACGCCCGCCAAAACCCGCCGTGGATGAATAGCGCCACCGGCGCGGCCTTATCCGCAGCCGGCCAGAAAAGGTCGATGAATTGCCGCGGTGTATCTCCATACGACAGTCCAAGCTCGGCACAATCGCGTTTGAGCGTTTCGGCGCGATAATCTTCCGCCTCCCGGGCCCAACGGGCAAAAATTTCCGCGTGATCGGGCACGCGGGCGCGCAGGTTGTAGTCGTATTCGTAGTCGATGTCGGACATTGCTTGCTCGGTAAGTCTGCCGGTTTTTTACGAACTTCCCGGCGAATTCATCACAATGGGGCAACGCCGTTGCGCGGGCAAGCGGCGCAACCTAGTGTCCCGATTCCGAAGTTCGCATGACCACGCGGCAATCCCGTGTGCGAACTTCGGAATCAAAGGGACACTAGCAAAATTGTTAATCTAGTGTGGCTTTGGTCCGGAAGTCCGCATGATGAGTTGCCGGCAAAAATGATGCGGACTTCTGAACCGCCACACGAGAAGTCGACGAGGCAGGATCGTTTTCGATGCGGGTTGACGGCAAATCCACGCGCACCATCTGGCTCGAGCCGGACGGCTGGTCGGTCTGCGTCATCGACCAGACCGCATTGCCGCACCGGTTTTTGACCGCTCGCCTTACAACGCTCGCGGAAGCAGCGCACGCGATCCGCACCATGGTGATCCGCGGCGCGCCCTTGATTGGCGCCACTGCGGCTTACGGCATGTGCCTCGCGCTGCGCGAAGATGCCTCAGATGAATCGCTCGAGCGCGCTTACGCCACGCTGATCGCCACACGTCCCACGGCGGTCAATCTCAAATGGGCGCTCGATGAGATCATGGCGGCGGTGCGCAACCGGCCGCGAGCTGAGCGATCGAGTGCCGCCTACCGGCGCGCCGCCGAAATCAGCGAAGACGACGTCGCCACCAACGCCGCTATCGGCCGCAACGGACTGCCGCTAATCGAGGCGGCCACGGCGCGCAAGAAGCCCAACGAGCCCGTGAACGTGCTCACCCATTGCAATGCCGGCGCATTAGCCACGGTCGATATCGGTACCGCCACCGCGCCGATTTACCTCGCGCATGACTCGGGCATTGCCGTTCACGTTTTTGCTGACGAAACGCGGCCGCGCAACCAGGGCGCTTCACTGACCGCGTGGGAACTCGGCCAGCATGGCGTGCCGCATACCGTGATTGCCGACAATACCGGCGGGCACCTCATGCAGCACGGCCTCATCGATCTCGTTATTGTCGGCGCCGATCGCGTTACCGCAAACGGCGATGTCTGCAACAAGATCGGGACTTATTTGAAAGCGCTGGCCGCCCACGACAACGCCGTGCCGTTCTACGTCGCATCGCCGTCCTCGACCATCGACTTCTCGATCCGCGACGGCGTCACCGAGATTCCGATCGAGCAGCGCAACGCCGACGAGGTGACAAATATCAGCGGCCGCACGTCCGACGGCCGCATTGAGAGCGTAAGAATCGTGCCTGACGGTTCGGCGGTGGCCAACTACGCTTTCGACGTCACGCCGGCGCGGCTGGTCACCGGCCTGATCACCGAACGCGGCGTAATCGCGGCTTCCCACAGCGCAATTCGGGGGGCTTTTCCCGAACGCGCCGGCGGGGCAGAATAACTCCCACTACCTTCGGTTGTGTACGGGAGCATGTGCGTGGGTGAGCTCGAAAACCGGCATTCGGTCGATTTGCCGCTGCCCGGAATCCTGACCATGAACGTCAATTTGCTGCCCGCGCCGGTCGATGGCCGGCAATCGCCGACCGCCTTCGCAGTGGCACGCGGCACTGCGCGCCTGTTGCATGGGCTTGGCTATTCGGTGGTGAGCGAACTGCCGCTGCCCTCGGGCCGCCGCGCCGATCTCGTCGCGCTCGGCGGAGGCGGCGAGATATTGATCGTCGAGATCAAATCGTCGATCGCCGATTTCCGCGCCGACCAAAAATGGATGGAATATCGGCTGCACTGCGACCGCCTGTTCTTCGCAACGTGTCCGGACGTGTCTTGTGACATATTTCCCGCCGACGCAGGCTTAATCGTCGCCGACGCCTTTGGGGCGTCAATCATCAGCGAGGCCCCCGAGCACCGGCTCGCGCCGGCGCGGCGCCGGACCGTGATGTTGCGCTTCGCGCATGCCGCGGCGCTACGTCTTCAGGCCCTTGCGGACCCGCAAGGGCCGTATGGCGGTTTGATTTAGCGTTCGGACTGTTGATCGGTTTCGCCAAGCGACGAGGGCGCCGCCGCAGCGGCGGTTCGTATATCCGCAATCGCACTCGGCGTGAATTCTCTCACGCCATCGCGATTGAGCGCGAATAGCGGCTCGACTTGCTGTAACTCGCTGTCTTCGAGCAACACCAGGCGGCGGTTGTCGAGCAACAACCACTTTTCGCCATCGCGCACGGCGAGTATCGCATGGTCCTCGCCAAAACCAAGGTCGCGCACGATAACGAGGCGCAGATCATTCTCGCCGATTCCGGCCTCGCTGAGCGCCACATATTTGGCGATGGCGTAGTCCTCACAATCGCCGCGGCCGCTTCCCAACGTTTCGAGCGGAGCGCTCCAGCGATCGATGACACCCCATTGCGCCAGATCGGTCATCGGCTTGATGGCGAGGTTGATCGCGCGATTGATGGTGCCGATGCGAGCACGCCCTTCACGTCCCTGGCCCTCGGCAATAACGGCCAGAAGTTTTTGCGCCGGTGCCGGGCACGCTAGCGCGGCCTCGCGACAGTGCCGCAGCACATCCCGGTCGGCGGCGATGTCGGCGGAGACGCTGTTCCACTTGGTGAGAATCTCGCCTCGCGCCACCGTGACGCTATCGAGGCCGAACAGGTCCGGCGCAGGTTGCGCGTGTGACGTCGTCCCTGGATCGATCGCGGAAACGTTGATCTGCCATTGCGCACGAGCGGCGCCCGGATTGCCGAATGCGGCAAGCAGGAAAATGCTTAGCGCGGCAAGCCCGCGCACGGCAATGCGAGTAGACATTCGACGTCCCTGCGGCCGGAACTGCTCGCCCGGCTCTTGTTCAGGAACGCGATAAACTTGTTGCTGCTGCTATGGCGTTAAGGACGCACGCGCGGGGCAGAAACGATGCAAAAGAGCGTGCAGGAAAGCTGACGGGATTGCGTACAAATTTAATGAAGCTGCGTCAGTGCGGCTCCTGTACAGCGTTTTAGCTTTGCGTTTTAATGCGATAATTCGAAATGCAACTAATCCATCAATCGGGAGGACATGATGCGCCGGATGCATCCACTCGCAATTTGTGGCGTTGCCACGATGATCGCCTTGGCGCTTGGTACCGGCGCGGCTTCCGCCGAGGACAAGACATTCGAGCTTAAGCTGTCGCACTGGGTACCCCCGACGCATCCGCTGCAAAAGGCGATCGAGCAATGGGGCGCCGATGTCGAACAGGCCTCCGGCGGCACCATCAAGTACAAGGTGTTCCCGTCGCAACAGCTCGGCAAAGCATTCGACCATTACGATATGGCGCGCGACGGCATCGCCGACTTTACCTACGTCAATCCCGGCTATCAGCCGGGCCGGTTCCCGATCATCGCCGCCGGTGAATTGCCGTTCATGGTTGGCGACGCGCATGGTGGAATCCGCGCCATCGACGCCTGGTATCGGAAATACGCGGCGACCGAGATGAAAGACGTGAAGTACTGCTTCTCGTTCATCCTCGATCCGCTTACTTGGCATTCCAAGACCAAGAAGATCATGGTGCCGGGTGACATCAAGGGCATGAAGATCCGGCCTTCGCAGGCGACCGTGGCGGCCTGGGTGACACTGCTCGGCGGCACCAATGTGCAGGCGAGCGCCACCGAAGTGCGCGACGTGCTCGACAAAGGCGTCGCTGAGGCCGTGAACTTCCCGTGGGGATCGGTACCGCTTCTCGGCGTCGACAAGGTCACGAAATATCACATGGACGCGCCGACCAACACGGTGACATTCCAGTGGCTGATGAATCCGCAAGTTTATGCGGCCATGTCGGCCGCGCAGAAAAAAGTCATTGACGATCACTGCACGACCGAATGGGCCGGCAAGTTCGCCGACCCTTGGGCCGACTTCGAGCATTCAGGCATCGAGAAGGTCCGGGCCGAACCGGGACACGAGGTCTATACGATTTCGCCGGAGCAGCTGGCCGAGTGGAAAAAATCGGCCGAGCCGCTGCAACAGAAATGGGCCAGCGCCGTCCGTGACGCCGGCGGCGATCCCGATACCATCATGAAGGAACTGAAGGCGGCGCTCGAGCAATATAAAGCGGCGTATTGATGCCGACGGACGCCACCGCGGTCCTCAACGAACTGGCAGAGTCCGACGCCGCCCCCGGAGACGGGCGGCGCGGACCGATGAATTGGTTCATCGACTTTATCGAACTGGTCGCCGCGGCGTTCGTCGGCATTGTCGCCGCCGATATCTTCATCTCCGTCATGCTGCGTTATTTTTTCAGCGTGCAGATTCCCGACGCTTATGATTTCGGCCGCCTGCTTCTCGGCATCTTGATTTTCTGGGGCATCGCCGCGACCAGCTACCGCGGCACGCACATCACCGTCGACCTCCTCTACGCCAATGTCAGTCCGCGCTTTCAGCGCGCGATCGACGTGTTCGCGACGCTCGTACTGCTCTTCGTGGTCACGGTGCAGACCTACACGCTCTACGACAAAGTCTGGAGCACGCGGGCCGATCATGTGCTGACCTTCGATCTGCGGCTGCCGACCTGGCCGTTCTTTCTGGTGGCATGGCTGGGCGACGTGTCCGCCGTGCTGTTGATCGCCATCCGGACTTACCGGCTGATGTTCCAGCCCAGCGAGTTCGGCACCCGCTATCAGATCAAGCCGGTCGAGTGAGCGGCATGTCGGGCGAGACGGTCGCCATCGCTGGGTTTGTCGCGCTGTTCGCTTTGATGCTGATGCGCGTGCCGGTCGGCATGGCCATGGGGCTCGTCGGTGTCAGCGGCTTCGCCTATCTGGTCAACGGCGCCGCGGCGCTGAAGATCATCGGTCACACCTCAATGCGCACGGTGACCGACTATACCTTCGGCGTCATTCCCATGTTTTTGCTCATGGGCGCCTTCGTCACCAATTCCGGCATGAGCCGGGAACTGTTCCGCGCCGCCAATACCTTTCTCGGTCACCGGCGCGGCGGGCTCGGCATAGCGACCATCGCCGCGTGTGGCGGATTCGCCGCCATATCGGGCTCCTCGGTCGCCACCGCAGCAACTTTCTCGACGGTCGCTTATCCGGAAATGCGGCGCTACGGCTATCCGGAATCGTTCGCCGCCGGCGTGATCGCGGCCGGCGGCACGCTTGGCGCCATGTTGCCGCCGTCTACGGTTCTCGCGGTCTACGGCATCATCACCGAACAGGACATTGGCAAGCTGTTCATCGCCGGCATCCTGCCCGGAATCCTCGCCGCCACGATGTACATGATGACGGTGGCTCTCATCGGCTGGGCTCGCCCGAAATTCCTGCCCTCCGGTCCGCGCAGTTCGTGGAAAGAGCGACTGCGCAGCGTCCGCGATGTCTGGGCGACGCTGTTGCTGTTTATCTTCGTGATCGGCGGCCTCTATGGCGGCCTGTTCACGCCGACCGAAGCCGGCGGCGTCGGCGCCGGCGGCGCACTGATTATTGGCGTGTTGCGCGGCCGGCTTGGCAGGCAAGCGATCCGCCGCTCGCTCCTGCAAGCCACCCGCACCGCAGCCGCCGTCTTTACCGTGCTGATCGGCGCGCTTCTGTTCGGCTATTTCCTGACGGTGACGCAGACGCCACAGAACGTCACCGCCTTCCTCACCGGCCTCGGCCTCGGCCGCTACGGCGTGTTGGCGCTGATCATGGTGATGTACATCGTGCTCGGCTGTTTGATGGACTCGCTGGCCATGGTGATCCTGACCGTGCCGATTATTTTTCCCGTTATCAAAGAGCTCGGCTTCGATCCGATCTGGTTCGGCATCATCATTGTCATGACCGTCGAGCTTGGATTGATTCATCCGCCCGTCGGCATGATCGTGTTCGTTATCAAGAGCGTGATTGGCGACATCGATTTTTCCACGATCTTCAAGGGTGTCATCCCCTTCATCATCACCGATCTTTGCCGGTTGGTGATCCTGATTGCGTTCCCGACGATTGCGCTTTACCTGCCGTCGCACATGTGAATACCCGCATCGAAAGCCCCGACAGCGGGACGCGATGATTCACGCTCTGCCGATTGCGGAAACGAATTTAATAGCGATGAGAAAAGGTGGCGCGACGCGCGATTAGCTTCTGCCGGTGCCGGTGAGGACGGCACGGGTGGCGCGGTCGGGCCCGAAATCATCGATGCTGTCAATCGACAGAAGGTCGGCGAGACGAGTACGGGCGCGGTTGACCCGGCTCTTGATGGTGCCGACGGCACAGCCGCAAATGGCGGCGGCTTCTTCGTAGGAGAATCCCGACGCCCCGACCAGGATCAAAGCTTCGCGCTGATCGGAGGGCAGCTTGGCAAGCGCGCCGCGAAATTCGTTGAACTCGACGCGGCCGGTCTGCTCGGGATGCGATTTGAGGGTGTCTGCATAACGCCCTTCGGCGTCTTCGACCTCACGCCGGCGCTTGCGATACTCGGAGCGGAACAGGTTGCGCAAAATTGTGAACAGCCACGCCGGCATGTTGGTGCCGGGCTGAAATGAATCGATATGGGCAAGCGCGCGCAGCAACGTTTCTTGGACAAGATCGTCGGCGCGATCGACATGGCCGCACAACGAGATCGCAAACGCGCGCAAGCTCGGCACGGTGGAAAGCACTTGATCGCGTATGGCGGGATCTAGCTTCATGCCGCGGGGTCTTCCTGCTCGCTAAGTCGGCGAACCAAGTCGGAAATGTTCTGGGGAACGCCCTCTTTGACGACGTCGTCATATAAGGCACGCAGTTGCTGGCCGATGCGGGCCTGCACTTCGCGCCCAAGGCGCACTTCAGGCTTTCGCTGCGTTGGCCGTCCCATGTTGTCCCAAACTTGCGGCGTTTCCGCGTCCGGCGCCGATGATTCAACGTTAACGGGCTTACCGGGCTTCATGTTTCTCTACCCCTCCGACCCCTCTTTTGCTGGCAGATTACCCCAGACGTTGACGAACAACGCCCTGCCCACAGGTTGGTTCCGGCCGTTGGAACCAATTTTGGAACTTTGATTGTGCGGGTGCGTTCTAGGCCCTAGCATCGGGTAAGTGGAAGGGGAGGTTTTGCCCTTGTCGACCTCACAAGCCGTCGTTCAGCATTTGCCATTTCTGCGCCGATACGCGCGTGCCTTGACCGGAAGTCAGGCGTCCGGCGACGCCTATGTCGCTGCCGCACTGGAATCCTTGATTGCCAGTCCCAAGCTATTGGAGTCAGAAGCCAATCCCCGCGTCGCGCTTTACCGTTTGTTCACCAAGATTTGGAACTCGATCAAGGTCAACGGCGCCGCCGAGGGCGTAGAGCCGAATTCCCCGCCCCAGCAACACCTTACGCAGATTACGCCGCGCCCCCGCCAAGCCTTTTTGCTGGTCGCGCTGGAAGGTTTTTCCGAAGAGGACGCAGCCCGCATCCTGGACTGCGATCTGCCGACCTTGCGGTCCCTGGTCGAGGAATCCGGCCGCGAGCTCGCCGCCGAGATTGCGACCGATGTCCTGATCATCGAGGACGAAACTTTCATCGCGATGGACATCGAGGCGCTGGTGGAGAGTTTGGGTCACCGAGTCATCGGTGTAGCCCGGACCCATGCGGAGGCGATTGCGCTTGCCCGCAAAACGCCGCCGGGCCTCATCCTCGCCGATATCCAACTCGCCGATGGGAGCTCCGGTCTGGACGCCGTGAATGAGCTTCTCAACACATTCGAGGTGCCGGTGATTTTCATCACCGCCTATCCGGAGAGATTCCTCACCGGACAGCGCCCAGAGCCGGCATTCTTGATCGCAAAACCCTTCCAGCTCTCGGTCGTGTCCGCGGTAGCCAGCCAGGCACTTTTCTTTGGGCGAAAGGCCCGCCTGCGCGAGCGCCAAGCCACCGCCTAAGGTCGATCATCCAGATCGTTTTCGCGGCAATCGCAGGCCGTCGCGCACCACCCCGGAACGGGGCGGTGGCCTGCGGACCGCCTGCGTGGCTTTATATTTTCGGCAAAAAAATAGGGCGCAGCCGCCAAGCGGCTGCGCCCTTTATTGACCGGCCAAGCACGGGGGGGAGGGGGGAAAGGATTGGCCGGTCGTCACTACAAAGCCCGACCTCAACTTTTGTTCCTCCTTGTTTTCGTCTTATCCCCGGTTCCTTTAGACCTGTTCCCTCGCGACAAGACCGGGCACAATCGCCCTGCCCGCCTTTGCTGAAAAACCATGGACGAAGAACGAGTTACCTTTCCCTCGGCCGGTCTACACCTCCACGGCGCATTGGGCGTGCCGGCCGACTTGGGGCCCGCCGAGCGGCGCGCCGGTTTCCTGGTGCTGCACGGCTTTGGCGGCAATTGCGATTCGACCGGCGTCCTCAATCCGACGCGGGTGCTCAACTCGCTCGGCTACGCGACGCTACGCTTCGACATGCGTGGATGCGGCAAGAGCGAAGGCGAATTCGGACGCATCATCTGCCTGGAGCAAGTGGAAGACCTCGCCAACGCACTGTCGTTCTTCGCTCAGCATCCATCCGTGCACCCCGACCGGATCGGCGTGATCGGTTCGAGCTTCGGCGGCGCGGTCGCCGTCTATGCCGGCGGCACTAACCCGCGTATAGCAGCGGTCGTCTCCAATGGCGGCTGGGGTCACGGCGAACGCAAATTCCGCGGCCAGCATTCCTCCCCCGAAGCCTGGGCGAAATTCACCGGCATGCTCGAACAAGGCCGCGCAACGCTGGCCCGCACCGGCAAGTCGCTCATGGTGCCTCGCGAGGAGATCGTACCCATCCCCGGACGCGTTAAAGAAAATCTGGACCGGCAGAATGTGCAAATGCTGGCAACCAACTCGGTCGAGATGTTTCCCGCCGAAACCGCGCAGAGCATGCTCGACTTCCGCGCCGAAGATGTCGTCGGTAAGATAGCGCCGCGACCACTGCTTCTCATTCACGCCGCCAACGATTCGGTGACGCCGACCGAACAGTCAGTGGAAATGTTCAAGCGCGCCAAACAGCCGGCGGAGCTTCATCTGTTCAGCGGCGTCGATCATTTCCTGTTCAACGAAAATTCCACCCGCGTCTGGAACGTGCTGCGCGACTGGCTCGCCGCCTATTTCCCGGCAAGGACATGAGTGGCGACGAAATCGTTGTCGGTCACGAAGGGCTGGCGCGCTTCATCAGCGATGCGCTAAAGGCCGCCGGCGCCAGCGCGGCCGATGCAGCGGCGGTGGCCGATGGATTGATATGGGCCAACCTGCGCGGCGTCGACGGCCACGGCGTATCGCGGCTTCCCTCTTATCTCGCCATGATCAAGCGCGGCGACGTGGATCTGAAAGCGCAGCCGCGCCTGGTGCGCGAGACGGCGGCAACCTTCGAAATCGACGGCGGCAGCGGTTTCGGTCCGGTCGCCATGATGCAGGCCCTCGCCGTCGCGCTGGAGCGGCGGCAAAAAGCTGGGAGCTGTTTCGGCCTCGTGCGCAACACGACGCATACCGGCGCCGTCGGACGCTACGTGCAGTGGCTCGCCGAGCGCGGCTGCATCGGTATCATCATGGTCGCGGGGCCGGCCTTCGTGGCCTTTCACGGCGCCCGCGTACCGAGCCTGGGAACGAGCCCGATCGCTATTGCCGTGCCCACCAGCCGCGGGCCGATTGTGCTCGACATGGCCACCAGCACGATTTCCAACGGAAAAATCTTGCAGGCGCGGGCGACCGGCAGCGCACTACCGCCGGGAACAGCGCTCACCGGCGCGGGCGCACCAACCACCGACCCGCAGCAGGCGGAAATTCTGTTGCCGCTCGGCGGACCAAAAGGTTCGGGGCTTGCTTTGATGTTCGAACTCGTCACCAGCGTGCTCGCCGCCGCGCCAATTCTAACGCCGACCCTGGGCACGCAAAAATCCCGGCGGCTTCGGCAAAACTGCGCGATCCTCGCCATCGACGTCGAGGCCTTTCGGCCGCTTGCCGGCTTTGTTGAAGACGCCGACGCGCTCGCGGCGATCCTTAAAGCGCTGCCGCGGCAAAGCGGTTTTGACGAAATTCTTCTGCCGGGTGAGCGCGCGGCCCACACCGAAGCCGAGCGCCGCCAATCGGGAATCCCGGTCCCGCGCGCATTGTGGACCGAGCTCAACGCGCTCGCAGCCGCGCACGGCATTGCGTTGCCGGCGATGATATCCTCGCCGGCGACTTAGGCGCCTCGGAAGCCGATAATCTGCGCCGCGCTAGATGTGCTCGATGTAGGGCAGCGGCACGTAAGTGTAGCCGGTCTGCGCTTTGACGGCGCGGCCAAGCCCGGGGAACGGCAGATGGGCGCCGGCGAACAGAAGTCCGTCGGTCGCGACCATATCGAACACCCGGTTGCGCGTGGCAATCGCCATCGCCGGGTCGGCGTCGTAGACAATCGAACGATCCGGCTCGGGGAATTGCAACACTGCATTGTGGACGATGTCACCCCAGAGCAGGAGCTCGTCGCCGTCTGATGATAGGCGGACCATGCTGTGGCCGGGCGTATGGCCGGGCGCGAACATTGTAGTCAGACCGGACACCGGGCTCGAACCGTCCTTGAACATCTGCAGCTTGCCGGAATCCGCGTAAGGCTTAATCGACATGCGCGCGATATCGAAAAAGCCTTTAACGTCCTGGGGCACGCTGTTGTAGATTTGCTCCGACGTCCAGAACCCGTGCTCCTGGTCGCCCACATACACCACGGCGTTCTTGAACAGCGCCTTCTTGTCGGCGGTGAGAAGGCCGGGCACGTGGTCAGGGTGCATGTGCGTGATGACAACGACGTCGATCTGATCCGGCGTCACCCCGGCGTCGGCCAGATGTTTCGGCAACTTTCCTAATGTCGGCCCGAAATGGCTGGAAGCGCCGGTGTCCACCAAAACCAGCTGCTTTCCGGTATTGACCAGCCAGGTATTGACAGATGTTGTCGATTTTCTCGGGAAGTAAGCATTCTCCAATAGCTTGTCTGCCCGATCCTTGTCGCCGGAAAACAAATCGGCGTCGAACGGCAGGTTCCCGTCACTGAGCACCGTAACTTCGAAATTACCGACCTTGTGACGATAGAGTCCGGGTGCTTGTGTACCCGCAAACGGCGCAGCCATATGCATCCTCCCTTACGCTTATTGGCGCGCATCCAATCGCGGTCGCGCGCTTTGACATTGGCCCTATAGCAAGAATAAGCCGATGTGGCGACCGGGGTATTACACCTCTGCAAGCCGCAAGCCGACGAGGCGCTCAAGCAACGCGTGATCGGCAAGAAGCCGCTGCGACTCGCCGCTATGCACCACCCGACCGCGCTCCAACACCAGGGCATTTTGCGTCAACGAGAGTGCGATATCGGCGTGCTGTTCAACCAAGATAAACGCGTTCGCTGCCTCGCCGGTCATTCGCCGGATCGCCGCGGCAAGCTCTTCGACCACAATCGGCGCCAAGCCCTCCAGCGGCTCGTCGAGTAGAAGCAGCTCCGGATTGGTCATCAGCGCACGCGCAATCGCCAGCATTTGCTGCTCCCCGCCCGAGAGCTGATTGCCGAGATTGCGGCGGCGTTCGGCAAGCCGCGGAAACAACTCGTAGACATGTCGGAGCTGCCAGCGTCCATCGCGCGCGGCGACAGTGAGATTTTCCTCAACGCTGAGCGAGGGAAAGATTTCGCGTTCCTGCGCGACCCAGCCGATGCCGCCGAGCGCACGGCGATGCGGCGGCTCCCGCGTGATGTCGCGGCCGCGCCAGAGAATGCGGCCGCGCCCAACGCGCGTGTAGCCCATGATGGTCAGGAGCAGCGTCGATTTGCCGACACCATTTCGGCCCAGCACGGCGAGGCTGCCATGCTGTGACAGCGTGAGCGATACGCCATCGAGCACCACGGCGGAGCCATATCCCGCACGCACGTCATCGAGCGTAAGCAGCGGCTCAGCCATGATGCGAGCGCGCTCCGCTCACCGGCATTTTGTCGAGCGCCTTGCCTAGATAAACCGCGCGCACGCGAGGATCACTGGCGATTTCGTGCGGAGCGCCCTCGACCAGCACGCGCCCGCCGACCATGACGATGATCCGTGTGGCAAAGCGGAAAACCAGCTCCATGTCGTGCTCGATGAACAGGACGGTGATCTCGCGGGAAAGACCGGCGATGGCCGAAAATAATTCCGTGCTCTCCTCCCGCGGCACGCCGGCGGCGGGTTCGTCGAGCAACAAAACTTTCGGCCGCGTCGCCAAGGCGAGCGCAATTTCGAGGAGTCGCTGCTGGCCATAGGCCAGCTCGCGCGTCGGCCGATTGCAGACCGAATCGAGCTTGAGCGTGGAGAGAATGGCGTAGGCTTCCTCGATCTCGCTGGGGTATGCGGGAAGCTCCCGCCACCATGTTCGCGCGGCGCGGCTTCGCTCGCAGACCGCAAGCGTAACCGATTCCAGCGCCGTCAAATGCGGAAACAGCGAATTGATTTGATAGGTGCGGACCAGTCCGCGCCGCACCCGCTGATCCGGCGGCAGCGCCGTGATGTCGGCCTCCTCGAGCAAAATCCGTCCGGCGTCCGGCCGCAGCATCCCGGTCATGAGATTAATCAGCGTCGTCTTGCCGGCGCCGTTCGGACCGATCAGCGCGTAGCGCACGCCCTGCGGCAACTCGATATCAATGCCGCCGGCCGCGACCAGCGAGCCGAAGCTTTTGGTGAGACCTCGCGCCGCCAGCGCCGGCGCGTTCACGCCCGACTCCAGCGCGAAGCCAGCTTAGCCAATGCACCGAGAATGCCATTGGGCAGCAGAACCACGACCGCAACCAGCAGCAAACCGATCCAGAAGTACCAGTATTGCGGCGCGATGCCGGAGAACTGATCGCGCGCGACCATGTAGATGACGGCGCCGACGAGGCCGCCATAGAGGCGGCCGGCGCCGCCCAGCACGAGCATGACCACCACATCGGCGGAGCGGCTCAGGTCGAGCGAATCGAGCGAGACGGTTTCGGTGGTCTGCGTCAACAACGCGCCGGCGATGCCGGCGATCGCCGCGGCGATCGTATAGATGGTGCGGATATGCGAGCGGCTGGGCGCACCGATCGCCGGCATGCGCACGAAATTCTCGCGTATGCCGCGCAGCGAGAGACCGAATGGCGAATGAATAAGACGCCGCGCGAACAAGAACACCACAAACAACACGGCGAGCGCGTAACCGAAGGCGGTCTTGCCGTACAAATCAAACTTGAAATAGCCGAGCAGTTTCCATGTATGAATGCCCTGCAAGCCGTCCATACCGCCGGTCAGCCAACCAAGACTGTTGGCGAGTTCGGCCAATAACAAGCCGAAACCGAGCGTGAGCATGATCAACGCAAGATGGCGAAAACGGCTGATCACGAAACTCGTCGCGTAACCGACTAGACCGGCGACGGCGGCTGCGGCGACGAGCCCGCTCAGCGGCTCGCCCCAGCCGTGTTTCGACAACAACCCCGCCGTATAGGCCCCGGTGCCAAAGAACGCGGCATGGCCGAGCGAAACGATGCCGGCATAGCCGAGTATCAGATCGAGCGACAACGCGAACATTCCGGCAATGGCGATCTGGCTCGCCAGCGACAGATAATTCGGAAACAGCAGGTAGGGCGAAAGCGCCGCGATCCAGAAAACGATTTCTACCGGGCGCCACCGCGTCTGCGCCTGCAAATAGAGGAGCGGCGTGCTCGCTTTTTCCGCCAGCGCCATGGCTCAGCGTCTCCCGAGCAGTCCGAGCGGACGCCACATCAACAGCGTGATCATCACGAGGTAGATCAAGAACGCGCCGAGCTGGGGGACGTAATATTTCCCGGCGATGTCGCTGATACCGAGCACGATTGCCGCGGCGAACGAGCCGGCAATCGAGCCGAGGCCGCCGACCGAGACGACAATGAGAACGTAGACGAGATAGGTGAGCGCAAAATACGGATCGAGTCCGACGATTTCGATCGCCAGTGCGCCACCCAATCCGGCAAGACCGCTGCCGAGCGCAAAGGTCACGGCGAAAGTGCGGTCGACATTGATACCCAGTCCGCGCGCCATGCGCTCGTTGTCGACGGCGGCGCGGACACGCGCGCCGAATCGCGTGTATTCGAGCGCCAGCACCAGCACGATGGTTATCACCAGCGCGATGCCGAGAAGAAACAGCCGATAAACCGCGAAGCGGGTGCCGAGAAAAATCAGCGACTCGCGCAAATACGGCGGCAGTAGAAGCGGCTGCTGGTCGGTGCCAAAAAAGTAGGCGGCGGCTCCGATCGAGATGAAAACGATACCGATGGTCAGCAAAACCTGATCGAGCTCGCTCGCCCGGTAGAGCCGTCGAAACAACGTCCGTTCGAAAGCGATGCTAACAATTGCGGCGACGACGAACGCGCAAGGCAGCGTTGCCAGGAACGGCAAGCCGAGCCGCTTCATCAATGCGACAGTGACGTAACCGCCCAGCATCGCAAAGCTGCAATGGGCGAGATTAATGAAATTCATCATGCCGAGCGTCACCGACTGCCCGACCGACAGCAGAAACAACAACATGCCGTAAGCCAGGCCGTCGAACAGAACGCCGAAAACGGGAGGGAGCATGGACGGAGCGTCTCTTGATCGGTCGGACACGGTACCGGACGATGCGGCAAGCGGCCAAGCTATTTCCCGCCCACGGCGTCATTTCGCCTCGCGCGAAGCGGCGCTTTTTCCTCTCCGCCACCGTCTCGGCTGTTACTTGCCCATCGACGCTTTGAAGGGGTCTTTGACGTTCGGGATGGCCGCAATCTCGGCATTGACGAGCCGGTCGCCCACCTTCTCGACTTTGCGGATATAGACGGTTTGCACGATGTCGCGCGTCTCAGGATCGATCAAGATCGGTCCGCGCGGACTTTCCCAACTGGCGCCCTTGGCGGCGTTGATCAGTGAATCACCGTCGGTTTTGCCGCCGGATTTTTGCAGCGCCAGATCGATCAGGTGCATGCCGTCGTAGCCGCCAACCGAAAAGAAATCCGGATTGCGGTGATATTCGCTGACATAGGCTTGCACGAATTCGTCATTCAATGGCGAGCGATGGGTGTAGTCGTAATGGCTGGCAGTGATGATGCCGATCGCGCTGTCCCCCATGCTGGCTAGCGCATGCTCATCGGTGAGTTCGGCCTGGCCCAGCACCTCGATCTTCTGCGGGTCGAGGCCGCGTTCGGCCAAAGCCTTGCCGAAGGCGCCCGGTTGGGCGCCACCCGGAATCATGATGAAAATGCCTTGGGGATTGAGGTCCTTGGCTCGCTGCACATAGGCCGAGAAGTCGGGGCTCTGCACCGCCATGCGCACCGAGCCAACGATTTCGCCGCCGGCGTCCTTGAAGCCCTTCAGAAAAGCGGCTTCGGCGTCGATGCCCGGTCCATAGTCGGTGACCATGGTGTAGGCGCTTTTGAGACCACGGTGCGCAGCCCAGGTCGCAAGCGTCTGGTTAAGCTGCGGCAGCGTGAACGAAACACGCGCGATGTAATTCGATTTGGTGGTGATGATCGCGGTGCCCGCGTTCAAGATCACCATGAATTTTTTGGCTTCGGCCGAGACGTCAGCCGCGGCCAGTGCATTCGGCGTAAGCTGAAAGCCGGTCAGGATGTCGACGTTGTCGCGGGTGACCAATTCCTGCGCCAGCCGCTTGGCGACCGGCGGATTGATGCCGCCGGTGTCCTTGCGGATCATTTCGACATCGCGTCCGCCGAGCTTATTGCCGTGCTGCTTAAGGTAGAGCTTAAGGCCGTTCTCCGATTGCGCGGACGGATCGGCGAACTGGCCCGAATAGGGCATGACGACACCGATTTTGACGGCGTCTTCGGCCTGACCGGCGGCCGGCAAAAGGCCTGACCCGACAGCGATCAGCGCGACCAGGCAGACGCGCTTCATCGTATCCCCCTCTTTTTTTGTTGCGCTAACCCGCAGCTTTATTTCTTCATACGCTCCTTCACCGGATCTTTGACGTTCTCGACTTTGTCGAATTCGACATTGACGAGTTCGTTACCGACCTTCTCCACGCGGCGGATGTAAACGGTCTCAACCACGTCGCGCGTTTCCGGATCGATCATTATCGGCCCGCGCGGACTCTCCCAGCTCATACCCTTGGCGGCGGCGATCAAGGCGTCGCCGTCGGCGTTGCCGTTGGTTTTCTTCAACGCCTCGTAGATCAAGTGCATGCCGTCATACCCGCCGGCCGAGTAGATATCCGGGTTGCGGTGAAATTCGTCATTGTAGGCTTTGACGAATTCGTGGTTCAGCGGCGAGTTGTGATTGTAGTCGTAATTCGACACCGTGATTATTCCGAGCGCGGTGTCACCCATACTCTTGAGCGCGGTTTCAAACGTGAGCGCATCCTGGCCCAACACTTTGATCTTGGTGGTATCGATGCCGCGCTCAGCGAGGGCCTTGCCGACCGCGCCCGGTTGCGCACCACCCGGTATCCAGATGTAAATCGCGTCGGGATTTACGTCCTTGGCGCGCTGCACAAAGGCGGAAAAATCCGGATTGGCGACCGGGAAACGAACCGAACCGGCGATCTCGCCGCCCGCTTCCTTAAAGCCGGTGTGAAACGCGGCTTCCGCATCGATCCCGGGACCGTAGTCCGAGACCATGGTGTAGGCCGTTTTGATCCCGTGCTTCGCCGCCCAGGTGCCGAGCGTTTGATTGAGCATGGGCGTCGTCACCGAGGTGCGCGCAATGTAGGGCGATTTGGTCGTGATGATCGAGGTGGCTGCATTCATCACCACCATAAATTTCTTGGCTTCAGCGGAGACATCGGCCGCCGCGAGCGCGTTCGGCGTCAGCGCGAAGCCGGCGATGATGTCGGCGTGGTCGCGCACGATCAGCTCCTGCGCGAGCCGCTTGGCGACATCGGGCGCAATACCGCCAGTATCCTTGCGGATGAATTCGAGTCTTTTCCCGGCAACCGTGTCGCCGTGCTGCTTGACGTAGAGCTTGATCGCATTGTCCATCTGCGCGGCGGTATCGGCGAACTGACCTGAATAGGAGAGGATAAGTCCGACCTTGACGGTGTCCTCAGCGTTCCCCGCAGTCACCGAGGCGGCGGCTAGGACAATGCCGACGGCGCCGGCCGCTAGTAGACGCTTCATGCGCTCCTCCATGCTTTTTTGCTGACGCCGACAATGCCACGGCCTAAGCCGCCTTGGCATGCGCTCTTTTTTGCGCCGGCACGCCCGGCACCCGATCATCCTCGTTCAGGCGGGAGGGTAGTGCAATCTGCACTCATTGTCGCGGCCGCGGTGGGCGACCGCCCCGGCCTGAAGCATCGCGAAAAGGCCGTCCGGCTGGATTTCCAGCCAACCGCGGGGAGCCTCGCTCGCCTGATCTGAATTTGCTATCTTGCCGCGAAAGGCAGTCGATCCATGACCCACGTGACCTACAAAGTTGTCCGCCACGAAGACGGCTGGGCCTACACGGCCGACGGCGTGTTCTCTGAAAGCTTTCCCACGCACGCCGAAGCGCTCGATGCGGCGCGGCGCGCGGCCGCCGAGCAGCGCGCGCCCGGGCGAACGGAATCGATCGAATACGAAGACGCAAAGGGTAAGTGGCACTCGGAAGTGGCGCGCGGCGATGATCGGCCGGAGACGAGTGTCGAGGACAACGACTAACCGGCTTCCGTAAGCCGCACGCAACGACTGCCCTAGCCGCGATCAGCGCCCGCTACGCGCTTTAACCTGCCGTCCGAAGCTTAGAGCGGTCCGCTATAATGGTGGCAGCGATACGGACCGATCACCAAATCGCGATAGCATTTCACGACGCCGTGCCGCGTGCGACGTTCAATGTATTGCACCTGCTGCATCAACTGCGCGCCCGCCGCAGCCTCCTGAATCCCGACCGGACCTGCAGGAACGGCAGCGGCGTTCTGGCACCACAGCGCAATAGTGCCGGCGGCCAAGCCCGCGGCGAGTAACGTCCTTCGCATAGTTAGCTCCCAAGAAGACGCGCCCCAAACCAGCTAACACGGCTGATTTCATTCCGTTCCGCGGCAGACGATTGAAGCGCAGAGATCAGCGGCTAGTGCTGTTTTCGCAACACTTCGACGTTCAGCGGCAACGTTGCGCCAAACCAGCAAGCGTGCGCCGTATGATCGCGATAATCGTCGCCCGTTTCCGGATGCAGAAGAATGTCCAAACCGTCGCGGTTGAGCATTAGCCAAGGCACGAACGACGCCAGCAGGCTGCGCGGAAACGCGATCTGGTACATGGATTGGGTGTGCGGCCCGACCAATTCATCGTGCCAGCGCCCAAGTTTTGCCGGCGGAAATTTTTGCGCGACGCGACGGCGCAAACGGGCGGCACGTCCGCGCGTTTTCTCCGCGTCATAATAGATGTGCGCGTGATAGGCTGTAATCGAGGCCGGTAGGTTTTTGCGATGTTGGGGTTGTTTCGTAGGCATCGCTCAGTTCCCCTGAAAGGTTGGGCCGCTCACCCTTCGGATACCGCTGTTTGACTTTGCCGGCGCCCCGAGGGCACTTCATTTCGTTAATATCGAATTTCGGACAGCATGTATTTCATTTTCGTCGCACTTTTCCTGTTCGTCCTTCCGGCAATTTCCGTGCTCGTCGAAGCGGTGCTGCGCAGCGGCAGCGCGGATCTCATGTTATTGGTCGGCAAGTGGTTCGTATTCTGGGGCGTCGGCGTGCGGCTGTTCATCGCCGGCCTTCGCCAAGTCGCTCAGCCGCGATTCACCGCCGAGAGTATTTTTCAAGTCAAAGATCGCGGTGCGCTTTCGATCGTTCGCGAGGTCGGTTTCGCCAATCTTGCGATGGGAGCGCTGGGCTTGCTGACCTTGGCCGAGCCGAACTTCCTGGTGTCAGCCGCCATTGTCGGCGGTCTCTATTATGGTTTGGCGGGCGCCGGGCATGCTGTACGCGGCAACAAGAACGCCAGCGAGTGGACCGCGCTCGTCTCTGACCTGTTCATGTTCTTCCTGCTCGCTGCATTTCTTGGCGCTCGCGTTTTTTGACCCCGTCAAAGACTTCGCTGTCATGACCACGGCTGCGCCACCGGCCGGCGCGGCGGGAAGATGCTCGCGAGCAATACGGCGAGAATGCCGGTGAGGAAAATCCCGTCGAAGGTGCCCGCGCCGCCGATGGATGCGACCGGCGCGCCGAGCCCACGGATTTTATCGAGATTGGTAAGATCGGCCCCGATCAGGGTGCCCATGCTGCCGCCGATATAGGCGAGCGGCGCGGCGTTCTCCCGCGACAGCAATAAAGCGACAATGGCCGTCACCAAAGCGGGAAGGAAAACCGGCACCGCGATGCCGACGCCGGGCACCGGGTGCGCCAGCCAGTGCAGCACGACGGCGACCACAGCGGTCGCGATCGCGCCGTTGAGCCAAAGCCGGCGCTTGCCGAGGAGATAGAGCGACATCAAGGTCGGAATAACGGCACCGCCGACATTGACCGCGATCACCGTTCCGGCCCAGTCCTCAACGACCGGGACGGCGTATTGCATGCCGAAATACTCAATCACTCGGTTGGAGACGACCTGCTCGTTAGGCAACTCGGCGACGGGAATGTTGAAGTAACTGCCAATGAGTGAACCGAACAGCAGCAGCATGGCTGTTGACGAACTGACTCCAAGGCTCAAATAGGCCTGGCGCAGCGCACGGAATATCAGGAGCAGAACCAGCAGAATGACGAATAGGCCGACGAGGATGGAAAAGAATCCCGGCGCCAGCGGCAGGTAGTGGAAATTGCTGAAGTGCATTGCCGTCACTCCAAAACTACAATTAAGCACCGGTGCGGATTTCTGAACCGCTACCCTGAGCCGAGGTTGCTATGGCGCAAATCGCTTTGACCCGAGAAATCCCGCTGCCGCGTTCTGCGCCGGCGTTGTTAAGTTTCGTCGCCGGCTACGTCGACGTCT
>DAIUEQ010000013.1:0-30966 GCA_036845025.1 Xanthobacteraceae bacterium | reverse complement strand
AAGACCACGATCGTCGACGGCGCCGGCAAGAAGAAGGACATCGAAGCCCGCGTCAACCAGATCAAGGCGCAGATCGAAGAGACCACGTCGGACTACGATCGCGAGAAACTGCAGGAGCGGCTGGCCAAGCTCGCCGGCGGCGTTGCGGTCATTCGCGTCGGCGGCGCTACCGAGGTCGAGGTGAAGGAGCGAAAGGATCGCGTCGAAGACGCGCTCAACGCCACCCGCGCCGCGGTCGAGGAAGGTATCGTGCCGGGCGGCGGCGTGGCGCTGCTTCGCGCCAAGCGCGCGATCGGCAAGTTGACCAATGACAATGCCGACGTACAGGCCGGGATCAATATCGTGCTCAAGGCGCTGGAGACGCCGCTCCGTCAGATTGCGGAAAACTCCGGCATGGAAGGCTCGATCGTGGTCAACAAGATCTTGGAAAACAAATCCGAGACCTTCGGCTTCGACGCGCAGAACGAAACCTACGTCGACATGATCGAGAAGGGCATTGTCGATCCGGCGAAGGTTGTGCGTGCCGCGCTGCAGGACGCGGCTTCCGTCGCGGGCCTCCTGGTTACGACCGAGGCTATGGTGGCGGAGAAACCCAAGGACAAACCGGCTATGCCGGCTATGCCGCCCGGCGGTGGAATGGGCGGAATGGACTTCTAAGTCCCTCGCTTTCATCTAACGAAAAGGGCGCGGGAAACCGCGCCCTTTTTGCTTGTCTTGCCGCCTCTGACGCGAAAGCATGACCGACCCTTGGAGCTAATCGACGATGACGAAAACAGCCGATCAGTTCGCAGCATTCAAAGCCGCCCAACGCGAAGCCTGGACGTCATTTGTCCCGGTCGAAATCACAACGACGCCGCCTGCCGCGCAGCTGGTGAAGTTCGCGCAAGTCAGCGCCGGACAACACGTCCTCGACGTCGCATGCGGAACCGGCGTCGTCGCGATCACCGCCGCGCTCCGTGGCGCAAAGGCCTGCGGCCTCGATCTGACGCCCGCGCTTCTTGAACGGGCGAAAAAGAACGCCCAGATCGCCGGCGTCAATGTGGAATTCGTCGAAGGCGACGCCGAGGCTCTGCCCTACCCCGACGCTTCGTTCGATGTCGTCGTCAGCCAGTTCGGACACATGTTCGCGCCGCGCCCCGCCCTCGCGATGAGTGAAATGCTCCGCGTCCTCAAGCGCGGCGGCCGGATCGCATTTTCGACTTGGCCGCCCGAGCATTTCACTGGCCGCATGTTTGCCTTGGTCGCGCGCCACATGCCGCCGCTCCCGCCGGATGCCGATGCGCCGGCGCCGCCATCGCTGTGGGGCGATCCAAACGTCGTCCGCGAGCGGCTAGGATCAGCGGTGACCGATCTTAAGTTCGCGCAAGGCACTTTGGTCGCGCCGGCGCTGAGCCTCGCGCATTTCCGCACCGCACAGGAAGCGACAATTGGGCCTCTCACTAAGCTCGTTGAGTCCCTGAAAGGCGATGCAGAAAGGCTCGCCAAGTTGCGCGCCGAGTTCGACGCATTAGCCGTCGACATTTTCGAGGAGAACACCATCAGGATGCCCTACCTGATGACACGCGCGACCAAGGTATGAATTTGCGCGGCGCGCAACAAACGGCGGCGAATGACGCGATTCGCCGCCGCTTTTTTTTGCTAATGAGGCAGGACGGCAATGCCTGGGAAGAACAGGTAACAAGCCACGCCGATGAGCACGAGATAGACGAGCAAAACGATCGTCCAGCCGAAATTGTGGCGGATAACCGCGCCTTCGTTACGCACGAAGCGGCTGGTGGACACACCGACGCTCGCGGTCTGCGGCGCAATCGGCTTGCCGACTTCGGCGCCAACCGAGTTCAAGCTCGGCAGCAGCAGCAACGGAAAACCAAGTACTTTGCCGACCAACGCCTGAAAAGTGCCGAACATGGCGTTGGTCGAGGTGTTGCTGCCGGAGAGCGCGACGCCGATGAAGCCGAGCACTGGTGCGACGATAATGAACGCCGGTCCGATCTTGGAAAAGGCGCTCGCCAGCGAGCCGGCCATGCCCGAGTAGTTGTAGACATAGGCAAGGCCGAAAATAAACACGCCGACCAGACACGCTCCCCACATCTGCGACCACGTCTTGGCAAAGATTTCACGGATCTGGCTCGGCTTCACGCGCAGCAAAATCGCGGTGATGATCCACGAAACCAGAATTGCAGTGCCGCCGACGAACGGCGTCCAATTGAACACCGCCGTGATCTTCGCCCCCGGAGTGATTGCCGAGTCCGCAGCAACCGCAGCATGGTAAAGAATGATCTTCGGCAAATTGGACCAGGGTCCTGTCCAAGCGACCACCACCGCCACCAAGACCGCGATGGGCAGCCAGGCCATGCCCACCTCACCCGCGGAAAGCCCGTGGGCTTCGACTTTTTGACCTCCGCTCACCGGAGCGCCACCGTAAGCCAGCACTTGCGCGGGCCGCCAAACGCGCAACAGAAGGAGCAACACCACAAAGCATACGATGGAGCCGATGACGTCCGGCAGATACGGCCCAAGATAGATGGCGGTTGGCAGCTGTCCGGCGATGTAACCGAGCGAGCCGACAATGGCGAGCGGCCAAGCGGACCACATGCCCTTACTGCCGGATACAAGGTAGAGCAAAATCCACGGCGGCAGCAGCGCCAGGATAGCGACGATCTTGCCGACGGACGCGGAATAGATCGGCAGCAGATCGATAAAGCTGACACCGAGCGTGCCGGCGGTCACCGTCGCGAGCGCGATGATCGGCGCGCCAAGCGCGCCATAGGATACCGGCGCGTTGTTGGCGATCGCCGCGACCCTGATAGCGTCGAGGTCGGGAATGCCGATCGCAATCAGGATCGGGGCGACAAAGGCCCACGGATAACCGAAGCCAACAAGACCCTCGAGTAAGGCACCGAAGGCCCACGCAAAAAGAATGGTTTGCACGCGCACATCGAGCGTCCCCTGGTACACCAGCCAGCGGCGGAATTTCTCGAAAGTGCCGGTCGTCACCAGCGTGTTGAACAGCACCACGCCCCAGAACGTGATCCAATCGACGTTCCAGATTCCCGTCGCTGAGCCGTAGAGATAGGCCCGTATGCCGTCATCAAGCGGCATCTTCCAGACAAAGAGGGCGAGGAGAAAGGTAACGACCGAACCGATAATCACCGCGATCCATGCCGAGAGGCGCAGACCGGCCAGCAAAACGAGCAACAGCACCACCGGGACGAGCGCCACCAACCAAGTTACAAAGAGGTTTCCGGTGGGATTCAGAATTTGCGTAAACATTCGGCGTTTCCCCAATGAGCGCCGTTCTAGTGGCGCTCGAAGCTTTTGATTAGTCCGCCGTCGCGGCGGTAACGGCGCAATCACGCCGCTGCGGGTGCTTTCTTCCCGCCTCCGCAAAGACTAAGGGAATCCAGGCGCTCCCGCTATCGCCATTTCGTCACAATTGGCGCGGATAGCGCCCTAGAAGTCATATTGCGGCGCAGCAGTTGACCTGCGCTGATAATTGCGGCGGATGGCCTATCTTGATCCGCAAGTGCTGATCGGCCAGCCGGAGATTCTTTGTGAAAAACCTCGCTAGGACGATTGCCGATATTTGGCGGCTCTCGATCCCTTACTTTCGCTCCGACGATCGCTGGCCAGCACGGGCGCTGCTCGGCGCGGTCATCGCCGTTGAGTTGGGTCTAGTCGGGCTCCAGGTGCTTCTCAACCAGTGGTACAATCGCTTTTACAATACGCTGCAAGACCACAATTGGAATGCTTTCGTCAGTGCGATTCTGTTCTTCTGCGGGCTCGCCGCGGTTTACACCGTACTCGCCGTCTACAAGCTCTATTTGAACCAGTGGCTGCAGATCCGCTGGCGGCGCTGGATGACGCAAACCTACCTGCGCCAATGGCTGACGGCTGCCAATCACTACCGCATGCAGCTGCTCGGCGATGAAGCCGACAACCCCGACCAGCGTATCGCCGACGATTTGCGGCTGTTTGTCGAATATACCATGGCGATCGGCACCGGCATGCTCAATGCCGTGGTCACACTTTGCTCATTCGTCGTCATTCTGTGGACGCTGTCGGCGCAGGCGCCGCTCACGATCTTCGGCCCGAACTTCGCGATCCCGGGATATCTGGTTTGGGCTGCATTGCTTTACGCCACAATAGGCACCGCGCTTACCCACTTCATCGGCAAACCGCTCATTGCGCTCAATTTTCAGCAGCAGCGCTTCGAGGCCGATTTCCGTTTCAATCTGGTGCGAACGCGCGAGAACGCCGAGCAAATCGCGGCGCTGCGCGGCGAGGCGGCAGAACGCGAGCAGCATCTGCTGCGCTTTGGGTCGGTTATCGCGAATTGGTTTGCGCTGATGCGGCGGCAGAAGCGACTGATGTTCTTCACGCAAAGCTACTCACAAGCTTCGGTAGTTTTTCCCTATATCCTGGCGGCACCGGCTTATTTCTCCGGCGCCATGCAGCTTGGCGGCCTGATGCAAACCGGCTCGGCGTTCAACAGCGTGCAAGAGGCGCTATCCTATATCGTTACTTCCTACCGGCAGATCGCCGAATGGCAGTCGATCGTTGCCCGCTTGACTGGATTCGAGGACGCGCTCGCGGTTGGCCGCGCTGCCGCGGTGACGCCGCCCGTCGTGCAAATAATCGCCGACCAAGCCGGCAAGCCATACACCATCGATGGACTTGAAGTCCGCCTGCCTGACGGTTCGCCCGTCGTCGCGGCCGAGCACATCGCCATTCCGGCAGATGAAAGTGTGTTGGTCACCGGCCCATCAGGCGTCGGAAAATCGACGCTGTTGCGAGCCGTTTCCGGCATCTGGCCGTTCGGGTCGGGTCGCGTCAGCGTACCCGAGGGCGCGAAAGTCATGCTGGTGCCGCAGCGGCCTTATTTTCCTCTCGCTACGCTTGCCGTTGCCGTCGCCTACCCGGCAACCGACGGCACGTTCGATAACGCCCGCATCGCCGAAGCCCTCGTCGCTGTCGGTCTTCCGCAGCTTGTCTCGCGTCTCGACGAGCAGGCGCACTGGAACCGGATCCTGTCGCAAGGCGAACAGCAAAGACTGGCGATCGCGCGCGCGCTTTTGCAGGCGCCAGATTATCTCTTGCTTGACGAAGCGACCGCCGCGCTCGACGAACGCGCGGAGACCGCCCTCTATCGGCTGTTACAGGAACGGCTCAAGGGCGCGACGATTATTTCAATCGGCCACCGTTCGACACTCAACGCCTTTCACCGCCGCCGCCTCGAAGTCGTGCCGGACGGAGCGTTTGCTCAGGTCAAGGAGATGCCGCTGGCATCGGCCGCCGAGTAAGCATCGTCCGCCCGCATTACGCCAGCATTGGCATGCAAATTGCCGATGTGACCTCGTTGCTTCCAGCGGCCGCATCGGGGCGCACGATAGATCAAACATTTAACAGGGGGATATTTCGTCATGTGCACAGGCAACGATAAGACTTGCCCAGATTTTGAGCTTCACCGCCAAAAGTTACTCAGCGAACTCGACCACGAGCGGCGCGGCTTCCTCAAGAGCGCGTTCGTGGCGGGCGGCGGCGCCGCGGCATGGGCAGCGAGCGGTACCCTTTCCTCTCCTGCATCGGCGGCCACGAGCCCTGGTCAGCCGACGTATCATTACCTGCCGGCGAACGCCGACACCGTGCACTGGGGGTATTTCAGCAAGCTGTTGAAGCCTCAGCTTGAAGTGGATTCGGGCGACTACATTACGATCGAGGCGCTCACCCATCACGCCAACGACGACGCTGAGCGCATGGTCAAAGGCGATCCGGGCGCTGAAAGCGTGTTCTTATGGACCAAGGACAAGAAGGGCGTGAACCGCCGCGGCGCCGGACCGATTGACGGCAAGCTTCTGGGGCGTGGCGCAGGCGAAGGCTTCGGCGTGCACATTTGCACGGGGCCGGTTTTTGTCCGCGGCGCCGAGCCCGGCGACATCCTGGAAGTGCGCATCATGGACGTGAAGCCGCGGCCTTGCGCCAATCCGTCTTACGCGGGCAAATCGTTCGGCAGCAACGCAGCGGCCTGGTGGGGCTTTCAATACAGCGACCTCATGACCGAGCCGAAGCCGCGCGAGGTCTGCACAATCTATGAGATCGACACCAGTGGTCAGCGCAACTGGGCGCAAGCGGTCTACAATTTCCGCTGGACGCCACAGACCGACCCCTATGGCGTCGTCCATAAAACCATCGATTATCCGGGCGTCCCGGTCGACCATTCGACCGTGCAGGAGAACCACAACGTCCTGAAAAACGTACGCATTCCAATCCGGCCGCATTTCGGGGTGATGGGTGTCGCGCCGAAAGAGGCCGATATCGTCGACTCGATCCCGCCCGGCTATTTTGGCGGCAACATGGACAACTGGCGCATCGGCAAAGGCGCGACGATGTACTACCCGGTCGCGGTACCGGGAGGCCTGTTCTCGGTCGGCGATTCTCATGCGGCGCAAGGGGACTCGGAATTATGCGGCACCGCCATCGAAATGTCGTTGACCGGCACGTTCCAACTAATCCTGCACAAGCAGAGTGAGCTCACCGGATCGCTGGCCCAGCTCAATTATCCGCTGCTTGAAACTCAGGATGAATGGGTCTTGCACGGTTTCAGCTTCGCCAATTATCTCCAAGAGCTCGGCCCTTCAGCGCAGCAGGACATCTACAAGAAATCTTCGATCGATCTCGCGCTACGCGACGCATTTCGTAAGATGCGGGGTTTCTTGATGACGACCAAAGGACTGACGGAGGATGAAGCGATTTCACTGATCTCCGTCGGTGTCGATTTCGGCGTGACGCAAGTGGTCGACGGCAACTGGGGTATCCACGCCATCATAAAGAAGAGCCTGTTTGCCGGCACGGCAACGGCGTGAAAGTGAGTGAACGGCCGGTGAATTGATCCGCCGGCCGTTCCCGGCAAATTGCTGGCGTCGGCGGCCGATCGCAAACTCCGGCGGCTGCCTTATGCGCAGGCCAGGGAGGCGTTGCATTGGCCGCCTTTGACACCTATGTCGAGGCAGCGCCGGTCAACGGCGTCTTGCGGCGTTGACCAAATTTTTCTCGGAAGGCTTGTCATGAAAGCAACAGTGGACGACCGCGTTGTCGCCGATAGCGACGACATCGTTGAGGCTCACGGATACAGCTATTTTCCCAGCTCCGCCGTCCGCATGGATTGGCTGAAAAAGACGGAAAAGACCGCGGACGATCTGAAATGCCCCCACGGCGTGCAATTCTATGACGTCGTCATCGACGGCAAACACCATGCCCGGGCGGCATGGTCTTACGAGGCGCCGCGACCGGAAATGGCGAAGGTCGGCGGACGCTTCGGCTTTTGGGAAGACGTCGAGGTCGCGTAGTTTTAAGGCCTCAACGCTTCTACGCCGCCGCCTTCTTACGGTTAGCTTCAAGCCGCGCATCGACCAACGCGACTTGTGCATCGATTGCCGGATTATGCAGACCTCGCTGCGCGGCAATGAGCTGCACGAGTTTATCGGCGCGCTCGATATAGGGCGCGCCGTTCTGCAGCGCGCGGGCGGCGGACGCCGGGCGAGTCAGCGATTGCGCCGCCGCGGCATATTTCTCGAACGGCACCATATCGTCGGGCTTAGCCCCAAGCTTGACGCAGAGGTCAACGACAAAATTGTAAACCGAGCGCGACGTCTCGATGTCGCTCCATACCGCCTCCTGCGCGGTGCGCATGCCGTCCTTGGTCACGCAGCGATAATTGCCGGCAAGCAACATGGCCCATTTCGCCAGGGGGACGAAAATCGAGTCATAGACCTTGAGCTTCACGGGAAGCTCGGTCAGGCCGTCGGGGGTGTCAAAGCGGATCGCATCGATCTCGTCTTGCAGCCGCCGCAAGATCGCCGTGGGTTTATCGTCGGGAAAGCGCGCAACCTTGAAATTCGTCGGCAGCGTAACCTGGAGAACGTTGACCTTCTCGTCCGGCGGACGGATGGCCTGCGGATCGGGGCTACATAGCGTAATAAAGGCCGGATCGAAATTGTTCCACACGCTCGGGTCGGTGTAGGCCGGCTTCAAGCCATCGGCATCGAGACCGGGGATGCGCCGCAGATAGGCGAGCGGCGGCATGTTCATGATCGACATGCACGGCACTTTCGCACGCCCTACCGCATCGAGCAGTTCACGCACGCCGGGCAAGCGATATTGCGGCTCCTGCATTGCCAGTCCGACGAGGTCGAAGTCCTTCGGATCGACATTGGCGGTGCCGCCGGCGGTGACCGTTCCTGGAAGTTTGCGCGAATCGAGTTCGACCGGCGCCTTGCGCCCGCGCACCGGCAAACGCACGCGAAAACCTTCGGCGTTGATCAAATCGGCCTCAGCAGGAAGACAGATCAGTTTGATGTGGTGGCCGCCGAACAAAAGCTTTGAGGCCAAAAGCGACCCATACGATGCCCCCATAATCAGGATGTTGTAAGCCGCGGCCATGGTGCCCTCCCGAATACGGCGCGCTTGGCGGCCATATGCTGCCGCGCGCTTTAGCTGCCAATGCTAGGACCGGGACGTAGCCGGGGCAATGCGGCTCATGCGCGGCAACGCCCAGTGCCATGCATGCGAAAGGTATCGCAGCCGTATGCCTCAATGGCACGGCGCGCGCTTGCGCGCGCGCCGCAAATGGTCGAACGCAGCCGGAGCGGGATGCGTCTTTAAGTGGTGCCGCTGTCCCCGAACCCCGGGCTGACCGGCGGCGTCCATGACGGGGCCGGTGCGGGCTCAGGTGTCGGCGCCGCGGGAGCCGGTTTGTGGACGGGAGCTGCTTTTTTGGCCGGAGCTGCTTTTTTGACCGGTAGCTTGCGCTTCGGAGCGGCCTTTTTCGCCGAGCGTTTCGCCGGCTTGCGCGTCGCAGATTTTGCTACTTTTTTCTTTTTCCGCGCCGGCGCCGCTTTCTTTTTGGATTTCGTCGATTTCTTCGCCTTAGCTTTCTTCGATTTCTTCGCCATGATCAGTCCTCCCGATCCAAGCTACGAGTATGAAAATCCAATCGGCCTCATCGGAGGCCGGGTTCACGCCACAATACCGACGAGCTTCCCGTCAGCCCGCGGCAACAGACGGCAACTCGGCCGCTTGCCCCCGACGCTCTTGCAACGCGGACGGACAAGGTCCGCCACTCGCCCAGTCGATCAACTCGACTGTATGGACGGTCGGGACGCTGGTGCCCGCGGCGATCTGAGTGATGCAGCCAATATTCCCCGCCGCGATCACGTCAGGTCGCAATCTCTCGATAGTCCCGACTTTGCGCTCGCGCAACCTCCTTGCGATATCAGGCTGCATAATATTGTAGGTTCCTGCTGAACCACAGCACAGATGACCGTCCGGTACGTCTTTCACGACAAAGCCAAGCTTGGCGAGAAGGTCTTTCGGCTGGCGAATGATGCGCTGCCCGTGCTGAAGCGAGCAGGCTGCGTGATAGGCGACGACAAGTCCGCCGGCACCGCGGGCCGATTCGAGCGGCAAGCCCGCGAGGTATTCGGTGATGTCGCGGGCGAGCGTTGACACTTTCGCCGCGCGTTCAGCATAAGCCGGGTCGGTTCGCAGCATGAAACCATAGTCTTTGACCGTCGTGCCGCAGCCGGAAGCGGTGATGACAATAGCGTCGATGTCCCCAAGCGCCGCCCAGGCGTCAATATTGGCTCGGGCTTGGGCCAAAGCCTCGTGCTCGCGTCCCATGTGGTGGACCATCGAGCCACAGCAGCCTGCATTCTTGGCCACGACCACTTCAATGCCGCAGCGGGTAAGCGTGCGAACCGCCGCGGCATTGATTTGCGGAGCCAGCACGTCGTTGACGCAACCCGCAAGCAAAGCGACGCGGCCTCTGCGAACGGCCGTCGCAGCCGGAAAGTTCTGAGGCGCAAGTGGACGGTGCGGCCCTCGCCAAGGCGCAAGGCGCAGCATGGCGGCAAGCCGTTTTAGCCCGAACGCCTCAGCAACCCCGGTGAGCGGCTTGCCAAGGAGCGCTGCGGCCAGCGCAAAGCGAAAGCGCTGCGGATAGGGCAGCGTCCGGGCCAATACCGACCGCAAAAATCGCTCCGAAACCGGGCGGGTAAAGGTGTTTTCGATATGGATGCGGGCGTGATCGACGAGATGCATGTAGTGGACGCCCGAGGGGCACGTGGTCATACAGGCGAGGCAGGACAGGCAGCGATCGATGTGCAAGGCGACGTCAGCGGTCGCCGGACGATCGTTTTCCAGCATGTCCTTGATGAGGTAGATGCGCCCGCGCGGCGAATCGAGTTCGTTGCCGTCGAGTACGTAAGTCGGGCACGTGGCGGTGCAGAAGCCGCAATGCACGCATGCGCGCAGAATTTTCTCCGATTCGGCGATATCGGGATCGGCGAGCTGCGCAAGCGTGAAGGAAGTCTGCATTCAAACGCCCGCCCATATCCGGCCGGCGTTGAGGACGCCGCGCGGATCGAAGCCTTCCCGCACACGCTTCGTCAATGCGGCAAGCGCCGAATTCTGCGGCTCAAACACATCCACCTTGGCCCGTACCGCCGCCGGCGCGCGAATAAGCGTCGCGTGGCCGCCGGCGGCTCCCAGAATCGCGCGCACGCTAGCCGCACCCGCATCGTCCGACGGCGGCAATGCCGCCCATACGAGCCCACCCGCCCAGTCGTAAAAGCATTCACCGTGCGCTGCTTCGGCGAGCATTCGGCCGACCTCCACGCCGCGTGCCGGAGCCGTCGAGATGCGCCAGACGTGGCGCTCGCCGTACGGTCCGCCGGCGGCAAATGGTGCAACGTCGCGGATCGCACGCCAAAAAGCCCGCGAGACGGCGGTGCTCAAACTCTCAAGCTTGCCGAACCCAGCAAGGAGTTTAGCCAGCACGTCCTTGCGGTGAGCGACCGAAGGGGCGACGCCTTCAAGGCGCAGCGCCGTTGCGGCCCCGCCGAGCGCTTGAATCTCGTCGACATGCGAGGCCGAACCCGCCGGCAAATACGCCGCCGCCGACACGTCTGCGAATGATCCCATGGCGGCCGTCATGGCCTGTGCGGCGGTCGCATCATCGCGAGGAACCAGAACGAGCGTCTCTTCGGTCTCCGCTCGCGGCAACGTCTTGACCGTCACCTCGGTCATGGCGGCAAGCGTCCCCCAGGAGCCGGCGAGAAGCTTGCACAGGTCATAGCCGGTGACGTTCTTGACCACGCGTCCACCGGCCTTGAAGCTTTCACCGCGCCCGGAAACGGCCGCCACGCCGAGAAAATGATCGCGCGCAGCGCCCACCTTGATCCGCCGTGGTCCCGAAAGATTCGCTGAAATCACGCCGCCGATGGTGGCGGCGCCCGGGGTCACACCGAGCAGCGGGCCGTAGTCGAGCGGTTCGAAGGCGAGCTCCTGGGCGTTGGCCGCGAGCAGTGTTTCGATTTCGGCCAGCGGTGTGCCGGCCTTCGCCGACAGCACCAGCTCGGCCGGCTCGTAGAGCGTGATCTCCGATAGGCTCGAAAGCTCGAGTGTGGCGTCCCATTGCGCCGCACGGCCGATCGCCCGCTTGCTGCCACCTCCGGCGATCTCCAGTGTTTTATCTTCAGCGAGCGCCCACTGGATCGCTTTTTCGACGTCGTCGGCGTCGCGTGGCTTGAGAATGTCCGGCATCGAGAATTGCCTACCACCTCTACGCTGAGGCGGCGAGCACGACCGGACTAGAGAAGGAGTGGGAGCGGCTCTCGCACAAGCTGCCAAGCGCCTGGCAAACGCCGGATGTCCGAGCAATTCGACCAAACGCTCTTATGAGGTGATGCCGAGCGCCGCCTTCGCCCCGCCCTGGATCACCGATTGCCAACCAATTCCACCGGCAAAAATCGTGCACAGTTGAACAAACAGGGGCTTCGCTGGGTCGAAGGCGTTCTTGTAGAGCGCCGGGAACGCGAGCGCTCCAACAATCAGACCAAACAGAACGCGGCCCACTACACCGCTCGGATCGAGCGACCACGATCCGTGCTGGACGTAGTAGCTCAAGTAAGGCTGGACAAAGATACCAACCACAAGCGCGAGATATTGCGGCCAAACAGGATATGACGGCCCGCCGCCGCCGCTGCCGCTGCCTCCGCCGGCTCCTCCTCCACCTCCCGCCCCACCGTTGGCAGCGTTAGCTACCAAACCGCGGTGGCGTCTCTCGGATTGCAAGTCGAAATACCGTATAACGGCGTTTGCAGGCATGACGCACAACCCCTCTTCTGGATGCGCAACTATAGAGGGAATCTAGATATAATACAGCTCAAAACCGCGGAATGTCGGGGAACGCCACGCGGCCGGCATGGACGTGCATCCGCCCGAGCTCGGCGCAGCGATGCAAAGTCGGAAAGACTTTTCCTGGGTTGAGCAGGCTCTTGTCGTCGAAGGCGCATTTGAGCCGCATTTGCTGATTGAGGTCGATCTCGGAAAACATCACCGGCATCAGATCCCGTTTCTCCACGCCGACGCCGTGCTCGCCGGTGAGCACACCGCCGACTTCGACACACAGCCGCAGGATATCAGCGCCGAAATTTTCCGCGCGTTCAAGCTCACCTGGCATGTTGGCGTCGTAGAGAATGAGCGGATGCAGATTGCCATCGCCGGCATGAAATACATTGGCGACACGCAGCCCATATTTCGCTGACAGTTCCTTCATGCGGTGCAGCACCAGCGGCAGCTTTGCCCGCGGAATTGTTCCATCCATGCAGTAATAATCGGGCGAGATCCGCCCGACCGCCGGGAAGGCGGCTTTGCGGCCAGCCCAGAACAACAGGCGCTCGTCCTCGGAATTGGACAGCCGGCAATTAACGGCGCGGCACTCGTCGGCGATCTTTTGCACCCTATCGAGTAAATGATCGACTTCGGCACGAGGGCCGTCGAGTTCGACAATCAGCAACGCCTCGACATCAAGCGGATAACCGGCGTGGACGAAATCCTCAGCCGCGCGAATGGCCGGACCGTCCATCATTTCCATCCCGCCGGGAATGATGCCCGAGCCAATGATGCGGGCGACGCATTCGCCGCCGTCCTCCGAGCTTAAAAACCCGATCAGCGCGGCGCGCGCGGTTTCCGGCTTCTTCAAGATGCGCACCGTGACCTCGGTGACGACGCCCAGTAGCCCTTCCGAACCGGTCACAATGCCGAGCAGATCGTAGCCGGCGGAATCGAGGTAGCTGCCGCCCAGCCGCAACACCTCGCCGTTCATCAATACCAATTCGCAGCCAAGCACGTTGTTGGTGGTGACCCCGTACTTGAGGCAATGCACACCGCCGGAATTTTCCGCGACGTTGCCGCCGATCGTGCAGGCGATCTGCGACGAGGGGTCGGGTGCGTAATAGAAGCTCGCATCCGCTACGGCCTGCGAGACGGCGAGGTTGGTGACGCCAGGTTCGACGACGGCAATTCGATTGTCGTAATCGATGGTGCGGATGCGGTTGAACTTAGCCATGCCGAGGAGCACGCCGTCGTCCAGCGGCAGCGCTCCGCCTGAGAGCGAAGTCCCCGCCCCACGCGGCACGACCTTGACGCCCTGGCGATGGCAATAGGCTAGAACCGCCGAAACTTGTTCCGTCGTTTCCGGCAGTACCACCACCATCGGAAGCTGGCGGTACGCGGTCAGGCCATCGCTCTCGTAGGGCCGCATCGCCGTTTCCGAATCGATCACCCCTTCGCCGGGGACGATTCGTTTCAGCGCCGCGACGATCTCGGCCCTGCGGGCGAGCACGGCGCCATCGGATGGCGGCATTGCGACGGTCATATCGAGCCCGATGTTGGCCTATGATCGAACATCGCCATGGCGACCAAAAAGGTCAAGGCAACTCTGCCTCACCTTATTTGTGGCCGATGGGAGCGCGTGGCGTATGCGCTATTGACGCACAAATGACGAGTGGGAAGATATCGTTTCAGGGCGGCAGGAACCCACCCGCCCATGTGATTTTTGCGTTTGGTCGGATCAGAAAGGACCCGCTCATGATGAAGGTGGTGATTGCGCTCGCGGTTCTTAGCGTCGCGGCGGCGGGAAGCGGATGGGCGCAGGACGTGGAAAAGGGACAAAACTCGTTCAAGAAATGCCTCCCATGCCATCGCATCGGCCCCGATGCCAAGAATCTGGTCGGCCCGGAGTTAAATGGGCTCGACGGTCGCAAATCCGGCATGGTGGAGGGCTTCAATTATTCCGACGCCAACAAGAATTCCGGCATTGTCTGGAACGAGGCGTCATTCAAGGAATACATCAAGGATCCACGGGCTAAAATTCCGGGCACTAAAATGACGTTCGCCGGGATCAAGAACGACGATGAGATTAACGACCTGTGGGCCTACCTCAAACAATTTGACGCCCAAGGCAACATTAAGAAATAAGCGGACGGGTTTATAGAACGCGCGCAAGCCAATTCCCAAATCTCACTTGGCATGGCTGTCAGGACTTTACGGTTCTATTCGTGATCCGGAGGAAACGTCGCGATGATTAAAGACATTCTCGTCAATCTGGCAGTCGGCGAAAGGACGAACCAGGCAAGCGAATATGCCATTTCACTGGCGGCTGCGTTCGATGCTCACCTCACCGGCATCGCCTTCCTCTACGATGCGATCGTTCCGATCTCGGGTGCGGGTTACATTCCCGGCGATGTGATCGAAAGCCAGGAGCGCGAAAATAAAGCCTTTGCGAAAACAGCGATCAATCGTTTTACCGAGGCGAGTGACCGCGCCGGCATCTCCGCCGACTCGTTGACCGTGAACGCAAACTTTTCGGGCGCCGGTGAAATGTTCAGCCGCATCGCGCGGCGCTTCGATCTCTCTGTCGTCGCGCAAGCCGAACCGGAGAAAAGCGCCGTCGAAGAGGTTATTGCCGAGGCCGCGTTGTTCGAGTCCGGACGCCCAGTCATTGTCGTCCCGTATATTCAAAAAGGGCCGTTCAAGCTCGATCAGGTCATGGTGTGCTGGGATGGCAGCCGCGCCGCCGCACGCGCCATTGGCGACGCGGTGCCGTTACTGAAGCAGTCGAAGCGCGTCGAGATTGTCATCGTTGCGAATGAACGCGGCAAGGAGGATGAGATCGCGGGCGCCGATCTCGGCGAGCACCTGGCCCGACATGATCTCAACGTCGAGGTTAAGCGCACGGTCCTCGGCGACATCGACGTCGCCGACATTCTGTTGTCGCATGCGGCCGATTCTGGCGCCGACTTTATGGTCATGGGCGGATACGGGCACTCACGCCTGCGCGAATTCGTGCTCGGCGGCGTCACCCGCAGCATTTTCCGGACCATGACGGTCCCTGTATTGATGGCGCATTAAACTCCGGCCGCTGCCGCAATTCGGGCAACGGCCGGGCCTGCGCGGCCATACCCTTCGTCTCTATTTTGCCGATCGCATACGCCTTTCCGGTCATTGACGGGCGAAGGCGGAGCGTGTCACGCTTTCGCCATCGCCATCCGATTTTCGGCGGGCAAATGTCACGCCGTATCGGCGACTTCATAAGAACAAGGAAAGCCATTCGGGAGTAGCGGTCAGAGATGGCGACGACATCAGCATGACCGATCTCGCTCTCGCGCTTGCGAACGCCCCGCAGAACGATGTGCGTCTGCTGGAGGTCGCCGATTTGACCATGCGCTTCGGCGGCATTGTTGCGCTTGAGTCCGTGAGCTTCGCGGTGGAGCGCGGCCGCATCGTAGGCTTGATCGGACCGAACGGCGCCGGCAAGACCACACTGTTCAATTGTCTGAGCCGGCTCTACCGACAAAACGGTGGCGACATCCGATTGAACGGAAATTCGTTGCGCCGCTGCGCGCCGGCGGATATCGCCGCGCTTGGCATCGGCCGCACCTTTCAGGCGCCGGCCTTGTTCGCCTCGATGTCCGTGCTCGACAATGTGAAAGTCGGCGCGCATGCCCGCGGCCGCAATGGGCCGGTCGCCGATGCGCTCACGCTGCCGGCGACGCGGCGCGAAGAACAGGAATTCGAGCAGACCGCGCGCACCATGCTGGCGTTTGTCGGCTTGGCGGATCTGGCGTCGCGTCCGGCCGAAACGTTACCTTTTGGTGCGCGCAAGCGCGTCGAAGTGGCGCGAGCGCTTGCTGCCCGGCCGCTGCTCCTTCTGCTCGACGAACCCGCCGGCGGCCTCAATCACGAGGAGGTGGCGGAGCTTGGCGCGCTGATCCGCGCTATTCGCGATCAGCTCGGCATCACGGTTCTGTTGGTCGAGCATCACATGGGCTTGGTGATGAGCCTTTCCGATCAGGTCGTGGTGCTCAATTTCGGACGCGTCATCGCCAACGGCACTCCGGCCCAGGTGCGCGACAATCCAACGGTGACCGAGGCTTACCTCGGAGCGCAGCGCTGATGGCGCCGATCCTCGAGCTTCGCGCGCTGCGTGCTTTCTACGGGCAGTCCGAGGTCGTGCACGGCATAGACGTCGCCGTTGAGGAAGGCGGCATGACTGTGCTCCTTGGCGCCAACGGTGCCGGCAAGACGACAACGCTGCGCGCGCTTTGCGGCATGGTGCGCCGCGACGGACAAATTCTCTTTGCCGGCAAGGAGCTACATCGGCGCAGCACGGAAGAGATCGCAAGCCTCGGCGTCGGCCACGTTCCCGAAGGGCGCGGCACCTTCGTCGGCTTGACGGTGGAGGAGAACCTGCGGCTCGGCGGCTACACGAAGCAGCGGCAATTGCCCGAATCCGTCGAACGTATGTACGGCTATTTTCCGATTCTCGCACAACGGCGGCGTCAACAGGCCGGCGCATTGTCCGGCGGCGAACAGCAAATGCTCGCCATCGCGCGTGCGTTGATGATGGCCCCTCGCCTGCTCGTCCTTGATGAGCCCTCGTTCGGGCTGGCGCCGCGCGTTGTGGAAAGCATCTTCGCAATCGTCGAACGCATCCGGCGCGAGGAGCATGTCAGCGTTCTTTTGGTCGAGCAGAACGCCAGCCTCGCGCTGGAACTGGCGGATCACGCCTACCTGATCGAAACCGGTTACGTCGTCGCTTCGGGCAGCGCAAAAAGCCTGGCCAACGACCCGCAAATTCGCCGCTCCTATCTCGGCTATTGAACGGACTTCGATGCACCAGTTCTTGCAGCAGATTTTCTCTGGGCTTGCCGCCGGTTCGATCTATGCGAGTCTGGCGCTGGCGCTGGTGATGATCTATCGCGCGACCGATCTGGTGAACTTTGCGCAGGGCGAAATGGCGATGTTCTCCACCTACATCGCCTGGACGCTGGTGAATGCCGGATTGCCGTTCTGGCTTGCCTTTCTGATCACGCTCGCCGCGTCGTTTGTCGGCGGCATGATCATCGAGCGCGTCGTTATCCGGCCGGTCGAAAACGCTCCGGTGCTGGCCGCGGTCGTCGTCACCATCGGCTTGCTGCTCATCTTCAATTCGGTCGCCGGGTGGATTTACAGCTACACGGTGCAGGATTTCCCCAGCCCGTTTCCCGACCGGCCGGTATTCGGCGCACTTATGACGACCCGAGACCTGGGCGTGATCGGCGTTACGCTTTTGATGCTGGTCCTTTTATTCGCGTTCTTCCGCTACACGCCAATCGGCTTGGCCATGCGCGCCGCGGCGCAAAATCCGGCGTCGGCACGACTGTGCGGCATTCGCGTCGGCCGCATGCTGGCGATCGGCTGGGGCTTGGCCGCCATGATCGGCGCCACCGCCGGCGTCATGGTGGCGCCGGTGTTATTTCTTGATCCGAACATGATGGGCGGCGTGCTGATCTATGCTTTCGCCGGGGCGTTGCTCGGCGGTATCACCAGTCCGATCGGGGCCGTGGTCGGCGGACTGATCGTCGGCGTCACGGAGAATCTGGTCGGCACCTATCTGATCGCCAGTCAGCTCAAACTGACCGTTGCGTTCGCCTTGATCATTCTTGTTCTGGTCTTCCGGCCAAACGGCCTGTTCGGCACCGCCATCGTGCGCCGCGTGTGATCATGGAAAAGCGTATCGCCGCACCCGAAATCCTGGCGGAGGCGCCAGCGGCGGCAAGCGCAAGCGGCTGGCGATGGGTCGGCATAGTCGCGATCATCGTGATCGCCGCCGCGCTGCCCTTTGCGCTCAGCAAATATCACGTGTTCGAACTGACCATGGTGATGATCTACGCGATCGCCGTACTCGGGCTCAACATTCTGACCGGCTACAATGGCCAGATCTCGCTTGGGCACGGCGGCTTCTTTGCGGTCGGCGCCTACACTGCCGCCATCTTAATGCACCGCTACGGCGTTCCTTATTGGGCGACGTTGCCACCGGCGGCTTTGATCGGTTTCGCGCTCGGCGTGTTATTCGGTTTGCCGGCGCTGCGATTCGAAGGGCCTTACCTCGCGCTCGTGACTCTGGCTATGGCGCTCGCCACGCCGCAACTGCTGAAATACTTCGATACCTGGACCGGCGGTCAACAGGGCATCAATCTCGTCAAGCCAATGCCTCCCGCGGGACTGGGCATCGACCGCGATCGCTGGCTCTATTTCGTGGCGCTCGTCGTGCTGCTTCTTGCGATCCGCATTGCTGCAAACATCCTGCACGGACGCACCGGCCGGGCCTTTGTCGCCATCCGCGATCATCCGATCGCCGCCGCCGCGATGGGCATCGACACCGCGAAATATAAGACGCTCGCTTTCGGCACCTCGACCTTGTTTACCGCGGTCGCCGGCGCGCTCGCGGCCATCGTCATCGGTTACGTCTCGCCTGAGGGTTACAGTTTGTTTCTTTCGATCTCGTTTTTGGTCGGCTCCGCGGTCGGCGGCATTGCCACCATCGGTGGCGCGATTGTCGGCGGATTTTTCATCCAGTTCGTCCCCAATCTCGCCAACGATATTTCTGACGCCGCGCCTTGGGCGATCTACGGCCTCGCGATGCTGTTCTTCATGTACACGATGCCGCGCGGCGTTGTCGGCACGCTCGGGCCTTGGCTCATGCGGTTCTTTGCGACGCGTAAGACCGCAGCACCGTTTGCCGCCCGTCGCAGCGAGGGAGCATGAAGGACACAATGATGCCGAAGCGGCTTATGGTCGTTCTTGTCTTCGCCGGAATTTTTGCAACGGCCGGCGGTGGCGTTTGCCGGTCGGGGGAGTACAGCGCGGGCGCCAGCGACAGCGAAATCAAAATCGGCAACACCATGCCGTATAGCGGGCCGGCATCCGGCTACAGCGCTATCGGCAAGTCGCTATCGGCCTACTTCGCGATGATCAACGACCAAGGCGGCATCAACGGCCGCAAGATCAACTTCATCAGCCGCGACGACGGTTATAGCCCGCCAAAGACCGTCGAGGCCGTGCGCAAGCTGGTCGAAGAAGACCAGGTACTGATGGTGTTCCAATCGCTCGGCACGCCGCCGAATCTGGCGATCCGCGGCTACCTCAACGACAACAAAGTGCCGCAGCTTTTCGTCGGCTCCGGCGCCGACCAGTGGAACGATCCCAAACGCTATCCGTGGACCATGGGCTGGCAGCCAAGTTACGGCACGGAAGCGCGCATCTTCGCCCGTTACGTCCTCGACAATCTGCCGGACGCGAAGATCGCCGCGCTCTATCAGAACGACGATTTCGGCAAGGATTACGTCAACGGTATGCGCGCAGGGCTCGGCGACAAAGCCGGCAAGATGATCGTCGCTACGCAGTCTTACGAAACCACGGATCCGACCGTCGACTCCCAGGTCTCGGCGCTGCAAGCCAGCGGCGCCGACGTTTTGTTGACGGCGGCTATTCCAAAATTCACCACGCTCGCCATCCGCAAGGTCTATGATCTCGGTTGGCGGCCGACCCAGTTCGTCAACTCGGTCTCGACATCGGTTGGCTCGGTGATGAAACCCGCCGGCGTGGAAAAAAGCGCCGGTGTCATGTCGGCCACCTACACGAAAGACCCCAGCGATCCGCGCTGGCACGATACGCCGGAATATCAGGACTGGCTGGCGTGGATGAAGAAATATAATTCGTCCGTCAATGTCGCCGACGCGCTCGCGGTTTACGGCTACGCCACCGCGCAGACCCTTGTTGCCGTGCTTAAGGCGAGCGGCGACAATCTCACTCGCGATCATGTGATGGAAGTCGCGGCAAGCCTCCACGATCTCCGCTTGCCGATGCTGCTGCCGGGCATCACCATCTCGACCGGCGCAGACGACTATGCACCGATCAAACAGATGCAGTTGCAGAAATTCGACGGCAATAGCTGGAAGGTCTTTGGCGACGTGATCAAGGGCTCCGGCCGCTAGAGATCGGAGCCAAAAGGGCCTAAAACGGCGCAAATGGCTCAAGCCTGAAATAGGGAGGACATCATGACAATGAGCATGACGTTCAAGCAAAACATAGCGAGAGGCCTGTCCGCGGCCGTTTTCGTGGTTTTGAGCGGCGTCGCTTTTGCCGGCGGCCAATACAGCCCCGGCGCCAGCGATACCGAGATCAAGATCGGTAACACCATGCCGTATAGCGGGCCGGCCTCGGCCTACGGCATCCTTGGCAAGACCCAAGCCGCCTATTTCAACATGATCAACGAGCAAGGTGGCATCAACGGCCGCAAGATCAACTTCATCAGCCGCGACGACGGTTATAGCCCGCCGAAAACCGTCGAACAGGTGCGGCAACTGGTCGAACAGGATCAAGTGCTGTTCGTGTTTTCGCCGCTAGGCACGCCGACCAACGTCGCCATTCACGCTTATCTGAACGACAACAAGGTGCCGCAATTATTCGTCGCCACTGGCGCCGACCAATGGAACGACCCCAAGCATTTTCCCTGGACCATGGGCTTCATCCCCAGCTACGGCGCCGAGGGGCGAATCTATGCGCGCTACATCCTCAACAATCTACCGAACGCGAAGATCGCGGTGCTCTATCAGAACGATGATTTCGGCAAGGACTATCTGAACGGCCTGCGCACCGGGCTAGGCGACAAAGCCGGCAAGATGATTGTCGCGGTGCAATCCTATGAGACGACGGATCCGACCGTCGACTCGCAGGTCGTGTCGCTGCAATCAAGCGGCGCCGACGTGATGGTAACGCTGGCTACGCCTAAATTCGCCGCGCAATCGATCCGCAAAGTTTACGACATCGGCTGGAAGCCCACGCACTTCCTCACCTCGGTGTCGAATTCGGTCGGCACGGTAATGAAGAGTGCGGGTCTTGAGAAGGGCGCCGGCATTATCTCCGCGGGCTTCGCCAAGGATCCGACCGATCCGCAATGGGCGGATACGCAGGAATACAAGGACTGGCTCGCCTTCATGAAAAAATACAATTCGTCGGCCAATCTCGCCGACATTCAGGCCGCCATCAGCTACAGCCAGGCGCAGTTACTCGTTTCCGTGCTCAAAGCCTGCGGCGACAATCTCACCCGTGAGAACATTATGAAACAGGCCGCTAACCTTCACGACGTAAAAATGCCGATGCTGCTGCCCGGCATTGTACTTTCCACCAGCGCCGATGATTTCGCGCCGATCAAGCAGATGCAACTTGAAAAATTCGACGGCACCACCTGGAAATTGTTTGGTGACGTGATTTCTGCGTCCGGAAGCTGACGCGCAACCCCACAACGACAAAAGAGATCAAGGGAGGACTCCATGACGAAGCGACACGCGACGGTGGCGGCCGGTTGGGCGGCAACCGCCCTCATAGCCGCGAGCGGACTGGCTTTAGCGGCCGGACAATACGGTCCGGGCGCCAGCGACAGCGAGATCAAGATCGGCAATACCGACGCCTATAGCGGCCCGGCCTCAGCCTACGGAACCATCGCCAAAGCGGAAACCGCGTTCTTCGCCGCGCTTAACGAGCAAGGCGGCATCAGCGGCCGCAAGGTCAACTTCATTAGCCGTGACGACGGCTACTCGCCGCCGAAGACCGTCGAACTCGTGCGCAAGCTGGTCGAGGAGGATCAAGTCCTCCTGACCTTCAATATTCTGGGTACGCCGCCCAACACCGCGGTTCAGGGCTACCTCAACGACAACAAGGTGCCGCAGCTGTTCATCGCGACCGGCGCCGACAAGTGGAACGACCCGAAGAACCATCCCTGGACCATGGGCTGGCAACCGAGCTACCGCATCGAGGCGCGCATCTACGGCAAGTACATCCTCAAGAACATGCCGGAGGCCAAAGTCGCGGTGCTCTACCAAAACGACGATTTCGGCAAAGACTATCTCGCCGGCTTGCGCGAAGGCCTTGGCGACAAGGCCGACAAGATGATCGTCGCCACCAAGACTTACGAGACCACCGACCCGACGGTCGATTCGCAAGTCGTCGCTCTGCAAGGAAGCGGCGCCGACGTCCTCCTTACGGCCGCTACACCCAAATTCGCCGCCCAGGCGATCCGCAAGGTCTACGACATCGGCTGGAAGCCGACGCATCTTCTCACCAACGTCTCGGTCTCGGTCGGCTCGGTGATGAAACCCGCCGGTCCTGAAAAAGGCGTCGGCATCATCTCGGCCGGTTATCTGAAGGACCCTACCGATCCGCAATGGCAGAACGGGCAGGAATACAAAGATTGGCTGGAATGGATGAAGAAGAACTACTCGTCCGGCAGCCTCTCCGACATCAACAACGTGTACGGATACACCGTGTCTCAGACTATGGTCGCGGTCCTGAAAGCGGCAGGCGATAATCTGACGCGTGAGAACGTTATGAAAGAAGCCGCGAACATCCACGACCTGAAGCTGCCCATGCTGCTTCCGGGGATCAATGTCTCGACCAGCGCCACCGATTTCGCCCCGATCAAGCAAATGCAACTGATGAAGTTCGACGGCGAAACCTGGAAGCTGTTCGGCGACGTGATCGCCGGCTCCGGGAGCTAAGGCGTATTTTCGCTGGGCGGTATTGCCGTCTGCACCACGAGCCCGCGAGCGCGCGCATCGGCGACGCCGAGCCCGCGCAAGCCTGCGAGCGCGAGCGACTGGACGAGGTCGCGATCACGGCCCGCTTCGTCCGGCGCCAGCGGGCCGATCGCGCCTTCGATCAGCAATCCGGTGAGCGCTGCCGCCGAGAGCTTGGCATCCTGCTCGGGCAGGCGCCGTTCGGTAATTGCCGCTGCAATCAGCCCGGCAAATTCGGCGGCCAGCGATTTCCGAAACGCAGTGCGCTCGGCATCGACTTCGGCATCCACCGGCTCGGCGATCGCGGCAAAAGCGAGCCTCCGCTCGCGCCGGGCGCGCGTGGCAAAAATCATAATCGCTGCGCAGAGCGCCGACAGCGGGCCGGGTGCGGCACCCGCAGCGCGGTGTACCGCGCCGATCTCGCGCTCGGCGATTTCGCGCAGCAGCGCCGCCACCAGGTCGGTCTTGGCTGGAAAGTAGCGGTAGACGGTTCCGGTCGCGATCTCGGCACGCCCGGCGACGCTTGCGATCTGCACGGCGGCCATGCCGCTCTCGCTCGCGATCCGCCGCGCAGCGGCGATAATCGCATCGTGCCGGGCGGCGAGACGCCGGGCGACGTTTTCGGTGCGGCGATAGGGTATGGCAGGCCCGCCTTTAAGAATTGGGCTTCGATTATATCAGAGCCGAAGTTTGATTGATTGGTGCGCGCGCCACGGCTAGCCGCCGCGGTCGGCCAAGGATTTGGCGCGGATTTTCGACAATGTCGTTGCCGGCGTTATGGCTTCGGGATCGATGGCCAAGCGGATAATCGCCGGCACGCCGGAATCGACCGCCGCCTTGAACGCCGCCGGGAAATCTTCGGTTCGCTCGACCGAGACACCGAAGCCGCCAAAGGCCCGCGCGTAAGCGGCGAAGTCGGGGTTATGCAAATCGGTTGCGATGACACGACCCGGATATTCACGCTCCTGGTGCATGCGGATGGTGCCGTAGACGTGGTTGTCGGCGATGACAACGATAAACGGCAGCTTGTACTGAACGGCGGTAGCGAATTCCTGGCCGTTCATCAGAAAATCGCCGTCGCCGGCAATGCAGACGACCGGGCGCTCGGGAAAGAAGCGCTTCATGGCGACGGCCGCCGGCACGCCATAACCCATCGAGCCCGAGGTCGGCGCGATGTGCTGGGCGAAACGGCGGAAGTGAAAGAAGCGGTGAATCCAGGCGGCGTAATTGCCGGCGCCGTTGCACAGGATCGCATCGACCGGAAGATTTTCCCGCAGCCAAACCATCACCGCACCGAGATTGACCGAACCCGGCTGCTCGGTCGGCTGTTCCGTCCAGGCAAGATAGTCGGCGTGCGCGGCGTCGCCTTCCCCGGAAAAGGGGCCGGAAACGTTCAAGTCGAGCGCGGCGGCAAATGCCGCGGGCGTTGCATGGATGGCGAGAGTAGGCGCGTAGACGCGGCCGAGCTCCTCGGCGCCTGGATGAACGTGCACAAACTTCATTTGCGGCCGCGGGATATCAAACAGCGTGTAGCTCTGCGACGGCAATTCGCCCATTCGCCCACCAATGAGAACGACAAGGTCGGCGGACTTGATGCGTTCGAGCAGTTTTGGATTGGGACCAATGCCGAGATCGCCCGCATAACATGAATGCAACGCGTCGAAGAGATGCAAGCGCCGGAATGTTGTGGCGACCGGCAGCCGATATTTCTTTACAAAGCGGCCGAGATGGTCGGACGCCTCCTGCGACCAGCGGCTGCCACCGATAATGAATATCGGCTTGCGCGCCGCGCCGAGGAGCTCGGCGAGCTTCGCCATCTCGGCGGGACCTGGCGTGGTCTCGATCGGCGAGAACGGCGCCGCATCTTCCACGGCGACGCGCTCGGTCAGCATGTCTTCGGGCAAACTGACCACAACAGGCCCCGGGCGGCCATTGATGGCGGTATAAAACGCGCGCGAAACCAATTCCGGTATGCGCGCCGGATCGTCGATTTCCGTCACCCATTTGCACATCGAGCCGAACATGGCACGATAGTCGATTTCCTGAAATGCTTCGCGCTCGGTCATGTCGCGCGCTACCTGACCGACGAACATGACGAGCGGCGTTGAATCCTGCTGCGCAATGTGGATACCGGGGGAAGCGTTGGTGGCGCCGGGCCCACGCGTGACGAAACAGACGCCGGGGCGCCCGGTCGCCTTGCCCGCCGCCTCCGCCATCATAGCGGCCCCGCCCTCCTGGCGGCAGACGGTCAGTTCGATGTCGCTGTCGACAAACGCATCAAGCGCCGCGAGGTAGCTCTCGCCGGGCACGCAAAAGACGTGACGCACGCCGTGGACGCGCAACTGAGCGATGAGAACCTCGGCGGCGGTGCGATTGTTATCCTTGCTGCGCATCACAGTTTCCTCGGCGGCCATCTATCGGGTGGCTAATGGTCCGATTCTAACATTCGCATCCGTTTTCGGTAGGTTGTAGTGCGAATGTTAGAATCAAAGGACCGCTAGCAAGTATAAGTCTAGTGGAGCTTTGGATTTGACATTCGCTTCACGCGTTCGCGGCCCGGTGGGTAGCGAATGTCAAATCCGCTCCACTGGCGCCGCCACCTGATAAGTGCACTATCGAAAGCAAAAGTGAAACTTCGGCTAAAAGGACGTCGATTTTTATGGCGGATGGCACCGATAGCCAGGAAGAAGTGCTGGCCTTTCTTGCCGATCCCGCAGCCCATAGCGGGCAAGAGATTCGGCGCATCGACACGCACGCTTCCACGGTCTTTCTCGCCAAGGATCGGGCGCTGAAGGTCAAGCGCGCGGTGCGTTTTCCGTTTCTCGACTACTCCACCCTGGAAAAGCGCAAAGCCGCCTGCGAGGCCGAGATAAAAGTCAACGCGCCCTACGCGCCGCAAATCTATCGCGGCGTCGTACCCATCACTCGCGACGCCGGCGGCAAGCTTACGGTCGGCGGATCGGGCGCCGCGGTTGAGTGGGCGGTCGAAATGGCGCGCTTCGACGAAAACTGCACGCTCGACCATCTCGCCGGCGAGATTGACTCCGCGCTTGCCGATGCGCTGGGCCGGGTTGTCGCCGGCGCGCACCGCCGGGCGCGGCCGCTCGATGGCAACCTATGGATCGACGCGCTCGGCGGCTATATCGACGAACATGCCGACGCTTTTCAGAAACATCCGCGTATCTTTCCGCGTGACGACGTCCTTGCGCTGGCCCGCAAAACTCGCGCCGCCTACGCACAAATCACCCCGCTCCTTCGCGCGCGAAACCGCGGCGGCTTCGCGCGCCGCATTCACGGCGATCTTCACCTCGGCAATATCGTCCTGCTCGAGGGCAAACCGGTTTTGTTCGATGCCATCGAGTTCAGCGACATTATCGCTTCCGGCGATGTCCTCTACGATCTGGCGTTTTTGCTGATGGACTTGCTGGAGCGCGGGCTGGAGCAACCGGCCAATATCGTCTTCAACCGGTATCTGGCCGAGACCCGACACCCGGAAGATTTGGACGGACTGGCGGCGTTGCCGTTCTTCCTGTCGATGCGCGCCGCGATTCGCGCCAAAGTCACCGCCGCGCGGCTGGAACGCGCTGTCGCCGTGGAACGCCGGGACATCGCGCGCACCGCCGCCAAATACTTCACGTTCGCGCTACGGGCGATCGCACCACCCTCGCCCCGTCTCGTTACCGTTGGCGGCCTCTCAGGAACCGGCAAGAGCCAACTGGCGCAATCGCTGGCGGCAGACATCGCACCGATGCCCGGCGCTGTTGTCGTCCGCTCGGATCTCGAGCGCAAAACACTGTTCGCGGCCGGCGAGACCGAGAAGTTGCCGGCAAGCGCCTATTCTGCCGAGGTTACTGCGCGGATTTATGCGACGCTTGCCGACAAGGCGCGCCGCACCCTTATCGCCGGACATTCCGCGATCATCGATGCCGTGTTCGCGCAAGAAGCCGAGCGTGCCGTGGTCGCGGCTGCCGCAAAATCCGCGAATGTTCCGTTTCGGGGGCTCTTTCTGACCGCCGATCTTGAGACGCGAATTGCGCGAGTTGGAGCGCGCAGAGGGGACGCTTCAGACGCCGACGCCGCGGTCGCAAAATCGCAGGAGACTTACGACGTCGGACCGCTCGACTGGGCACCGATCGATGCCTCGGGAACGCCGGAAAACACCCGAAAATTAGCGCGCTCGGCGCTGCGACGCCCTTGATTGACTGACACAGGGCCGGGCCAATATAAGCGCGGGGAAAATAAGTGGCGAAAGGCGCAACAATGGCGAGTAGCGACACGACGGCACCCTCCGGGCTTCATGAGCCGGAAGGCACCCGCCGCGACTTTCTCTATATCGCGACCGGGACGGTAGCCGCGGTCGGCGCGGCTGCGGTGCTTGTCCCACTGATCGCCCAAATGAATCCCGACGCCTCGACGCTTGCGGCTGGCGGGCCGGTCGATCTCGATGTCTCCAAGATCGAGCCCGGCCAGCAAGTGGTGATCCGCTGGCGCGAACGGCCGATTTTCGTTTTCCACCGCTCGCCGGAAACGCTGAAAACGTTGCAGGATCCCAAGCTTGTTGGACAGCTTTCGGACCCGAACTCAGAGCAAATGCAGCAGGCGCCTTACGCGGTCAATTGGCACCGCTCCATCAAGCCGGAATACGGCATTGTGGTCGGCATCTGCACGCATCTCGGCTGCATCCCAATGTTCTATCCGCAGCCGAACGCGACCTCTCCAGTTTCGGGCTGGCTCGGTGGGTACTTTTGCCCGTGCCACGGCTCCAAATACGACCCTGCTGGCCGAGTCTTTTCCGGCGTGCCGGCGCCGTACAATCTGCCGGTCCCGCCATACCGCTTCGTCAACGATACGACCGTCCGGGTCGGTGAGAATCCGACCGACTCCAATTGGGATTTTGGCTCGATCCGGCAGCTCTGAACACGCGCGATGCGCGTTGACGAGGCATGAAGCTTAGGCGGCCCCTGCGCCTTGGTCTCCTTCGGCTCTCGCTTCTCGCGATTGTCGTCGGCGTCATCACCGGTTTCGGCGCCGTTGTTTTCCGCGCCCTGATCGGATTGATCCACAACGCAGCGTTTCTCGGTGTGCTCGCGATCAATTACGACGCAAGCGTGTTCACGCCGCCAAGTCCGTCGGGCGCCCTTATCATTCTGGTGCCGGTCATCGGCGGGCTGATTGTCACTTTTTTGATCACCAATTTCGCACCGGAGGCGCGCGGCCACGGCGTCCCTGAAGTCATGGACGCCATCTACTACAAAGAAGGCGTAATCCGCCCGGTAGTGGCGGTAATCAAGTCGCTCGCCTCGGCGCTCTCCATTGGCACCGGCGCCGCGGTCGGGCGCGAGGGGCCCATCATCCAGATCGGTTCAGCGATCGGCTCGACGCTCGGCCAAATCGTACGCATGGCGCCCTGGCAGCGGATCACGTTGGTCGCGGCCGGCGCCGGCGCCGGCATCGCCGCGACCTTCAACACGCCGATCGGCGGCGTCATGTTCGCGATCGAACTGATGATGCCGGAACTAAGCGCGCGCACGTTTCTGCCGGTCGCGCTCGCGACCGGGACCGCGACGTTCATCGGGCGCATCTTTTTCGGCATTTATCCGGCGTTCGTCATCCCCAAGGAACTACTCGCCTCACAAGCACCCGCTTCCCTGCCGTCGCTGCTTCTCTATGCATTACTCGGCGCCCTCATCGGACTCGCGGCCGCGGCTTTCATCCGTACGCTGAGCTTTGCCGAAACCATCTTCGAGCGCATCGCCAATCCTTACCTGCGCAGCGTCATCGGCATGCTTGCGATCGGCGTGCTGATCTACGTCCTGCTGCGGACCGCCGGCCACTACTATGTCGAGGGCGTCGGTTATTCGACGATCCAAGCGATTCTGACCGGCGGCCTCGCGCTGCCCGGACTCCTCTTTGTTTTGTTCGCAGCCAAGATCGCCGCCACTTCGGTCAGCCTTGGGTCCGGCGCATCGGGAGGAATATTCTCACCTTCCCTATTCATGGGCGCGACGCTTGGCGGCGCGTTTGGCCTCCTTGTCAATTTGTTCGCGCCGGTCGAGGGCATCGGCGTCACCACCTGCGCCATTATTGGGATGGCCGCGATGGTCGGCGGCGGCACCGGCGCCGCCATGACCGCGGTCACGATGATCTTCGAGATGACGCGCGACTACGATCTGGTGATGCCGAGTATCGTCGCGGTGGCGATTGCGATCGGTGTGCGGCGGCTTCTTTCGGCCGAGAACATTTATACCGTCAAGCTCGTCGGTCGCGGCCATTTCGTGCCGAAAGCGCTGCACGCCAACATGTTCCTGGTGCGGCGCGCGCGCGAAGTCATGCAAAAGGACGTCACGCTATTGCCGGCAGATGCTGATTTCGATGCTTTCCTGCGGGCCAACGCAACCGGTGCCGGATTCAAGCACGTAGTGGTAACGCGCGGCAATCACATCGCCGGTGTGGTGCGCGTCAATATCGGACTGCGCCGCGGCGTCGAGCAAGCCTATAGCGGCGTCCATCTTGGTGACGTCGCACAGCGCAATTTCACTTTGGCGCGCGAAGCCGACATCATGTTCGACGTGGTACAGCGCATGGCGCGCCACAACGCCAGCATGGCCGTCGTCGTCGGGGGCAAGGGCCGCGGGCGGCCGTCGGAGATCATCGGCGTTATTTCAAAGGAAGACATTGCGGATTCGGTCGCCGACAGCATCAAGCCGTTCGGCTGAGGGTAGAAATTTTCGCTAGGGCTGATCCGAACGGCTACCTATATTGGCTACCGTTACACGCGCGCCGCCATTACCGGGATAAAAAATGTCCACCATCCAACGTCGCCCCTTCTCGGCTCCTTCGGCTGTGACGGGGATTGGTTGGCGAACGCCGATACTGATCATCGGCTTCGGCTGCCTGATCTCCCTGATGTCGTTCGGCCCGCGCTCGTCGCTCGGCTTTTTTCTGACACCGATGTCCAGCGCCAATCATTGGGGCCGCGACGTGTTCGGCTTCGCTCTAGCGCTGCAGAATTTGCTTTGGGGCATTGGCCAGCCGTTGGCCGGCATGATCGCCGACCGCTATGGGTCGGCACGTGTCCTGTGCGCCGGTGGCCTCATGTACGCCGCGGGGCTCGCCCTGATGTCGCAGGCCGCAAGCGCGCCGCTGCTCGATGTTTCGGCAGGCGTCCTTATCGGGTTCGGCCTTTCCGGCACGTCGTTCATGGTCGTCCTGGCGGCGTTTGGCAAATTGTTGCCGCCGGAGTGGCGCTCCCGCGCGTTCGGCTTCGGCACCGCGGCCGGCTCGTTCGGTCAATTCCTCTTTTCGCCGGTTGCGGTTGCGCTGATGGACGGCTTCGGGTGGCAGCAGACGCTGCTTATTTTCGGCGCCAGCACGCTCGCTATCCTGCCGCTGTCGCTGGCGCTGACGACGCCAAAGACCGACGCGAAAGGAGCGGCCCCGCAATCGCTGCGCAGCGCACTCGGCGAGGCCTTCGCCCACCGCTCCTACTTGCTGCTGGTGATCGGCTTTTTCACGTGCGGATTTCAGCTCGCGTTTATCACCGTGCACATGCCGTCTTACCTGGTTGATCGCGGACTATCCGCGCAGGTCGGCGGCTGGACCCTTGCGGCAATCGGCTTGTTCAACATCGTCGGATCGATCACGTCCGGCTGGCTCGGCGACCGCATGCCCAAGCGCTATCTGCTCTCGTTTATTTATTTTGTGCGCGCGGCGGCCATCCTAGTGTTCATCTCCTTTCCGGTCACGGCATTCTCGTGCATCGCGTTCGGCGCAGTCATGGGTCTGATGTGGCTGTCAACGGTACCGCCGACCAACGGCATCATTGCCGTGATGTTCGGCACGCGCTGGCTGGCGACGCTTGGAGGATTTGCCTTCTTCAGCCATCAGGTCGGCGGCTTCCTCGGCGTCTGGCTTGGCGGCATCGTGTTCGAGCGCACCGGCTCGTACACCCCGGTATGGTGGCTCGCAATCTTGTTCGGTGTCCTCTCCGCGCTGATCAATCTGCCGATCGTTGAAAAGCCGGTCGCGCGGCTGGCCGCCGCGCCGGCTTGAGTTGGCCCGATGCGCGAAGCGACCGCATCAAGCGCCGGGTCGCGGCCATACGTCGTGGTAGGCGCGGCAATCGGCGCCGCCGTTGTCGCCGGCACGGCATGGCTCTGGGCGCACTACGGTACGGCGGTGTTTTTCGAAACCATCCGCGCCGGCTTTGTCGCCTGCTTCGGCTGAC
>DAIUEQ010000012.1:0-33329 GCA_036845025.1 Xanthobacteraceae bacterium | reverse complement strand
TACGGCCAAGGGAAAGTATAGCCTCAAGGCGCTTGCTCATCTCGCTGCGCAAGAACCTGGCGCCACTGCGCAGGCGAGCGAGATCGCCGCGGCAAGCAACATTCCCAAGAAGTTCCTCGATGCCATCCTCGGCGAATTACGCAATGCCGGGATTGTTCATAGCCGGAAGGGCCCCGGTGGCGGCTATATGCTGGCGCGCGCACCCAGCGAAATCAAAATCGGCTGGGTCATTCGGGTGATCGACGGCCCGCTTGCACCCATTGCTTGTGCGAGCCGCACCGCCTATCAGCCCTGCCGCGACTGTCGTGACGTAAAGGCGTGCGTGGTTCGGCAGATGATGACCACCGTTCGCGACGCGATCTCTGATGTACTCGACCGCGTAACGCTCGCCGATTTGCAGGCCCTGGACGGTCGCGGCCGTTTCGCAACAAGGCGGCTCGGACGAAAGCGTCAAAACGTTAGCCGACGCAAGATGGCGGCAGTCAAGCTTGCGGCAAGCCTGCGCGCATAACGTCCGCCTTGACGTCCGCCTTGGCGGTGTGCAGGCCACACTCCTTCTTGCCCGCCGTTTCCCACCACCAGCGCCCCGAGCGTTCCGATTCGTCTGCGCCCACGGCGCGCGTGCAGGGAGCGCAACCGATTGAAAGAAATCCGCGGTCGTGGAGCGCGTTATAAGGAACATGATGCGCGTTGACGAACTCCAAGGTTTGTTCGCGCGTCCAATCGAATAGTGGACTGGCCTTGATCAGCCGGCGTTGTTTGTCGAACGCCGCGGGCGAGAGCTCCGCGCGGTCAACCGACTGGTCAGCGCGCATGCCGGTAATCCAAGCCGCGCTGCCATCAAGAATTCGCGCAAGCGGCGTGACCTTACGCACGGAACAACATTCCAGCCGAGCCGCAACCGACGAGCGAAAACCGTCGACGCCCTGTTTGGCGACTAATCGCTCGACGCCGTCGGTCTCCGGCGTAAAGACGGAAATACGGACACCATAGCGGCGCTCGGTCCGTGCCCACACATCATATGTCTCCGGAAAAAGCCGCCCGGTGTCGAGCGTGGCGACGTCAATCGCAAGCCCCTGGGAGAATATCGCGTGAGCCAGCGCTTGAGCCTCAAGCCCAAAACTGGTGGTGAAGACGATCCGACCGGAGACCAACGAGCGGACGGCCGCGACCCGGCCGAACAAATCTAATCCGGCGAATTCATCGGCGAGCTTCGCCGCGAGCAGCGGCGAAATACGCTGGCTCGGCCGCTTGGTCGCGATGATCCGACTGGACGGTGGAAAATGCGCGGGAGATTTTGTGGTAAGGGACACGTCGGACATTGCATTCCTGTCATCTGCTACCCCTCTGAAATAGAAGGGAATTTTAGCGGCGCCAAGAGTGCTTTGATAAAAGAAAGATGGTCCTACGCCGAGCAGCTAGGGCAGATTATTGTTTCAATTCCGCGAGCGTGCGTAGGTTACGAGCACGCGGGGAATTGGGGCGGGCCCGGCGCTTAGCGCGGTTGAGTTCGTTATAGCGCGTCGGCGAACGCCGCCATCTGCTTGCGCTGCTCGTCGTCCGGGAGCGGCCCCCGCATCGCACCGAGGTTGTCTGTCATATGTGCGGCATCGGCGGTGCCGGGGATCACTGCCGTTACCCGCGGGTCGGCCAGCAAATATTTGAGAAAGAATTGGGCCCAGCTGCCGGCAAATCCTCTGGCCCAGTCAGGAAGTTCTTTGCCGCGAACGGCGCGGAACAGCCGTGCCCGGCCGAACGGCAAAGCGGTCAGCACGCCGGCCTTTACCTCGGCCGCCAGGGGCAAGATGCGTTTCTCGGCTTCGCGGTCGTCGAGCGAATAATCGATCTGAACGAAATCGGGCTTCTCGCGCGCCAATACGGCCTCGATGGCGGCGAAGTCGGCGTGGCGTGTCGAGGTGATGCCGACATAGCGGCAGATGCCTTGCGCTTTCCATTCCTTGAATTGTGCAAGCGACTGCTCAGGATTGCGTACATTGTGCAACTGCAACAGATCGAACTTTTCAGTCTGTAAGCGGGCGAGCGAACGCTTGAGCTCGGCTGGGTCGGGCGCTTCGAGCTTGGTCGCAATGAAAAGCTTTTCTCGCGAATGGGCGCGCGCAGCAACGTCGCCGATGACGACTTCGGCTTCGCCGTAGACCGAAGCCGTATCAACTAGGCGTCCTCCGCCTGCGATCAGCGCTTGCAATACCGCATCGGCTTTTTGTTTCGTCGCCTCATCGCTGGCATCAAAGACTTGTGCGGTGCCGAGCCCAACCGGCGGAAGGCGTTCGCCGCTTGATGGAATGGCCCGGGTAAAAATTTCAGGCGATTGCGCATGAGCTCGCGGCGCAAGCAGGATCGCCCCGGCAAGCGTCGTAAATGTGCGGCGGTCAATTTTGCTCATGGGCTTTCTCCCTGCACCACCGCGCCGTCGGTCGGGACCAACGTCGCGGCGCGACTTTCCTGCGCCCGGCCCAAAGCGGTCGACAACGCGAGCCAGCCCGCCGCGAGCGGCAAGGCAACGAGCGCAATGCCGCCAAGCTTCAGTCCCAACGCCTGCAGGCTGTCGAACACCCAGCCGTAAAGCGCGTCGGAGCCGCGATAAATCACGACATCGATCAGGTTTTTAGCTTTGTACTTCTCTTCGCGATCGAGAACGGTGAAGAACACCTGCCTTGCCGGATTGGCGACGGCAAAATTCATCCAACGCTGCACCACCTGAAGCCCAATAACGACCGCGAGCGTCGGCGCAGAAAACAGCGCGGCGAAGCCCACGACATAGACTGCCGGAAGCGCGGCGGCGGCGAACCCGGTGCCGAGGCGCCGAAGCACCTGCCCGGTCGCAAACAGCTGCGTCACCAAACTGAGCAATCCGACCGCCAGATCGATCCCGGCGAAGATGCGCGTTTGCTCGCCGGCGCCGTGCACATTCGCGGACACGATGTTGGCCTGCGCGAAATAGGTAATGGTGGCGCAAAACGATAACAGGCTCACCCAGCCCGCGACCCCAAGCAGATACGGCGAGCGGAAGAGTTCCGGCAAGGCAGCGAAAGCACTGCCGCCAACTCGCCGCGGCTCGGGCCGGACGCCGGACGACCCCATCGCCGCCCGATCGAGGCGATAAACGCACAGCACGGCCAGTTCGAGCAGCACTGCCGCAACAATCAAAAGATTCACCGGACCCAATGGCACCGACAGCCCGATGGTTATCATCGGACCTAGAAGGCCGCCGGCAGTACCGCCGGCTCCGATGAATCCGAACAGCCGCTTGCCCTGCTCGGCGGTGAACAGATCCGCCATGAACGACCAAAACACGGCGACCGCAAACAGACTGAATACACTGACCCAGACAAAGAATACCCGGGCCACAATCACTGGTGCGATTCCGAGCATGAGCAAGAGCCAGAACAGCACCAGGTTCGCGACAAAGAAGTGATAGACGATGGCAATAAAGAGATGGCGCGGCAGCTTCGCTACTAGCGCGCCATAAACCGGCTGTGAGACGAGGAGGGTGACGAAGGTAGCGGTGAAGAGCCAGGGCAGCGCCTTGACGCCGCCCGCAATACCCATCTGATCACGCAGCGGCCGCAACACGTAGTAGCCGGCGAGCAGCGCGAAAAAGTAAGCGAACGACCAGAATGCGGCGGCACGCTCCTGCGGAGTCGCCGGTACTGCCCACTCGATCCACCGCCGCAAGGCGGTCATGGAGCGAGCGAAAGCGTTTGCCTCAGTTCAGCCGCCGTCACTTGCTGGCCATATCCGGGACCGCCGCGCTGGAAGCGTCGCGCGTCCGCAAGTTTCCCTACGACCACCGGATCAAAGCCGGCATCGCGAATAAGCCCTTCGGCGACCCGCACGGCTTCCGCGTCATCGCCCGCGATCGGAATAGCCAGCTTCGGATCGGGACGGTTGGCTTCGCTGGCGAAGATTTTGTAACTCATCGTGTTGAAGGCGCGAACAATCCGCGCGGCTGAGAGGTACTTCTGCGAAACAACGCCGATCCCCTCCTTCTCAACCTCGTCGGCGATCGGTGCACCGTCGCGGGCGGGGACCGCGTTGCAGGCATCGAGCACGATCTTGCCCTTGAGCCTCGCGCCATAGTCCTGGCCGATCTGCGGCAGCGCGCCATAAGGAACGGCGATGAAGAGAACATCGCCAAAGGCGATTGCTTCATCGACAGTGCCGGCTTTGGCAAGCTCGCCGAGCCCGGCGACGAGATCCTTCAGTTCCTCCGGATGACGTGACGAGAACAACACCGGATGGCCGGATTTGACCCATAACGTACCGATGGTGCCGCCGATATGGCCGGACCCGATGACGCCGATTTTGAGCTTTGTCTGCGCCAGCGCCCGCGTCCCCGACAATGCCATGCCGAGGATCAACGCGCCGCCGGCGCGCAAGAGTGCGCGGCGTTGAATTTTTGGAGCATCATGGACGAGCATCGAAACCTCTTCGCTTGCATCACCGGACTTGCCGCGCTCGTCTGCTTTTAGGCGATCCGGCGCGCTGGCGATACGGCCGCGCGGCAGATCAGGTCGCTGCTCGCGAACAGTTGAAAAGCGCGCGAGCTTACCTATTCGCGCGTATTCACTCGCACAGATGAGCGGAAAAGGCTTTTCAGACTCGCAAAGCCTGCTCGGCCGGCACGTAAGGCAGCTTTAGCGCGTCGGCGACGGCACGATAGATGATGTGACCGTCGTGCACGTTGAGGCCGTTGCGCAGATGCGGGTCGTCGGTCAGCGCTTGCCTCCAGCCCTTATCGGCGAGCGCGAGGACGAACGATGTGGTCGCGTTGCTGAGCGCAAACGTCGAGGTGCGCGCGACGGCGCCTGGCATGTTGGTCACGCAGTAGTGAACGACGTCGTCGACGACGTAGGTCGGATGCGAGTGCGTGGTCGGCCGCGAGGTCTCGGCGCATCCGCCCTGGTCTATGGCGACATCGACAATCACCGAACCGGGCTTCATGGCCTTGACCGTCTTTGCCGATATGAGCTTTGGCGCGGTCGCGCCGGGAACAAGGACCGTGGCGATGACGAGATCGGCGCGCCGACACACTGTCTCGACTACGTCGCGGGTGGAAAAGAGTGTGCGCACGCGGTTGCCAAACTGCGCCGCCAGGCGGCGCAACGCCTCGGGATTGCGGTCGAGCACCGTGACCTCGGCGCCCATGCCTGACGCAATCAAAGCGGCGTTTCCGCCGGCGACGCCGCCGCCGAGAATGACGACGCTCGCCGATGCCACACCGGGAACGCCGGCTAGGAGCACACCGCGGCCGCCGTTTTCCTTTTCGAGACAGTGCGCCCCAACATGGGGCGCCATTCGCCCGGCCACTTCCGACATCGGTGTGAGCAGCGGCAGCGTGCCGTGCGCGTCGGTCACCGTCTCATAGGCAATCGCGGTGACGCCCGCTTGCAGCAGATCCTCGGTCTGCGCGCGATCAGGCGCAAGATGCAGGTAAGCAAAGAGCACCTGACCGCGGTGGAGCTTTTTGCGCTCCACTGCGAGCGGCTCCTTCACTTTCACGACCAGCTCGGCACGTCCGTAGACGGCGTCGGCGTCGGCTACAATTTCGGCCCCGGCAAGTTTGTAGTCGCCGTCAGGCAGACCCGCGCCAGATCCAGCGCCGGTCTCAACGAGGACGCGATGGCCTTTGTCCGTCAGTTCGCGCACCGTCGAAGGCACGAGCCCGACGCGGTATTCGTTGTCCTTGATCTCCTTGGGCACGCCAACCAGCATAGCGTTCCTCTTCATTGTACCGACGCGCGCACGCTTCCCGCTTGGATAGGCAAGGAAGAAGACGCGCTACGTCACATAGAGACGATTTGGCAACTCGTTCGCCGAGCCATCGGGCGGGGCATGGACTGCCGCAACCGTGGCGCAGCTCTCGATGGCGGCAGTAAAGCCCGCGGCAATACGGCCCTCACGCATATGGCTGACCAGCGCATCGACCGCCGCCTGCCAATCTGCGGTGTGCACCTTCTGCCCGATACCTTCGTCGGCCATAATTCGCGCGTACCGTTCCGCCAGCGACACGAAGATCATCACACCGGTCCGATTCTTGGTGTGGGCGACGCGTCGCAAGACGAATTGCTCCAGCGCCGCGCGATGCGCGCGTGCGCGCCGCACCACGCGCGGAACCAACGCCAGCCGCAGCGGCATCCAAGAAAAGACCAGCGCGAACACGATGAACGCGCCAAGCTGCACCAGAAAAATCCGCTGCACGCTCCATTCCGTGAATTCGATGAGCGGCCAGGGCGTCAACAGCGCCAACACGCTCGCCCATATGAGCGGCACGTGCGCGTAATCGGAAGATGCGCGCGCCAGCACGCAGACGAATTGGGCACTGGTCCTTTTCTCAGCCGCGGCGATCGCGGCGGCAATTGCGGCATGGTCGTCGGCGGTGAGCGCCATTACCAGCTCCCCGAAGCGCCGCCGCCACCTGACGATCCTCCGCCGCCGGAGAATCCGCCGCCAAACCCGCCGCCGGAAGAGCCGCCCCAGGAACCGCCATCATATGGAAGGAAAACCGGGCCGCCATATCCGCCGCGGCCGCCGTGGCCGGCGCCAGGACCTCCCGGACCGTTGGCGTGCCGGACCAGATACCAGATGAAGAAAATCAACAGCACGAAAAACAGGAGTGGAAATAATTTGTTGAAGTCGCTGGCCGAACCTTCGGAGCGGACTTTGGCCTTCTGCTGCCACTCGCTCTTGTCGCCGCTCAGTACGCTGATGATGCCGTCAACGCCGCGTTCGACGCCGCCGGAAAAATCGCCGGTCTTCACGCGCGGGATTATCGCGCTGGCGATGATGACCGAGGACAGCGCATCGGTGAGCGTGCCTTCGAGGCCATAACCCACCTCGATGCGCACCTTATGCTCGGAAGGTGCCACCAGAAGCAGCACGCCGTTATTCTTCTTGGCCTCGCCGAGCTTCCAAAAACGAAACAGCTGATTGGCGTAAGTCTCGATGTCGCTTCCCTGCAGCGATTTGACAGTGGCGACGACCAGCTGAATGCCGGATTTATCCTCAAGGTCTTTGAGCTTGGCCTCAACATCGCTACGGCTTTCAGCCGTCATAACGCCGGCCTGATCGACCACGCGGCCGCTCAACGCGGGAAAGTCCAAGGCAAGCGCAAGCGACGACAAGCAGAAGAGCATGGTCAGCGCGAACGCTGCGGCCCGCGCTAGACCGCCATTGCCGGAAGCCAAGCCCAGAAACGATCCGGCCTTCATATCGGCACGTCCGCGTTGCTTCGCCGGCAGGCGTAAAATGCTCAGAATTTCACTTGCGGCGGCTTTTCAGAACCTTCGCTGGCGGTGAACTCGGCCATCGGCTTGTTGCCTGAGAAAGCAGTCTTCGCCCACAGGACGGTGGGAAACGTTCGTAGCGCCGTATTGTAGGCGCGAACCGCTTCGATGTAATCGCGCCGCGCTACCGCGATGCGATTTTCGGTGCCCTCGAGCTGTGACTGCAGCGCCAGGAAATTAGCGTTAGATTTTAGATCCGGATAATTTTCCGATACCGCGAGCAAGCGGCCAAGCGCGCCAGTCAGTTGGTTTTGCGCGTCCTGGAACGCCTTCACTTTGTCTGGATCGGTGAGTTGCGAGGCGTCGACCTTGACCTGCGTCGCCTTGGCTCGCGCTTCAATGACCGCGGTCAGAACGTTCTTCTCCTGCGCCGCATAGCCTTGCACCGTGGCGACGAGATTCGGAATGAGATCGGCGCGACGCTGATATTGATTCTCGACATCGGCCCAACGCGCTTTGGCCTGCTCCTCCAAAGTCGGGATGGTATTGTAGCCGCAGCCCGCGAGCGTGAAGCAAAGACCAACGAGCGCGAGTGCCAGAACCGGCCAACGCCAAATTTTGTTCATTGCCGCCCTCTCATTCGCCGAAAACGCTCCGGCTTGGTGAACTTATACCTCGACCGGCTCGGTTCCTACGATTTCAATGCCGAAGCCGGACAAACCTACATAGGTCATATGACGGGAGGAGCTCAGCAGCCTGATCGAGACCACGCCGAGGTCTTTGAGAATTTGCGCACCCAAACCGACCTCACGCCATTGCCGCGTGCGCGCTTCTCCCGAAGCAGTCTCATCGGATTTCGGGATCGCGACCACCGGTACGCCCGCCGCGCCATCGCGCAAAACGACCAGCACTCCCCTACCCTCGGCTTTGAAGCGCTCTAGCGTCCGGCGGATCGCTTTCGCTCCACCGAAAACGTCGAGGATGAGATTGGCGCGATGCAGCCGCGTGAGAACATTTTTGCCTTGGCCGATAGAACCGTAGACGAAGGCCATGTGGTAAAACGGGTCGAAAGGTGTCTGAAAGGCGTAGCCGGTCAGCGTGCCGATTTCAGAATCTACCGGAAATTCTGCCAGGCGCTCGATTAGCTTGTCGCGCGCTTGGCGATAGGCGATCAAGTCGGCGATAGTCAGGCGCGCGATTTTGTGATGCGTGGCGAAGGCGGCAATCTCCGGCCCGCGCATAACCGTGCCGTTGTCGTTCATCAGCTCCGCCAGCACGCCAACCGGCGGGACGCCGGCAAGCCGGCATAAATCGACGCAAGCCTCGGTATGGCCCGAGCGCATCAGTACGCCGCCCTCCTTGGCAACCAGCGGAAAAACGTGGCCGGGCCGGACAAAATCGGACGCGCCCATGTTGCCGTTGGCCAGCGCGCGCACCGTGTTGGTGCGCTCCTCTGCAGAGATGCCGGTCGTCAAGCCATGGCGCACATCGACTGAAACGGTGAAAGCGGTGCCAAGGGGCGCGTCGTTGCGCGCTACCATGGGATCGAGATGGAGCCGGCGCGCCTCGTCCTGCGCTAGCGGGGCGCAGACAATCCCGGAGGTGTGGCGGATAATAAATGCCATCTTCTCAGGCGTGCAGAGCGATGCGGCGACGAATAAATCGCCTTCGTTTTCGCGATCGTCGTCATCGGCGACGATGACGAGTTCGCCGCGGGAAAACGCGTCGACCACGGCCCGGATGCGTTGGTGTGCGTCGTTCATTGTCCGGTTGGTTCCCAGCAGCGGTCACTTCGATGCGGGCGAAAACGGCCAAGCGGGGGACGACCCCACCTGACCGCGATGCCGCAGATAGTGATCGGCGATGACGCACGCCACCATGGCTTCGCCGACCGGCACGGCGCGAATGCCGACGCAAGGATCGTGGCGGCCCGTCGTGGTGATCTCGGTGTCGTGGCCGTAGCGATCGACGGTGCGGCGAGCCGTCAGGATTGAAGACGTGGGCTTGACGGCAAAACGCGCGACCACCGGCTGACCGGTGGAAATACCACCCATCACGCCACCGGCATTGTTGGAAAGAAATACCGGCGCGCCGTCGTTACCCATGCGCATCTCGTCGCCGTTTTCCTCGCCGGAGAGTTCGGCGGCGGCAAAGCCGGAGCCGATCTCAACGCCCTTGACCGCGTTGATGCTCATCAGCGAGCCCGCGATATCGGCGTCGAGCTTGCCGTAAACGGGGGCACCGAGACCCGGCGGCACGCCTTCGGCAACGATTTCGATGACCGCGCCGACGGACGAGCCGCGCTTGCGAACTTCATCGAGATATTCGGCGAAGAACGCCGCCCGCTCGGCGTCTGGACAAAAAAATGCATTGCGCTCGACTTCCTCCCAGTCCCATCGCGCGCGATCAATGCGATGAGAACCCATTTGCACGAGTGCGCCGCGCACGCGCACGTTCGGCAAAATTTTGCGAGCGATCGCACCAGCCGCAACCCGCATCGCCGTTTCCCGGGCCGATTGCCTGCCTCCACCGCGATAATCGCGCACGCCATACTTCACGTCGTATGCATAGTCGGCATGCCCCGGCCGATATTTGTCTTTGATGTCGGAATAATCCTTCGTCCGCTGATCGACATTGTCGACGATGAGCGCGATGGGCGTGCCGGTGGTGACCTGCCGGCCCGTCTCCTCGTCAAAAAAGACGCCGGACAGGATCCTGATCGCATCCGGTTCCTGACGCTGAGTCGTGAAGCGCGATTGGCCTGGGCGGCGGCGATCGAGGTAAGGCTGGATATCGGTTTCGCTGAGCGGAATGCGCGGCGGACAACCGTCGACCACGCAACCGATCGCGGGCCCATGGCTTTCGCCGAAGGTGGTCACTCGAAACAAATGCCCGTACGTATTGAACGACATGATGACAGAGGTGAAATCACAGCGGACGGATGCCGCAAGCGTTTATGCCATATTGTGGTGAATGTTAATTCCCGTCACCCAGCAGGCTGGCGATCCACGAGAATCCGAAAGAACGCTAAGATATTGAGATATTTATATTTCTGCCGCTATACAGATTAGTCCTTGCCGACAGCGATGTCGGGCGCGTCCGGGTGTTTCATGCCGACGATGTGATAGCCGGCGTCGACGTGATGGACCTCTCCGGTAACGCCCCGCGACATATCGGAAAGCAGATAGACGCCGGCCTGACCTACGTCTTCGATCGTCACGTTGCGGCGTAGCGGCGAGTTGTATTCGTTCCACCGGAAAATATAACGAAGATCGGCAATGCCGGCAGCGGCGAGCGTTTTGATCGGGCCGGAAGAGATGGCGTTGACACGGATGTTCTTCACACCGAGGTCGGCGGCCAAATACCACACCGAGGCCTCAAGCGCGGCCTTGGCGACGCCCATGACGTTGTAATGCGGCATCCATTTTTCAGCGCCGTAGTAAGTCAACGTCAGCATGGAGCCGCCATTCGGCATTATTTTCTCGGCGCGTTGAGCGACCGAAGTAAACGAATAGCAGCTGACCAGCATGGTCTGCGTGAAATTGTCCTGCGTCGTGTCGACGTAGCGGCCGTCGAGTTGGGCGCGGTCGGAAAACGCGATTGCATGGACGATAAAATCGATGCTGCCCCAGGCCGATTGCACGGCGGCAAATACCGCATCGATGGTCGCCGGTACGGTTACATCGCAATGCCCAACGACAATGCCACCCACCTCCTGCGCGAGTGGCTCGACGCGCTTCTTCAGTGAATCGCCCTGATAGGTGAAGGCAAGTTCGGCGCCGTGCATGTGGCATGCCTTAGCAATGCCCCAAGCGAGCGAGCGCTGGTTGGCAACCCCCATAATCAGGCCGCGCTTGCCGCGCATGAGGCCCGAGATTTCCGACATTCTCCGACCCCGCACGACGATTTCGGCGCCGGGGCTTCCTATGGCATAGGGTGGTGGACCGCTCAAGCTCGCGACGGGCGCGGAACTAGGCGCGTCCGCTCACGCGCCTTTACGCGGATCGTAAGCCTTTTCGCTTCGCCATTTCCGCATCAGTTCTTCGAGTTCCGCATCGTTTTTTCCAGGTAGGACGATGCGAACCGTGGCCAAAAGGTCGCCGTGGCCGGCTTTCGCAGGGAAACCTTTGCCCTTCAGGCGGAATGTGCGGCCGCTACTGGTTCCCGCCGGAACAGCAATCTCCACGGGCCTATCAAGCGTCGGCACGCGCACCTTGGCGCCGAGTACCGCCTCGTAGAGCGTTATTGGCAGATCAACCCGAACGTCGGACCCGTCGAGGGTGAAAGTAGCGTGCGGTGCGATCGAAACGGTGATGAGCAAATCGCCGGCCCCGGTCGGCCCGGCCATTCCCTGACCGCGGAGCCTAATCTGCTGGCCGTTGGTGATCCCGGCGGGAATCTTGACCTCGACGTCTTTCCCGGAGGGCAACCGCAAGCGCTGCGTGGTGCCAGACGCCGCTTCCGGTAGACTCACCGTGATCGCGGCGGCCAGATCGCCCCCGGTTGCATCCTCGGTGTCAAACGCCGCGCGGGCGCCGCCCCGGCGCGAACCACCGCCCGCTCCGAACGCTTCGCGAAGAATATCCTCGAAGCCGCCGAAACCGGCACCCGCACCACCGCGGCCCCGGCGTGTCGCCCGCGTAAAACCCTCCGGCCCAAAACTGAAGGTTTCGAACTCGGCTTCCGGACCGAACCCGGCCCCGGGGCGCGGTCCCGTCCCGCCTCCAAATCCTTCAAAGCCGCGGAATCGGGCCTTGCCCTCGGCGTCGATCTCACCGCGGTCAAATGCCTTGCGCTTGTGCTCATCGCCAAGAATTTCGTAAGCCGTGTTCAACTCGGCAAAACGAGCAGCCGCCTTTGGATCGCTTTTGTTAGCATCGGGATGCAGCTTCTTCGCGGAGCGTCGAAACGCGCTCTTGATGTCGGATGAACTCGCCTTCCGATCGAGCCCCAAAACCTCATAGGGATCACGCATCCCCGATAAACTCCATCCCGGCAGTGGGTTGGCGCCGCCGCCCGCGTCTACAACAATGTGGTTGTTTACCTAGCGTGTCGCAATGCAGCAACGCATCGAGGCGGGAGGGAGGCGATCTGGGCCTAACCTTGGCTGAGCGGCCTAAGGTTTTTGACCTCCCACTTCCCGACGCCCATTCTGCAAGCTTCGCCTTGTAACCAAGCCTGGGCGGGACCGTTGGTGAAGCTCGCCAGGAAACCACGACAGCGCAAATCGCCCTGAGCATACGACCTGCCGAGCGGCGTGATGTTACCGCTGGCCCCGCTTTCCGGATTATTCCAGGGGGTGCTGCTGTCGTTTCCTTCGCGGGCAATGGCGTCGGCAGCGGCCGCACGGGCATGAGCAAGATCGCTCTCGGAAGGTACTACGGCCTCGGCGGATTGAAGCGCTCGATCGATTGATCCGGTAGCGCCCACCTGTTCGGACGCCGCGTCATTCTTATCGAACATAGAGTCGAGCGGCAGAGAGCAAGCGGCAACCGAAATGGCACCGACGGCGGCGATCGCCACGGCAAGCCGCGCTGGCAGCCGAGATAGGCTTAAGCGGATGCTTCCCTTATATAAGGGATAACGGCTCGCATCGTGATCGTTGCGCGTGAGCAACGGGGTACCCCACCGGATGTCCGAAACAAAGGCGATAGAACACCCTGGCTGGTTAACGGCCGGTGACTTCACGGATGCCGACGAACCGCTGCGGTTGTTCGGCGCTTGGTTCGCCGAGGCCAAGCGTTCGGAACCTGTCAACCCCGATGCTATGGCGCTTGCAACCGTCGATGCCGAGGGCTCGCCGAACGTTCGGATGGTTCTGTTAAAGGACTTCGACGCGCGTGGCTTCGTCTTCTACACCAACGTCCGCAGCGTCAAAGGCCGCGAGCTTGCCGAGACGCCGAAAGCGGCGCTGGCATTTTACTGGAAATCGCTAAAGCGCCAGGTGCGCATCCGCGGACCGGTCGAGCCCGTCGCGGCGGCGGAAGCTGACGCCTATTTTGCCACCCGATCGCACATGGCGCAGATCGGGGCTTGGGCGAGCAAACAATCTTCCACCCTTGAAGGCCGTTTGGCCTTTGAGCGGGAAGTGGCGCGCTACACGGCAAAGTATGCGATCGGGACGGTGCCCCGACCCGAGCATTGGTCCGGCTATCGCGTGGCGCCGCAGGAAATCGAGTTCTGGCAAGAACGGCCGTTTCGGCTGCACGATCGCATCGCGTTCACCCGCTCCAGCTCGTCGGATTTGTGGCGCAAGACCAGGCTCTATCCGTAAGCCGGCGCGGAGAAACTCGAGATCAGGATGGCGTCGAACAACCAAAAGGACCGAACGCTTCTACTGACGGGGGCGAGCCGCGGCATCGGCCACGCCACGGTGAAGCGTTTCTCCGCCGCCGGATGGCGCGTCATTACATGTTCGCGCCATGCGTTCCCGGAAAACTGCCCGTGGGAAGCCGGTCCCGAGGATCACATCCAAGTCGATTTGGCCAATCCCGAAAGCACGATCGCGGCGATCGCGGAAATCAAACAGCGGCTGAACGGGGAGTTGCACGCCCTCGTCAATAACGCCGCGATCTCACCCAAAGCACAAGCTGGCGGTCGTCTGGGCTCGATCGAAACGTCTCGAGAAGCTTGGCACCAGGTTTTTCAAGTAAATTTCTTTGCCCCCATTATGCTCGCACGCGGCCTCCTCGACGAGCTCAAGGCGGCGAAGGGCTCAGTCGTCAATGTCACCTCGATTGCCGGCTCGCGCGTCCACCCGTTCGCTGGCGCCGCCTATGCGACTTCGAAAGCGGCGCTCGCTGGGCTTACGCGCGAGATGGCGGCAGACTTCGGCGCAGTGGGCGTTCGCGTCAACGCCATCGCGCCGGGCGAGATCGACACCGCGATGCTTTCGCCCGGAACGGAAAAAATTATCGAGCATATTCCTATGCATCGCCTAGGCACGCCGGACGAGGTCGCGAAAATCATTTACGTCCTGTGCACGGAGACGTCGTCTTACGTCAACGGCGCTGAAATTCACATCAACGGCGGCCAGCACGTATAACCACTCGTTTGATTCGGCGGACGCGCCGATTTGAAACCTTCGCTAGGATCGGTTTTTGGCCGGGCTTCGCCGCTTTAGCGCCGCAGGAAATCCAATAAAGCCGTCTCGGCAAGGACTGCGTTTGGGATGCTGTGCCGGGCAGATCGCTCCTGCTCTTCGGCATTTCGCGTCGCCTGCAAATAAGCTCCGAGGTGCCGCGCACGTTCGACGATTTTTCGGCCTTCGGGCAACCGCTCTGCCTCGAAACGGAGCAAGGCAGCGGATACATCATCGGTTTCGAGAGCAGTCGCCAACGCCGCGGCATCATCGGCCGCCTTGGACAATCCGGCCGCCACGTGCGGCCGTGCCACGAAAGCGGCATCACCGATTATGGCGACGCGACCGAAACAAAGCTGCGGGCTTTCCAAGTCATAAATGGGCTGAAGTAGCGGCTCTTGGATCAAGTCCACAATCGCACGAAATTGCGGCGCCAGCAGTCGTTCGGCGGCGGCGCGCATAGCCGCGATAGCCTCGCGCCGAATCAACGGCGGCGGAATAGAAATCGAGTGAAGAACCCCAGTATCGTCGGTGAGGAGCCACGGCAGTTCGCTCGTCGGCTCGGCCGGGCGGTACCACACGATGTTATAACGGCGACGCCCGAACCGAAGGTCATCGTCCGGGCCGGCGATCGGATAGCCGAGGAATTGCTCGCCGGGCGGCAAGCAAAACGCCAATGCGTCGAACAAGTCGTCATGGATTTGTTCGGGAAGACCACTTTCTGCGACGATCGCCCGCCAGGCCACGTAACCGGCATAAAGCGGGGAAACCGTCGGCAGAAATTGCTGACGCACATTCGAGCGAAGACCATCCGCACCGATGAGTAGATCCGCGCGCTCCGTCCGGCCGTCGGTAAAATAAGCAAGGACGCCCGAGGCATCCTGCTGAAGAGTTCTAAAGCTGCGCCCGAAATGATAATGGGCGTCGGGAAACGCGCCCCGTAGCATGTGGTAAACGCGCTCCCACGCGGTTAACACTTGGGGACATACGCCGCTTGCTACGAGCTTCCCTTCCCTGTCGAAAATTTTGCGTGCTGTGACAGGAACGCCAATGTCGTGTGTGTCCAACCCTAGCCCGGCAAGCCGGGCGATCATTTCGGGTTGCGCGACAATCCCGGCGCCGCGACCGGCAAGGCCACTCTCGGCGCGTTCGAAAACCTCGACCTGCCAGCCGTTTTGCTTGAGCATGAGCGCAGCCAAAAGCCCGCTCATTGAGCCGCCGATGATCAAGGCGCGCCTCTGGGCGCGGCGTTGTGGCATACGGGCTTCCTCTCTAACCGCCGAGATTATTTGCCATTACCGGGCGGACTTCGATATTGTGGCGATAATCGCGGGAAGAAACGCCATGGCCCTGACCGGGCTCGGCTCTCCGGGCCGCCCCGGAATCACAACTGCTCTCGCTGGGGACAGGGCTGGGGAATGATCTTTTCTTTCGATCTTCTCATCAACGCTTTGGTCTCGGGCGTGTTAATTGGAGCCTTTTATGCCGCGGTGACAGCCGGCGTATCGCTGTCATTTGGCATTCTCGACATCGTCAATATCGCCCACCCGGCGTTCATTATCCTCGGCTCCTACATCGCCTACATCATCAATGCGCGGCTTGGGCTGGACCCCATCATCGCCAGCATCATCGTCATGCCGGCTTTCTACGCGCTCGGCGCCGGCATTTACCAGATTTACTATGCGTCATTCGAGAAGCGCGGACAGGAATCGCTTCGCGGACTCGCGTTCTTCTTCGGACTTTTGTTCATCACGGAAGTTTCGCTCGTCCTTTATTTCGGCGTCGACTATCGCTACGTCGAAGCGCCCTATATCGGTCCGACGTTGCACCTCGGCGCAATCGACATTCCGCTGCGCATTTTGGTGCCTTGCGTCGTCTCACTCTTACTCATCGGCGCGCTGCAGCTTCTGTTGACGCGCACGTTCATCGGTCGTGCGATCATGGCCGTGGCGCAGGATCAGCTCGCGCTCAAACTCATGGGCGTCGATCCGATACGCATTAAGCGAATAGCATTCGGCATTTCCATCGCGACCGCTTCGTTAGCCGGGGCATTCCTCATCATCATCCAACCGGTCGAGCCCTCGGTCGGAAGGGAATATATCGGGCGGGTATTTGCGATTTGCGTGCTGGGGGGCATGGGCAGTTTGCCGGGCACCCTCGTTGCCGCCATGCTGATCGGCATCGTCGAAAGCATCACCTCAACCTTTTACGGTCCATCCTGGGCGCCGGCGGTGTCGTTCGGATTTCTGCTTCTCACCCTGGCGGTACGGCCAGCCGGTCTGCTGGGACGCTGACGGTGCGCTCAGATCTCTTTTTGCTAGTTTGCCTCGCCGTGGCCGGCATCGTATTCGCCGCCGCGTTCGCACTCGGCAACGACTATTACTTCTTCGCCGGTTACGTGGTTCTGCAATATGTGGTGCTGGCGACAGCGTGGAACATTCTTGGCGGCTATTGCGGTTACGTGAACTTCGGATCGGCGGCATTCTTCGCGGTTGGGGCGTACTCGGCAGTCGCCGTCCACCGTTTCCACCCCCTCCCCATCCCGGTCCTGGTCCTTATTGGAGGCGCCGCTTCCGGGATCGTCGGGTTCGCCATGGGCTACTTGACGCTGAGGCTGCGCGGCGCGTTCTTTGCCATTGCGACCCTCGCTTTGGCGGTCGTCTTGCAAACGCTGGTGGTCAACTGGGATTATGTCGGCGGTTCACGCGGCGCCTACATCGTTCGCCCCGAAGCGATTGCCCCCTTCGGCAGCTACATCCGGTACCTTTTTCTGGTCATGCTGTTGCTGGCGGTGGGCGCGATATTCGCCGCGCGTCTGATTGAGCGCTCCCGGCTCGGTTATGGCTTCGCCACCATTCGCGACGATGAGCTGGCGGCGGAAGCTTCGGGCGTGCCGACGCTGCGGCTCAAGCTGATCGCCACAACCATTTCCGGCGCGTTGATGGGAATGGCCGGAGCGCCGCTACCCTATTACATCGGCTTTTTGCAGCCTTCCTCGGCGTTTGGCCTCGATTATGCCGTCAACTCCATCGCCATGCCGCTGATCGGCGGGACGACGAGCTGGGTCGGTCCGCTGATCGGCGCCGTGCTTCTCGGCTCGCTGCAGCAGATCGCAACCGTGACCATCTCGTCGGCGGTTAATCTTTTGATCGTGGGATTTCTGCTCGTCGGGTTTGTCATCGTCGCGCCCAACGGCATCATTGGGTTAGTGCACAAGTACCTCCGGCACCAACCGGACGACGAGCTCGTCGGCCGCCGTCATGTCAGCATCGACACGCCGGGAAGCACGACGTGACGGCAATGCTCGAGGTCGATGGTCTGGGCAAGCGCTTCGGCGGCTTTGTCGCACTCGATGGCATCTCGCTTTCAGTGCGCCGAGGCGAACGTGTCGGGCTTATCGGACCAAATGGTTCCGGCAAGAGTACGCTCGTCAATTGCATCTGCGGCACGCTCCATAACGAGGCGGGGACCGTGCGATTCGATGGCCATCCGGTCGACGGCGCTCAGGCGCATGAACGCACACGCCGCGGCCTGGCGCGTACTTTTCAACTGCCACGGCCATTCATCAGTCTGAGCCTGGCGGACAATTTGCGCATTCCTCTCCTCTACGCCGTGGCGGCGCGCGGCGGTGTGCATCTTTCCGCGTCCGAGATCGCTCAGCGATGTGTCGACCTGTTGCGCGAGGTCGGCCTCGAGCGCAAGGCCAAGCGGCTGCCGCGCGAGCTGACGCAGGTTGAAATGCGCAAACTTGAACTGGCGCGCGCCATGGCAGCGCAGCCCAAGCTGTTGATCGCCGACGAATCGATGGCGGGTCTCACCCATTCCGAGATCGAAGAAATTCTGACGCTGCTCAATCGTTTGAATGAACAAGGGGTCACCATTATCCTCATCGAGCACATCATGCGTGCGGTCATGAGCTTCTCGCAGCGCTTGGTCGTGCTGGTCTCGGGGCGCAAAATCGCCGACGGCGATCCGAACGAAGTTATGCGCGATCCGGAAGTGGAAAGAGCTTACCTTGGCCAGTAGCCTCACCCTCACCGGCGTCCATGCTGCTTATGGCGCGGTGCGCGTGATCGAAGACGTTTCGATACGAATTGGCGCCGGCGAAACAGTGGTGCTGCTGGGGACGAATGGCAACGGCAAATCGACGCTCATGAAGTGCGTCATGGGCATGGTGCGGCCGCAGGCGGGCTCGATCATCGCGCAAATCGACGGCACTCACCACGATCTCACCACGCGCAGCACGGAAGAAATCGTCGATCTCGGAATCGCTCTTGTGCCCGAGGGACGTCGATTGTTTCCGAAACTCACGGTCGAAGAGAATCTATTGCTCGGGGCATTCCGCCGCACCGCGCGGCGGCAGCTCAGCCGCAACCTCGATGTATGTTTTGAAACCTTTCCCCGCCTCGCCGAGCGCCGAGCGCAATTGGCCGGGAGCATGAGCGGCGGCGAACAGCAGATGCTCGCGCTTGGCCGCGCGCTGATGCTGGCGCCGAAAATCCTGCTCGTCGACGAACCGTCGGTGGGACTCGCGCCCATTCTGGTGAGCCGCATGATTGAAGCGATCGCCAGCATGAAGGAGCGCTATGATCTGACTGTGCTGATGGCGGAGCAAAACTTTACCCAGGCGATTCGCATCGCAAATCGCGGCTATGTCATCGTGCACGGCAAAATCGCCTTCGAGGGCGGTTCGGCTGAAGAACTCAACAACAACGACCTGATCAGAAAATTTTATCTCGGCCTATAATGCGCCGGGCTTCGCGCCGATTTTCCTGGCTATGCAGCGTCACTGCACGGGAAAATCGAAATAGGTATTCGGGAAAGGCTCCGCCCCCAGCGTGAAGTGCCACCATTCCTTGATATAAGGGCGAAAGCCGCGGCGTCGCATCGCCGTCGCAAGTAGTGCACGATTGGCCTTCGCTTCGGCGCTGACACCAACCGCAGCAGGCGACGACTGTGGACTGAAAAAATCGAACGGCGTGCCCATATCGAGTTCGCCGTCGCCGGTGCGAGCCAGTGTCAGATCGAGCGTCGACCCGCGCGAGTGGCCTGATCGCGAAGAAATATAGCCGTCCTGAAACAACGTTCGCTTATCAACGTTCGGGTAAAACTCGGCCTTGCCCGCGGTGTCGTTGAGGTCGCGCGCCCAACGCACAAAGTTCGCTACGGCGCGGGCCGGCCTATAGCAGTCGAAAACCTTGATAACGAGGCCGCGCGGAGCGAGATCACGCGCTACCTCCGCCAACGCTTCGGCCGCGGGCCTGGTAAGCAGGCAGCGAGCGGCGGCATAGCCGTCGATGCGACGACCGACAAAGTTATGAGTTCCGGCGTAGCGCATTTCCGCGACAAGGCTTGGCACCACGGCCGCGACATCGACAAAGGACGCAGGCCGGTCCTGCACTGTGGCAAGCGCGGACGTTGCAGCGGTCAAACACATGAACAGTCCCCCAAATGCGCCGCGCCGCGAAAGCTGAGACCAGCCATTTTCCGAGGAGTATTTCTTTATCCGGCGCAAAGTGAGTTTCGCCATGTTCCGCAATGACTTGCCGCTTCCAGCCAGCCGCACCCGGGAACCAAAGTTATGTTCACTCGTTTTCACAATTGTTCAAGGCTGAGTGAAGGCGCTTTCGTCGCAGAACATCCGGGACCAATTAATGGAACTCAGCACTGTTACGGCCGAGCTGATGGCGAGGCGCAACTTCGGGAGAATGCGGTGAGTCATTCAATGTACCACGCGGACCGGCGCACACATCTCAAAGTCGTGGTCGTTGGACTCTTTTGCGCCACGCTGGTGGCTGCAGTTGGTCTTTTTGCCCACGTTGCCGAGGTGGACAACGGTTTCGTCCCCCTGGTTAAGGCCGGCCAACCGACCGCCATGAGCGGCCACCTTCGCGCCATTCAATAATCGTGTCGTTCACGTTTTTGGCGGTGATGCCGGCAAAGACTCGACGGCACGACCGGTGAACAGCACTGGGCCGGTCGGCGCCCCAGTCGGCGAACCGCCGTTCGGCTCGAGCGAGACTGCGTAGGTTGCCGCCCGCAGCGTGTCGGCGTCGTAGTTGCCCGCGAGATTGCGACTGGTGAACTCATCGTTGCCAATGACCCCGAGCGATCGCGGTGCGCCGAGGTTCTTGGAAATCAGCCACAGCTCATAGCTTTTTCCAGCTTCCGCCGTCGCTGAGACCTTTCGTATGAAAAGCGTGCGGCGCTGCATATCGAAGGTCAGCAGGAATGCCGGCGCATTCGGCCCCTGCTGCAGCACGGCAACCAACCGATCCTGCTGCGTGCGTGGCGTGGTGTCCGAGCGCGCGACCATGTTGCCCTGGCGTGGGCGCAATTGCGAAGGCATCAGATCAGGCGCCACCTGCCAGACCGCGATATAAAGCGCCAATACCGCAGCCAATGCCCCAACGGCGAGACTTACCCGGCGCCATCGTCTGGCCCGTCGGCTCAGAACGACGATGTTGGCATTCGGCTCGATTTTTCGCGGCGTGGTGGGCGCGTCCACCGCAGCGCCGGCTACCGCAGGTGTCGTTGATCTTTCGCCATCGGTTTCCGCGGGCAGGTCGGAGGCGAGCGCGGCCACCGCTGACAATGGCGGCGGGCGGTCCGGCGGGGCGCTTTTGCTCCGATCCGCTTCGACCGGCTCGATTTGCGTTTTGACCTTGTCCCAGACGGCCGGGGAAGGCTCTACCGCTTCCACCATGACGTTGAGTTCGCCAAGGCGCCGCTCCCATTGCTGCACGGAACTCTCGAACTTCGCATCAAACGAGCGCAAAGCCTCGGCGTGCTGACGCTCTTCGCTCGAAAGCGTGCCAAGCACGTATTCGGCGGCGAGCGTCTCCTGGTCTTCATCGTACATGGCCACTAAAGCCTCCTCCGAGATCAGGCACCCATGCATCCGCGGATTTCGAGCAAGCTGCGGCGCAACCACGTCTTGATCGTGTTCACCGGGATGTCGAGCTTCTTGGCCAGCTGATCGCGACTCCAGCCGCTGTAATACGCGAGTAACAAGATACGTTGCTTTTCCGGGTCGAGCTTGCCGAGGCAGGAAAGAAGCCGCCTGAGCTCCTCAGTCATCTCCCGCCGCGCCAGCGGCGTTGGCGTGTCAGCCGCGATTTCGAGCGCCTGCGGCGCGTCTTCGATCGAGATTTCACCTTTCTTGCGCACAATATCGATCGCGCGGTTGCGCGCGAGCGCCACCATCCAGGTGATTGGCGTGGCAATGGTCGGATCGAACTTGCCGGCCATTCTCCAAACCTTGAGGTAAGTTTCCTGCATGACCTCCTCGGCCAATTCGGGCCTACCTAAAATACGGAGAAGGACACCGTAAAGTTTCGCGCGGGTCGCTTCATAAAGCCGCTCAAAAGCGGCCACGTCCTGCTTGGCGACGGCCGCAAGCAGTCCTACCAGTTCCGCTTGCGCTAACATGACTCTACCCCGGCCCCCTGGGACCCCTTTGCGCGGAAGCCGATTATCGCCGCGGAAGCCGGCACTCGTCGAGAGCGAAAGCTTTAGTTTTTGTGCGGGTCAGCCGGCCATTGTGCCGCACTTAGCACAGACCGGACCCGGCGATTAGGCGAAGGGAGAAACAGAGCCGAGAGAAGGCGGCCTCTGGCCGAGTAAGCCTAGGCCGTGGCGCCACCGCGTAGGCGCATCAGCCCAACGGCCTCAAGTTCCGATTGTTCGACCGCATGCTCGGCCTCGCGATCTCGCATTTGATCTCGCTCGTCCAGTAATTCGGCCTTTTTGAGCTCATCCAAAGCATCGTCGAGCCCACCTTTCACGCCCTCGAGTTGGCCGCGTAGTTCATCGGCCGAGCGCTTGAGGTTCTCGCGGCGGCCGATGGCAGCCTTGGCATAGGTCGGATAAGCAAAATGTGCTGGGTCATGAATGCCGGCGCGATCCTGCTCGACGCGAATTTCCCGCTCCAAATCGCCCGCCATACGCTCGAACTCGGCGATCATGGTTTCGATCTGCGCCACCTTGCGCTGCTTTTCGTCAACCTGAAACTTCTTCAAACGAATTAGAGTCTCTCGGGACTTCATCGACTGTTACTCCCCCGAAGTCACGGGATCTGCCGCCGGTCAACAGCCAGCGCAGTACCTGCAAGGGGATGATGGTGCCACGATAACGTTAGCGTTCGGTTTCCAACCCTCGCCGTTTAAGGCGATCCGGCCGCCTATTCGCCTCAGCGGGGCGATCGAAGCGGGGTCGGCGGAGTGCAGATGGTTACTAGGCTAACGGCTATCTTAACGCTGTATTTACCCGAGCCGTTAATCATTGCGTTGTCCTTGGGAAAAACCGGCTATCGGTCGAGGCAACCAGCAACTCTGTGGATTTGGTTAGCGCCGAGTCTTAATTTGGAACTTGAGTATCGACGTGGCTAGAAAACCACTCCCCTGCAATATCTTACAGCCCCTCGCTGAATTTTCTTTGCGAGCTGCTTGCAACTGGGAATCAGGTTTTGTTAACCATAGCTGGTTTACAGTCTCGAATCAGTTTGTCCCAAGGCGTTGTTCGGGGGCCGCCGCAGGGGCGTGCCGACCTTAGCCCATGCGGCGAAGAGAGGGATTGGCATGCGCGTATTGCTGATCGAAGACGACAGCGCAACAGCGCAATCGATCGAGTTGATGCTCAAGTCCGAGAGCTTCAACGTCTATACGACTGACCTTGGGGAAGAAGGGATCGATCTCGGCAAGATCTACGACTACGACATTATCTTGCTCGATCTCAATCTTCCGGACATGTCCGGCTTCGAAGTACTTCGCAGTTTGCGGGTTTCGAAAGTCAAGACGCCGATTCTGATCCTAACGGGTCTGGCCGGCATCGAAGACAAGGTCAGAGGATTGGGTTTCGGCGCCGACGATTACATGACCAAGCCGTTCCACAAGGACGAATTGGTAGCTCGTATTCATGCAATCGTGCGCCGCTCCAAAGGACATGCGCAGTCGGTCATTCAGACCGGCGATCTCGTGGTCAACCTGGACACCAAGACTGTCGAGGTCAACGCCGCGCGCGTGCATCTGACCGGCAAAGAATATCAGATGCTGGAGCTGCTCTCACTGCGCAAGGGTACGACTCTCACCAAAGAGATGTTTCTCAACCATCTCTATGGCGGGATGGACGAACCCGAGCTCAAGATCATCGACGTTTTTATCTGCAAGCTGCGGAAAAAACTCGCCAACGCTTCGAGCGGCAAGAATTATATCGAAACGGTGTGGGGCCGCGGCTACGTCCTGCGCGAACCGAGCGAAGACGAAGCAAAGATCTCCGCCTAACCGCAACGTTATTGTCCGCTCCGCTTCAGCGCCCGCTGTTGACGGCGACCAAGCGCGGCCTCGGTTGATTTCCGGAGGCGTGGCGCGGTTTCGACCGCTGCGCATTTGGCGCGTAGAGACCGCGCAATTGCGGGCAGACCTTGAAGCTGTCAGTCAGTCCGACGACGGTTTCGGCGGCGCCGAGCACTAGATAGCCATCGTCGGCAATAACTTCGGCGAGGCGGTCGAGTACGTCGATTTTCGTCTGCTGGTCGAAATAGATCAGTACGTTTCGGCAGAAAATCAAATCGAATGTGCCGAGATCGGAAAAGTCCGACAGAAGATTAAGCTGTCGGTATTTCACCATGGTGCGGATTTCGGGCGCGATTTGCCACATCTCGTCATTCTGGCTGAAATACTTGATCAGGAGCTGGATCGGTAGCCCGCGCTGTACTTCGAACTGGCTGTAAAGCCCCTGTCGCGCTTTCTCCAAAATGGCATTGGAAATATCGGTGGCAATCACTTCAATCCGCCAACCGGCGAAGCCGTTATCCATTTCGCTGAGTGCCATCGCCAGTGAGTAAGGCTCCTGGCCGCTTGCGGCGGCAGCGCACCAAATGCGCAGCGCGCGTGAATGCCGCCGCGCAGCCTGAAGTGCGGGGAACACGGTGGTCCGAAGATTGTCGAAAGGCACCTTGTCGCGAAAAAAGAAAGATTCGTTCGTGGTCATTGCCTCGACCACGGCGGTCATCAACATTTCCGTCTTGTCGGCTTTAAGCGCGTCAATCAGCGCCGAGAGGTGATCAAACCCGGCCTTGCGCGCAACCGGCAACAACCGGCTTTCGACCAGGTATTGCTTGTCGGACGAGAGCACCAAGCCCGAACGCCGCTTCAGCAAGCCGCGCAGGAAGTCGAAATCGGCCGGTGTCATGGGGCCTCCCCCGAAAATAGCCGATTGACCACGGCACCGATCTCGGGGAGCGGAAGGACTGCCGCGCAAAGGCCCGCCTGCGCCACCGCGCGCGGCATGCCCCAGACGGCGCTTGTCGCCTCATTTTGAGCGATAACACTACCCCCGGCGGCGACAATCTTGTGAGCGCCGTCTGTGCCGTCGGCGCCCATGCCGGTCAGAATGAGGGCGAGCGTGCCTGCTTCCCAGCTGGCGGAAGCGGACTCGAGCAACGGATCTACCGCGGGCTTGCAAAAGTTGATCGGCGGATCGTCGCCCAGCACAATCGAGACCCCGCTCCGCCCGCGCGCGACGCGCATGTGCCGCCCTCCGGGGGCGATGTAAACGTTGCCGGCCACGACCGGTTCTCCATGCTCGGCTTCGCGAACGTTTCGGCCGCTGATCCGGGCTAAATGCTCGGCCAAAACGGTCGTGAAGGTTGGCGGCATGTGCTGGGTAATCAGAATTGGCGCCCGATCGAGCGTAGCGGTCAATTGCCGGATGAGCGTGGTCAGCGCCTGCGGGCCGCCGGTCGACGAACCGATCACCAGCGCCTGGGGTGAAACGCGCGCAAACGGACGCAATGCAAACGCTGGGCTCCCGACTTTGCCTGCACCTCTATCCAGTAGGCTTTTGGCGAGGTTGGACGACCGGAGCTTCATCCGCGCGCGGTCCCGCCCACCGAGACTGCGAATTTTCTCGATCAATTCACGCTGAAATGTCGCCGAAGTCGGAGCGTCGGTCGCGGTCTCCGGCTTCGGCACATAGTCAGCCGCGCCCAGAGACAGTGCTCGCAGGCTGACCTCGGCGCATCGGCGCGTCAGCGCCGAAGCCATGATGACAATGAGATTGCGCTTTTTCCGTAGCAGCAGTGGCAACGCCGAAATGCCGTCAAGCTCCGGCATTTCCACGTCAAGCACAACGACGTCAGGGTTGATTGCTTCGATCTGGTCGACTGCTTCGCGCCCGGTCCGCAAAGTCGCCGCAACTGTGAGATCCGGTTCGGCGTCGATCCAGCGACTGAGGAGCCGGCGGACGACGGCCGCGTCATCGACAATCATGACGCGGATCGGGTGGTCGGCCTCAGATACGCTCGCAACGGCGGAAGCTACACTACTCATTCACTCGACTTTCAAACTCAACCAGGAACATCAACGCATCCTGACTCGCCGTCGTTGGCGAATCAGATGAGTCCAACTTCCTGGAACTTGGCCTCGACAATGTCCTTGTCGAAAGGTTTCATGATGTACTCGTTGGCGCCGGCGTGCAGCGCGCGCGCAATGTGAGCGACGTCATTCTCGGTTGTGCAGAACACAACTTTGGGCTTGTCCCCGCCGGGCAACCGCCGAAGCGCGCGCAAGAACTCATAGCCGTCCATCTTCGGCATGTTCCAGTCGAGCAGAATCGCGTCGGGAATCTGCTCACGGCATGCGACGATCGCTTCCTGCCCGTTCTCGGCTTCGGAAATATCAAAATCCAGGCCTTCGAGAATCCTTCGCGCCACTTTGCGAATGACACTGGAGTCGTCCACCACCAAACACGTTTTCATTGGTTCCTCACTTCAGGGTTTTGCGGGATGATCCCGCTCGATGTTGCGATGCATTCCTCATTTCAGGCCGCTGCCGCCTTGCCTCGCAGCCTCAACACTTCCTCGATATCCAGAACAACGAGCAGCTGATCCTCGAGACGGTAGACACCATGGGACAAGACAGCGAGCTTGCGATCGAGGTTGATCGGGTTCGGTTCAAGCTCAAAGTCCGCGAGCTTGAGTACTTCTCCGACCGCGTCGACTATCAGGCCGAAGGATTCGCCCTTGGCTTCGATGCCGATGGCCATCGCTTCGGCGCCGTTATCACGGGGTTGCGCGTCGAGCCGGCTGCGCATCTCGATGGCCGTAACAATACGGCCGCGCAGGTTGAGCACCCCGGCAATCTCCGCGCCGGCCAGCGGCACACGCGTGACGCAAGAAGGCTTGAAAACATCCTGCACTTGCTCAATCGGCAGGCCAAACAATTGGCCGGCGACGTTGAAAGTGACGAATTCGGTAAAGTGGTCGTCCTTGTGCATGACGTTTCCGGATACTTGCCCCGTTAAGCCGCCGCGTGCAGCTCGTCGGTCTGCTCCTTTATGGCCGCGATAAGCCCGGCACGATCGAATTTGGCGACGAAATCATGGAAGCCGGCGCGACGGCCGCGCTGGATCGCGTCTGTAGAAACCATTGCCGAGAGCGCAATGACCGGGATTGCCGCCGTCCTCGGGTCCTGGCGCAAGGTTGTAGCTAACGCGAACCCGTCCATTTCCGGCATTTCGATGTCGGTGACGACGACGTCAATTGCCGTCCCGGAGGAGAGCGTCGCCAGCGCCTGCGTGGCCGAAGGCACGGCGACGACTTGATAGCCGGCCGCCTTGATCAAGGGCGCCAACATGTCTCGAAAGAACGCTGAATCGTCCACCAACAAAACTTTCGGGGCGAGCGGAGCCGGTCGAGTGTCTCGGCGGTCCAACCAGTCAGCAAATGCCTGTGGCAGAAAGTGTCCGACGTCGATGACCTCAGTCGCCCTGCCTTTCACGACGGCACAGCCCAGAACACCGGGTTGATCACTCACGACCTCGATATCGAGCTGCTGTTCGACGATGTCGACAATCTCATCGACAAGGAGGCCCATGGAGCGGTTACGCTCCGAGAAAACGAGGACCGGCTGGACGCCGTCTTGTTTGATCTTCGTCTGCGCATCGATGCACAAAAGCGGCATGAGCTGACCGCGGTATTGGACCAGATGCTGGTCGTTGGACTTTTCAATTCGTCCGCAATCGATTTCCTCAAGCCGCGATATGAGCGATAGCGGTACCGCTTTCGGCTGCTGCGAACCGGCGCGGAAAACCAAGAGCGGAGTGAGAATTTGATTGCCGGACTCTGCCGCATTTCTTGTCTCGGCCTCTTGCGCGCGCGCGAGCACCGGCGCGGCTCGGCCGAGCGCCTGAACAATTCCGTTGGGATCGATAATCATGATCACGGCGCCATCGCCGAGAATGGTGGTGCCGGAAAAAGCCGAAATGTAGCGCAGCTTCGATGACATCGGCTTGATTACGATTTCCTCGGTATGGAAAAGCCCATCGACGACGAGGCCGAAAACCTGATTTCCCACCTGCATCACTACAACGTAGCCGTGGTCTGGCTTGCTTTGATCGAGCCTAAGAACGTCGTTCAGATAAATAAGCGGCAGCAATTCCCTCCGCAGACGCAGAACGGGTGTCTCCTTTATCCATTCGATGCGATGGACGCTGCCGGCTCGCACCAGCTCGAGCACGGAAAGCTGCGGGATTGCGAAACGCTCGCCGCTCGCTTCGACGATGAGCGCGGAAACAATGGCGAGTGTCAGCGGAATCTTTATGGAGAAGGTCGTGCCCACTTTAGGGATCGACTTCAACTCTACGGTGCCACCGATCTGCTCCACATTGGCGCGCACCACGTCCATGCCGACGCCGCGACCGGAAATGCTGGTAATGCGCGTTGCCGTTGAAAACCCCGGCATGAAGATCAAATTGCAGATTTCAGAATCGGATTTTGCCGCAAGCTCGCTTTCGTTCAGCAAGCCGTGCTCGAGCGCAAGCGCACGGATCCGCTCGACGTCGAGACCGCGGCCATTATCGGCAATCTCGATGATAATGTGACCGCCTTGGTGGCAGGCCGACAGCCGAATCTTTCCGATACGCGGCTTGCCTGCCGCAAGCCGTTCAGCGGGACTTTCGATACCATGGTCCGCACAGTTGCGAACAAGATGGGTAAGCGGATCCTTGACCAGCTCCAGGACTTGGCGGTCGAGTTCCGTGTTGGCTCCATGCATTTCGAGCTCGATGTCTTTTTCGAGTTCGGTGCAAAGATCGCGCACGATCCGGGGCAGCTTTTGCCACGCGTTGCCGATGGGCTGCATGCGCGTTTTCATCACGCCCTCTTGCAGCTCGGCTGTCACGTTTGAAAGCCGTTGCAGAGGTACGTTGAAATCGGACTCCTCGTGCCGGCGAACGATCTCGAGAAGCTGGTTGCGGGTCAGGACCAGTTCGGAAACCCTAGTCATCAGGTTATCGAGCGTTTCGACCTGCACGCGAATTGAATAGTTGGCGGCGCGCTCGCGCTCGTCGCGAGATCCTTCCGCAGCATCTTTCTCGCGAGCTATATCTTTCGCTGCCACCGGTCCGCGAGACGCCGGCTGGGCTTTAACGTCGTCTGGCGCTGCGGACGCGGGGCTGGAACGGACGCGGGAGTGTTGCACCAAATGATGCAGCTGCTCGATAAGGTCGCTGTCGTCACCACCCTCGTCGCCTTGCTTCTCTTCGATTTCGGCAAGGATGACTTTGATGCGATCGATGGCGGAAAGGACGAGAGTGACGGCATCGCTGGTGACCGGCATTCCGTCGCGGAACCGGCTCATTAAAGTTTCGGTCGCGTGCGCCAGCGCCTCGAGTCGGGGGAGCCCGAGAAATCCGCAAGTCCCTTTAATGGTATGGACGAGACGAAAAATGTTGCCGAGGATTTCGCCGTTGCTGGGCTCATGCTCGAAACGGACGATTTCCGCATCAACGCGCTCGAGATTCTCGTTGGTCTCGGTAAGGAACTCCCGTAACAGGTCGTCCATACTACGCGCCTCGCCAACGCACGATTTCGCACAGCCCGGCGCTCGGTTTCCAGCGCCGCCGTCACGCACGCAGGCGTGTCTGGCCGGCGGGTGGCACACCCGACGGACGGATAGGAGTCTGTTGGGAAAGCGTTTAATTTCAGTTGCGGGCCGACGCTTTGCCGACGACCCCGCGCGATTGGCTTGGTTAGCGAGCGGTTAAGATCACCGAAGAGGCGTCGCCAAGCGCCGAAAGGGAAAGCCCGCAATCTCGCGCCAAAATGCCCGCGTAGAGGGGTTGAATCGCATGGGCGTCCACGGGCTGGCTTGCGCTGCCCGCCAGCAGGCCGCTGATCGCCGGATTCAAGCGCGGACTTTGGCCGGCGGCGGTAACAGTGAAACCCGAAACCTTGTCGCCCGCCATTATCGGTTCGACCGTGAGGGTTCCGCCGCGGGACACCGTCCCGGCGGCAATGACCAGCATGTTGAGCAACAGCTTCACACGATTTTTGTCCAACAAAAGCCGCGGCAAATTCCAAGTCAGCGCGGTCTTGCCGTCGTCGAAGAGTCCCCGCGCAAGTTTTTCGGCGTCGCCGAGATCGATCTGCGCCCCGGCCGAACCGGCGGCGCCGAACGCCAACCGGCAAAACTGGAGCTTGGCTGACGCCTGGTAGGCGCTCTTCTTGATCAACTCGAGAGCAAATGTCTTGGTCTCTTCGTTTTTGTCCTCCTCCATGACTTCGATGCCGTTGACGATCGCGCCGACCGGGCTGATGAGGTCATGGCAAACGCGCGAGCACAATAAAGCCGCCAGATCGAGAGACCCGATGGCGATGGGATCGGAAACTGGGGCGGACATGAGCTTCTCCGCTGCAACCGCGTAGCTCCGAGTGCCTGTCACAGCATGGCTGATTCGGCAATCGTGCCGTAGCCGGCGCCCTGTGGTAGACGACGCGCCGCGGGAACAGGAAAGCGCGGCGGCAAGGAGTCCCATTGTCCAAGCTCGACCCAGCCGACTATCCGGATGCGCTGAACGCGCTCACCCAACTCAGTATTGTCGCGGCCAACGCCATCAGGGGAACGCTTGGCGTGAACGTCCGCACCAAGGCGGACGGCTCCCCAGTAACCTCGGCAGATGAGGCGGCGGAAGCGGTTATCGCCGACGGTCTGGCCCGTCTCGGCGTTTCCCTCCCGATCGTTTCCGAGGAATCGGTGGAAGGCGCGATCCTCCCGGCCAAATCCGATCGCTACTATCTCGTCGACCCTCTCGACGGGACCAAAGAGTTTATTGCCGGCCGCAACGAGTACACCGTCAATATCGCACTTTTGTCGGAAGGCTTTCCGGTGCTCGGCGTCATCACCGCGCCGGCGCTCGGCCTTATTTGGCGCGGCATTGTCGGCAGAGGCGCCGAACGGCTGGAATTCGCTGAGGAAACAGCGCTTCCGCCGCAGCCCATCCACACGCGTTCAGCGCCAGCGGGCGAATTCATCGTTATGGTCAGCCGAAGCCATCTCGATGCCCCGACCGAGGCCTACCTTCAGCGTTTGCCACATACTCGCCGGATCGGCTGCGGGTCTTCCTTGAAATTTTGCCGCCTGGCCGAAGGGACAGCTGATCACTATCCGCGCCTTGGACCGACCATGGACTGGGACATCGCCGCGGGCCATGCGATTTTGGTCGCAGCAGGCGGCATTGTCACCGGACTTGATGGGTCGCCTTTGAAGTACGGCACTCCCGGCCTTCGCATACCGTCCTTTCTTGCGTGGGGAAACCCGGCAGGAGCAGAAAAGCTCGGGACAGTCGCTAAAAAGACCACCCGCTGAGGAGCTCACGAGGGATCGACCGATCGATGTCGGCCCTCGCTTCCTCTAGTTGCTTTTGTTCCGGCCGCGCTGCGGTCATAGTTTTGGCGAATGGTTCGCTGATTCGCGTTGGCTTCGCGCCGGATCACGCGAACAGGGGGTTAGCCAGGGGATTGCACATGATTGCCGCGCTGAGGGTTGCTCGAATTGCCCTGGTAGCGGCCAACTTGGTCGCTTTGCCGGCTTGGGCTCAAACCGACTCGCCGCCGCCGCCGGAGCCAGTGCCGCCGCGGTCTGGGCCATCTGTCCCGGGGCAACCACCGGCGAGCAACCGCTACTCGCCAGACGAACTTGTAGACGCCGGCCACCATTTTTTCGGGGGCGTTTCCCGCGGACTGGCGACGATTGTCGAGAAGGCGGTCAGTCAATGGGGCCAACCCAACGGCTACGTTCTTGGCGAGGAAGCGGGCGGCGCCTTTGTCGGCGGGCTTCGCTATGGTGACGGAACGCTCTACACGAAGAACGCTGGCGACGTCCGCGTGTTCTGGCAGGGCCCGACAATGGGCTTCGACATTGGCGCCGACGGCGCCCGGACCATGATGCTGGTCTACAACCTGCCACGCACCGAAGCGATTTTCGAAAGGTTCGGCGGCATCGAAGGCTCCGCTTATTTTGTCGGCGGCTTAGGCATGACAGCGCTCGGGGCAAACGACATTGTCGTCGTACCAATCCGCGCGGGTGTGGGACTGCGGCTGGGAGCTAATCTCGGCTATCTCAAGTTCACTGCGCGCCCTACCTGGAATCCCTTCTAGGGTCGGCCGTCGTCCAGGCGCACTCACCGATTGCGGTCTCGATATTTGCCGTCTCATTCTAGCGGTCCAGCCCTTCTCGGTTTAGGTTAACCCTTGCTCAAGGTGGTGCGGCTATGTCGGCGCGTGGCAATGTCTGCCGGTCGGCGCCGCGGTTCAAAGAGTTGGTGTTATGATCGAACCGATCATGTACTTCGGGATCGGGTTCCTGCTCGCGGCCCTGCTCGGGCTTCTGTTCGTCTCCCTTGTCCACAATCGTGCGGTCCGGTTGACGATGCGCCGCGTCGAGGCGGCCACGCCCATCTCCGTCGCCGAAATCCGCGCAGACAAGGACCAACTCCGCGCCGAATTCGCAATGTCGACCAGACGGCTCGAAATGAGCGTCGAGCAGATGAAGGCCAAGACCACCCATCAGCTTGCCGATCTTGGCAAGAAATCCGAGGTCATCAACCATCTGAAGAAAGAACTCGGCGAAAAGACCGCAACAATATCCGAAACCGAAACGCGTGAGAAAAGCCTGCGCGATCACCTACGCACGACGGAAGAAGAGTTCGAAAGCAAGTCGGGCTCTTTGCGGGAGGCGGAGCGCACTTTAGCTGACAAAGAGGCGGAGCTTGTCAGGCTCAGCGCCGAGCTCAGCGAGCGTTCGCTCTCGTCCGACAGCCAGCGCGTCGAACTGGCCGCGCTGCGCACGCAGATCGAAGCGATGAAGGTGAGCGTCGCCGATTACGAGCGCGCCGTGCGCGCAACCGAAGAACGGCTTGCGCGTGAGCGCGGCGAAGCCGAAGCGGCAACCAAGGAATTAAACGAGGCACGCGGCAAAATGGCCGGGCTGGCGGCGCGCACCGATGACGTCGAACGACAGTTGCTTGTGCAAACCGCCGAGACCGAAGCGTTGGGCCGCCGCATCCAGGAACTCGAAGGCCGGCTGGCCGATCAAGCCCGCGCTCTTGCCGAGCGCGAAGCCGAAGCCGCACGCACGGGCGGCGAACTCGCCGCCGCCCACAAACTCGAAAACGATTTGCGCGAGCAGTTGAGCAACGCTAGCGCGCGCAGCAATGGCGCAATAGAGCGGTTGCGGTCGGAAGCTAGCCAACTGGAGGCGCAACTCGCGGCGGCTAATCAGGACCGGAGTACGCTGCAGGGTGAAATAGTGATCATGCGGCACGAGGCAGAATCGAGCTGGGCGGCTGAGCGGGTCGAGAATGCGCTGCTCCGCGAGCGCATCAACGATGTGGCCGCGGAGGTAGCGCGGCTCACTGCGGCGCTGGAAGGCCCCGGTTCACCGATCGAATCCATGCTTGCAGAGGCTGTGCCGGATGTGAGCGTCAGGAAGGGCGGGGCCGCGGGGATTTACGGCGCGGCAGGTGAGTCCGCCGCTAACGTCAAATCGCCGCAACCTGGCAAAGGAACCCTTGCCGAGCGCATCCGCGCGCTACAGTCGAGCGCTTCGCGCGTGACGCCGAACTGACTTTCCTAATTTTCCCGCCCGCGGCAGCCAAACGTCACGATATGGTGGGCGCTGTAGGGATTGAACCTACGACCTCTCCCGTGTGAAGGGAACGCT
>DAIUEQ010000011.1:0-33911 GCA_036845025.1 Xanthobacteraceae bacterium | reverse complement strand
CGAGGCGGGCACAAGCTTCCCGAACAGCACGCGCGGATGAAGGTTGGCGATGACGGCGCGGGTCGCATCAAGCCGCTCGCTATTCTCGAGTATGACGGCCTTGGCGGCGCCCGCTTCGATGGCAATCTCGCGCACTGGCGCATTGACGCGCACCTCGCCACCAGCGGCGGTGATCGCGGCGGTGAGCGCGGAGACGAGCGTGCCCGCGCCGCCGCGGCCAATCGCCATGCCGAATGCCTGGTCGGCCATGGATTCCAAATACGGAAACAGCGCGCCACCGGCGCAATCGGGCGAGAAATCAAGATGCATCCCCCAGATCGCCAGCATGGTCTTGAGTTTTTCGTTCTCGAAATTCTCGTCGAGCCATTCGCGCGGCGACGAAAGCAGAAGCCGCACCGTTTCGGCAACCCAGGCGATGCCGCGCGTGCGCCACGCCGAAAACGCCACGCGTAGCGCCTGCCACGATGGCAAAGGCGACCCGAGCAAGCCGAAGATATGCGGTGCGTCGTCTCCGAACGCCGCGGTCATGGCGCGCCAACGCGCGGCGTCCGCGGCGCTGAAGGCTTCGATCCGTGCCGCGTTGGCGTCGGCGTTTGTCCCAACGCCGAGCCAAGTGCCATCGGCGAACGGAGTGGCGAAGCAACGCTCGGCGCTGACGAAATCAAGCCCGTTGGCGAGAAGGCGATCCTTGTGCGCGGCGAAAAACGGCGAGCCGGCGAATAGGCCGAGATTCATGGCGTAAAGGTCGTGGCGAAAGCCGGGCAGGGTGACTTCGGCAGTCTTGACCGCGCCGCCAGCCACATCGGCGCGCTCGCAGACCGCGACTTTCCAGCCTTTACTCGCGAGATGAAGCGCGGCGGCAAGGCCGTTGACGCCTGAGCCGACCACGACCGCGTCGTAAGAAGCCATCTACGTGCTCTCGCCTTCGCTTGCCAGCGCAGATATTTCATAACTAAAATGTTTAAGCTAGGCTTCCAGCCGGCGACACCGCCCGATAGCCACCGCCCCGGAGAGACTTAATGACCAGCACGCAAGTTCTCAGTGATTTTGCTTCCGCGCTCGCTTCCGGCGCCATCGAGGTGGTGGATTTGTCCGCACCGCTCGGACCAGACACGCCGCTCATCAAGTTGCCGCCGGAAATAGGCAAGAACACGCCAGCGATCGAGGTTCATGCCATATCGCACTACGACAAGGACGGTCCGTTCTGGGCCTGGAACTGGCTCAAGCTCGGCGAGCATTCCGGCACGCATTTCGACGCGCCGGTGCACTGGATCAGTGGTCGGGATTATAAAGACGGTTTCACAGACACCATCCCGGTGAAGAACTTTGTCGCGCCAGCTTGCGTGATCGACTGTTCGGCGGAGACCGCCAAGAATCCGGATTTTCTCCTCACTGTTGATGGCGTGAAGGCCTGGGAAAAAACCCACGGCGATATTCCCGCGGGCTGTTGGGTGCTGATGCGCACCGACTGGTACAAAAGGAACGGCAGCGAAGACAAATTCCTCAACGCCGACGATAAGGGACCGCATTCGCCGGGCCCGGCTGCGGAGACCATTCATTATTTGGTTAGCAAAGGCGTCATCGGCTGGGGCTCCGAGACCGTCGGCACCGACGCAGGTTCGGCCGGCGGTATGGACCCGCCGTTCCCGGCGCACACCTTCATGCACAAGAACAATCGTTACGGACTCGCGAGCCTTTGCCAACTCGACAAGCTGCCGCCCAAGGGTGCGATCCTGATCGCGGCGCCACTGAAGATCGTCAAGGGCACCGGCAGTCCGCTGCGCGTTCTCGCGATCGTGCCGAAGAAGTAAGCGCGCTGCGAGCAAACAAGATGGCGGCGGCCGACTATGTGATTGTCGGTAGCGGGATCAACGCGCTGGTCGCGGCCGCGATGTTGGGCCGCAAAGGGCGCAAGGTCCTCCTGGTCGAGCGCAGCGACCGCGTCGGCGGCTGCATCCGCACCGAAGAGATCACGGCGCCAGGCTTCGTCCACGATGTGATGGCGACGACGTTCGTGCTGTTCGTGACGTCGCCGGCCTTCGCCGAACTCGGACCCGAACTGGCAAAGCGCGGGCTCGAATTCGCGCATTCGCCGACACCGACCGCGGTGGTGTTACCCGACGGCCGCCACGCTGTCTTCGCCATGGACCGCAACGCCAATGTGGCGACATTCGAGGCGCTTTCGCCCGGCGACGGCGCGCGGTTCGACGCCGACATTAACCGCCTCGGCGCCGATGCGTCCTTCATCTTCGCGCTGCTGGGTGGTTCGCTGTGGTCGACGGCGACGCTCAAGATCGTTGCGCGGCAAGCGTGGCAGCGCGGGTTAAACGGGCTGAAAGCATTTTTCGGCGAGGCGCTTGGCACGGCGCGCGCTTGGCTCGAGAGCCGTTTTCAGTCGGAAGTCACGCGCGCATTGTTCGCGCCGTGGGTTCTGCACACCGGGCTTGGCCCGGAAGCCGCGTATTCCGGTCAGATGGCGAAAGTGATTGCGTTTGCGCTCGAAGTCGCCGGCGCACCGATTGTCAAAGGCGGCGCCAAGAATGTGCTCGCCGCGTTCGAGCGTTTGATCCGCGATCACGGCGGCGAGATTCTTGTCGGCGCCGACGTCGAGCGCATTCTGCTGGACGATCATGGCGGCGCGCGCGGCGTGCGGCTTGCCGACGGCCGTAGGATCGAGGTGAGCGCCGGCGTTATTTGCTCGGTCACGCCCAATCAGCTTTATGGCCGTTTGCTCGCGGACGCGAAGTTGCCAGCAGAAATCGGCGAGACCGTCGCCGGCTATCGCTACGGCAAGGGCAACATGCAAATCCACTACGCGCTCAAAGCGCCGCCGCGCTGGAAGGTGCCGACCGTAAGCGGCGTTGCGCTCACCCATCTGACGCCCGGGCTCGACGGCGTATCGAAGGCGGCGAACGAAGCCGAGCGCGGCATGTTGCCTGCGGTGCCGACAATCTGCGTCGGCCAGCCCGCCGCGCTCGATGCCAGCCGTTGCCCGCCGGGCGCGTCGATCCTGTGGCTGCAATTGCCCGAGGCGCCGCGCTTTATTAAAGGCGATGCCGCGGGTGAGATCGCAACACCGAGTGACGGATGCTGGACGGATGAGATCCGGGAAAAATTCGCCGACCGGATCGAAGCTATTCTCGCTGCGCAGATTGAGGATTTTCACGGCAACGTCATCGCGCGCAAAGCGTATTCGCCGGCCGATCTCGAAGCGCTGAACGTGAATCTGGTCGGCGGCGATCCGTATGGCGGATTCTGCGGCATCGATCAGTTCTTTCTCTGGCGGCCGTTTCATACTTCCATCAATCACCGCACGCCGGTCGCACGGCTTTATCATATCGGCGCCTCGACGCATCCGGGCCCTGGGCTCGGCGGCGGCTCGGGTTATTTGTTGGCGAAGGCGCTCGGCTAACGCTCGCCCCTCGGACACCGCGATCTGGTTAAAGATGGTCCGGTGGACACGACCGCGCGGTCCCGGCTGGTTGGGTTTTCCGCGCCGTTCAGTGTAAGCTTCGCTGCCGTTTGCCAGAGCCGCAAAAGCCGGTTCGGCGCGCGGGGGAGGAAAATATGCGATCGATAGCCGCGTTGACTTTCGCCGCTGCGTTCAGTGTTGCGAGCCTTGGCTTTTGCGCCGTTGCTCGCGCGCAGGACGCCTACGTTATCGGTGTGACTGCCGCCATGACCGGACCTGCTGCCGGGACGCAGGCGCCGGTGATCGAGATGCTGCGTATTTACGTCGATCGGCTCAATACCAAAGGCGGCATTAACGGCCACCGCATCAATCTATTGGTCGAGGACGACCAGGCCGAACCTTCGAAGGCAGCCGCGAACGCGACCAAGCTCATTCGCCAGGACAATGTGATCCTAGTGATTGATTCGAGCCTCTCGTCGACTTATGGGCCGGTGATCGCTGAAGCGCGGCGCGCCAAAGTGCCGCTGTTGTTCGCCGGCGCCATCTGTCCGAAGGAGAGCCACCCGCCGAAGCCCGATCCGGTGCTGTTCTGCTCCACTGGTTTTGATTTCGGTTATGACATTCCGGTGGCGATCGACTCCATCAAGGATGCGGCAAAGGAGCCAGTGAAGGTTGCCATGATCGGCATGCCGATTCCCATTTCGCGGATCGGTATCGAGATGGCGCAGAAGCAAGGCGAGAAGCTCGGCATGACCATTGTGGACACCGAATTCATTGCGCCAACCACGGCCGACTACACGCCGTTCGCCACCAAGATCAAAGAGGGCGAGCCGAATTGGGGGTTTGCTTACGCGCCATGGGCGACCGAGGTGCGCACCTTCGAGGCGCTGCGCCGGCTCGGCTGGAGCGGGACGTATCTTTGTTACGGCCACATTCAGGCCGAGGAAGAACTTAAGCGGATCGCCGACGGCGGCTTCAATGTCTTCTCCGCCAACGCGCTCTTTCAAGACAATCTTCCGGTCCAGCAGGAGATGCGCCAAGCCGCGGCGGACGGCAAATATTCATACCCGGTGAGTTACGCCGATGAAGGCTGGATCACCGGCCGCGCGCTCGAGCAGATTCTCACCAAGGCCGCTTGGCCGGCGGACGCCGATAAGATCGCCGAGGCAATGAGCCATCTCGACCTTGACACCCAGGGTCTGCGTGGCGGTCCGTTGGTGTGGACGGCCGAGAACCACTTCCGCACCAAGCAATATTACCGCTTCTATCGCTACGACCCGGAGCAGAAGAGTATCGTGCGTGTGCGCGATTGGCTCGCGGTCGATGTCGTCAACTGACGTTTAGCGGTTCGTAAGCGGGAGCCGGTGCAACTAAGGCAGGTCGGCCGCCGGCATGTCACTGCAACTTTTCGCCAACGTTATCGTGCTGGCGGCGATCTATGCGCTCGTCAGCTCCGGCTATGTGCTGATCTATCGCGTCAGCCGGGTGCTCAATCTCGCCCACGGCGAATTGATGATGGTCGGCGCTTATCTTCTGGTCGCTCTCGCCGGCGTGTTTCCGTTAAATCCTCCGCTCGCGCTGTTGCTCGCCGCGATTTGCGGTCTCCTGATGGGTGTTGCCGTTTACGCGGTGCTGATGCGCTGGATGACTGGCGAAGCAGTGCTGGCTGCCGTGTTGATCACTATCGCGCTCGGCATTCTGTTGCGCGGGCTCACCATCCTGATCTGGACGACGCAGCAATTCTATCCCGGCGCGTCGTTCGGCTGGCGCAATCCGCCGGTGCATTTGGCGCGCGGCGTGCAGATTTCCTCTGCTAGCGCCGCGCTCGTCTGCCTGACCGTCGTCGTTTACCTCGGGCTGCTCATTTTTTTACGCTTCACGCGATGGGGCGTGCGCATGCGCGCCGCCGGGCAAAATCCGTTGCTCGCCGAACAACGTGGTATCCGCCTTCACGGTATCTACGCCTTGGCCTGGGGCCTCTCGACCTTCACCGCTGCGCTCGCCGGGATGCTGCTCTCACTCGACGCCGGTGTGGACTCGAACATGGCGACCATCGGCTTGAAGGCCTTTCCAGCGGCGCTGGTCGGCGGGCTCGACAGCTTGCCCGGCGCGGCGCTTGGCGCATTGATCGTGGCGGCTGCCGAGATCGCCGCCATTCAATATGTCGATCCGCTGTTGTCCGACGTAGTGCCGTTTATTGTGCTACTCATCATTCTCGCTATCCGGCCTTGGGGCCTGTTTGGCAGCCGCGAACAGCTCGATCGGGTGTGAGATGAGCGATCGAAGCACGCTCGCCAAAGAACTTTCTTTGTTCGGCACGCCGGCGCGCCGCGTCCGCCTCGCACTCGCGCTCGCGGTATCGCTGGTGCTGCCGTTCCTAGCGACGCCGTTTCAACTTGACCTGTTGAACCAGGTATTGCTTGCTTCGATCAGCGCGCTGGCGCTGATGTTGCTCACCGGCTTTGCCGGCCTGATCTCGCTCGGCACCGCCGGACTGCTCGCTGCGGGTGCCTTTACTGTCGGCGTGCTGTTCCGCGAGATCGCCGCGCCATTTTGGGTCACTCTTCCGGCCGCGGCTGTGGTCGGCGCCGCTCTCGGCTTGATCTTTGGCCTACCGTCACTTCGCCTGCGCGGACTTTATCTCGCCATCAGCACGCTCGGACTGCATTTCGTCGTGGTCTATCTCGGCGGCGAGTACGAGGCGCGGCAGACGCTGTCGACCGGAATCATGGTGGACTCGCCGTCGATTGGCGGCTTCACCGTCAGCTCCGGCCGGGCCTGGTATTTCGTATTGCTCGCTTTCGCCGCGCTCGCGCTTCTCATCAGCGTCAATTTGCAGCGTACGCGCACCGGACGGGCGTGGCAGGCGTTGCGCGAGCGCGACGTTGTTGCCTCCGCGCTCGGCATCAACGTGACGCGCTTTAAGCTCTTGGCCTTTGTCATCAGCGCGTCCATGACAGCGACCGCCGGCGCGCTGTTCGCCTATTTCCGCAATTTCGTTTCCATCGATGCGTTTTCGCTTTATCTGACGGTGCAATATGTCGCTATGATCATTATCGGCGGCATGGGCTCGCTCCCTGGCGCCATTCTCGGCGCGGCCTTCGTGGTTCTTTTCCCGTACGCCATCGAAGCCGTCGCTGCCTATTTGCCGGCGCGCTTCGGCAATATGGTATTCGCGCTCGATTACGCCGCCTTCGGTGTGGTGATGATTTTGTTTTTGCTGCTCGAGCCCGAAGGCCTGCTTGGCTTGTGGCGCCGGTTGAAAAGTTCATTCCCGCTGCGCCAGGCCGGCGCCAAATCCACGACGGCACCGCAATGACCACGCCGCTTCTTGTCATCGAGGGGCTCAAGGTCGCGTATCACCGCAACGCGCTAGCGCTGCATGGCGTGTCACTAACCGTTCCGCCACAGGCCATTGTCGCCATTCTTGGCAATAACGGCGCCGGCAAGACGACGGCGCTGCGCGCCGTTTCCGGTTTTATCGGTCTCGATAATGCTGCGGTTGTCGGCGGCTCGATCCGTTTTGTCGGCGAGCGGATCGAGAACCGGCCGCCGCACGCCAATGCCGCCCGCGGCATTGTGCTCGTCCCCGAGCGCGACAAGGTGTTTCCCAACCTGACCGTCGCCGAAAATTTGACCGCGTCGTCGTCGGCCCGCGCCAATGCCGCGGAACGCCGGCGGCTCGAAGAAGTGGTGTTCCAGTTCTTTCCGGCGTTGACAAGCTTGCGTTCGCGGCTCGCCGGGCTGCTCTCCGGCGGCGAGCGGCAGATGCTGGCGATCGGGAGTGCGGTGTTGTGCAATCCGCAATTGCTGCTGGTCGATGAACTTTCGCTCGGCCTCGCGCCGGTCGTGGTCGGGGACCTGACCCGGCGCCTCTCGGCGCTGCGTCAAGAACTCGGCATCACCGTTCTTTTGGTGGAGCAGAATGCCAATGTCGCGCTCGCGGTCGCCGATTACGGTTACATCCTGGAGAGCGGGCGTGTCGTGCTCGAAGGCGCGGCCGCGGAGTTGCGCGGCCGGCGCGAAGTTCAGGAAGCCTATCTCGGCCAGAGCGGTGGCGCGGAACGGCGCTCCTATCGCGCCGTGCGTCAGGATCCCACGCTGACGGAGCGGCCGCGTGAGTGAACTTGCGGTCGAGCATTTATCGCTGCGCTTCGGCGGGCTTGCCGTCCTCACCGGCGTGTCGCTCACCGTGGAAGCTGGCGAACTGCTCGCGCTGATCGGCCCGAACGGTGCCGGCAAGACCAGCGTTCTCAACTGCATCAGCGGCATTTATCGCGGCGAGGGCGCCATCCGATTACGCGGGGAAGACATCAACGGCCGCGCGCCCTACGACATCGCCCGCCTCGGCGTCGCCCGCACGTTCCAGCACGGCGAGGTGTTTCCGCACATGACGGTGGTCGAAAACTTGCTGACCGGCCGGCATTCACGCATTTCGACCAATGTGCTCAGCGAGATGTTTTTTTTGCCTTCCGTCCGCGACGAGGAACTGCGCCATCGCGAAGCGGTCGAGCAGGTGCTGTCCTTCTTCGGTTTGGCTCGCCATCGTCACGCGGCGGTGGCGTCGCTGCCCTTCGGCATTCAGAAACTTGTCGGCTTTGCCCGCGCGCTGGCGCTCGAACCGAAGCTTCTCCTGCTTGATGAACCTTCGGCCGGATTAAACCGCGCCGAGCGCGAAGACCTGGCGCAGCTCATCTTGCGCATCAAGGGCGAACTTAACTTGGCGATGATCTGGATCGAGCACGATCTGCAAATGGTCGCCGATCTCGCCGACCGCATCCACGTGCTCGATTACGGGCGCACGCTTGGTGTTGGCTCCGCCGCCGAGGTGTTGAACAATCCCGCGGTCATCGCCGCCTATGTCGGCACGCAGGCGGCGATCTAATCTGTCGACCACGTTCGGTATTGGTTGAACTCAGTCCCTTAGCTTCCCGGTTCCTTCGCGGCGTTGCGGGCCATGAAAGTCTGCGGTGTGCCGTCTTGCGGATTGACGAAAATAACATCCAGCGGGTCGCGGCGCGGGGTATCGACCGAGAGGAAGACCACCGGATGCTCGAACAATTTGGGAATGGCGTGGACCGTTTCCCGTGAGAAGAACAGGAGCTGGCCAGGCGCAAACTCTGCTTCCGTCGTCTCGTCGCTCATCCAAAACGTGCCACGGCCCGAGAAGACATACAAATATTCGTGGCAAGTGGCGTGATAGTGCGGCGGGACAGGGCGATAAACCCGAAACACTCGCGCGCTCGCTTCCGGCCGATCGGTCAGATAATGGTCCGCCAGTAACGTCTCCGAAGTCGCCGGCAAAGACGCCGCGATTGCCGCGATGTCAAAGCGGCCGTTTTCCGCGGGCGGGTGCGCAGGCGACGGCGAAACCGGTGGTTCCTGTTGGCTGGGCATCGCGTGTAAGTCCCTCTCTCTGAGTCAGCGGCAAGCTGGCGCTCAATCTAAGACGTTGCCTCGCGCGCCTTCTTACAACGCGCCATTGCCGCAGGCGACAAGTGCGCGCCAAGGGTGGCCCTTCCCGGACGCGGTAAAATCGCTCATCCTTTACATTAAGTTCAAGTTTGCCGGGGAAATCTCGGTTGAGGGAAGGAAATATCATGGATGCAGGCGTGACGACGCGCGTGCCGATGCCAGAACCTAATCTGAAACCTGAAGACATGATCGCGCGCGCGAAAGCGCTGCGGCCGAAGGTGCGGGAGGAGGCAGCAACGGCCGAGCAGCGCGGCTATTACTCGGAAGCGCTGCATCGCGAATTCACTAAAGCGGGCTTTTATCGCTGCCTGCAACCGCGGATGTTCGGCGGCTACGAATTCGACATGCGCACTTTCTTCAAGGCGATGGTACAAATCGCCAGCGGCGATCCCGGCATCGGCTGGGGCCTGACGCTCGCCTGCGGCCACGCGCTACAAATCGCCACCAATTTCGGCGAAGCGACGCAAGCAAAAATCTTTGGCGCCGACGGCCATTTCATCGCGCCCTATTCGCCGAGCGGACCGTCACCCGATGCCGAATGCGTCGCCGTGCCCGGCGGTTACCGGGTCAAAGGCAAGTGGCGCTACGCTTCGGGGGTGCCCTATGCGACGCACTTCATGGGCATGGCGCCGCTGAAAGGCTCGCATCCCGGCGGACCGACGCGCCCCATGGTCACGGTCGTGGTGCCGCGCGAGCAATTCGAGATGCTCGACGACTGGCACGACATGTTCGGACTAAAAGGCTCTGGCTCGAACAGCGTCGTCATCCGCGATGCATTCATTCCGGAGGATTTCGTCGACGAGACCATTATCGGCGACGACGGCACCGGCCTGACGCCGGGCGCGAAACTGCACGGTAATCCACTCTACAACGGCATCTTCATGGCGTTCGGCGCGGGCGAGCTTGCCTGTTCGCAGGTCGGTGCCGCCTGGGCGGCCCTCGAGGAATTTGAAAAGCACATTCGCACCACCAAGCCGCTCCTGTCCGCGCAACCGATCATGAAATACCAGCATTATGATTGGCAGCGCATTTTCGGTCTGGCGCTGACGACGACGAATGCGGCCGAGGCGGTTTTATTGCGCACCGCCGAACTCTATGTCGAATTCGCCAAGGCGCGGATGGATGGCACCGGCCAATTCGGTCCGCGCGAAACCATGCTGGTCATGGGCATGCAGCATCAGGCATCGCGGCTCGCTTGGGAAGCCGGTTACGATCTGTTCCGCGCGTCGAGCACGGCAAGCATCAGGGACGGCGAGCCGATGCAGCGTTTCTTCCGCGACTTCGCCACCTTCCGCAATAATCCGGTGCACCAGCCCGACTTCGTCGCCAGCCGCATCGCGCAGGCCTATTTCGATCTGCCGATGCAGGGTTTTGATTTATAGCGGTGGTGGAAGCATCTCACGGCCTCGCATCCGGTATGCCGGTAATGAGGCCGTGGCTCACTCGCTACGCGACAGCGCGTCGCTGCACAGATCGAGCAGGTCGTTCAGTGCGGATTTTGTTTTTGTTCCAAGGGCGCTTTCGACTCGCGCTTGCGCGAGCCGCCACGACGGGATTGCCTCGAGAAATTCGCGCTTTCCGTCCTCGGTAATGCAAACGATCCGGACACGGGCATCCTCGGGAGAGGGGGTGTTCTTGACCAAACGCTTTGCCGCGAGCGGCTTAAGCGTGCGGTTGAGCGTTGTCGGATCTGTTCCCAAGCGTTCGGAAAGTGCGCCCATCGACAATCCAGTCGAACGAAAGTGATCGACGCCATAAAGGTTTGCCAACAGCCCGAATTGATTGATGGTCAATCCGATGCCCTCGAGGGCGTGTTCGTAGATCTGCGTCATCAGGCGGGTGGTTCGCCGGATGCGAAGGCAGGTACAGCCCATGACGTCTTGAAGGTCGTTGTCCGTCTTTGATTTTCTCATGCTGCGATCCCTTAAGAGTCACGGCCTTCTTGGTGCTTGGGACCACTCCGTTCGCGGGGCTCCAACTTGACCGAAGTCCGATATCTGCATATACAGGTACTACTAGCTTCGCGACGTAAACACAAGATCGAATGGAGACCAAAAATGTCGCCGGCCATGATCTTCCAAACACAGCTCGTTCTCGGTTATGTCCCTTGGCTCCTCATCCTCGCCGCCTATGGGTGGCCGTGGCTCAGATCGATGGACCACATCGAAGCGCACCGCGTCATCGCGACGCTGCACAGCTTTCGCTTTTTCGGACTCGCATTCATCATTCCCGGCGTGGTCGGCGCCAACTTACCGGCCGGCTTCGCCAGCTACGCTGCCTACGGCGATTTTGCCACCGGAATCCTCGCCATGCTGGCGTTGCTAACGGTGAGAATACGCCCGTTATTCTGGCTGCTTGTTGTCGTCTTCAACGCCGTGGGTGCGGTCGATCTCCTCATCGCCTATTACCACGGCAACGAACTCGGCCTGCCGACGTTGGCGGGTGAGTTGGGCGCCGCCTATGCAATTCCGATCATTTACGTGCCTGCGCTGATGATCACGCATGTCGTTGCGTTCTATCTGCTGTTGCGCGCGCGGCCGACGGCAGACCGAACGCTGGTCCACCGCGCTGCACTCTAGATTAGCGTTGAGTTTAGCCTCGGCGCGCGCGCCGCAAATTGACAGCGTATGTGCTTAAAGCGTCGCGATTGTTTTGAGTGCGCCGTCGAGTGCAATGCCGCTTTCGTCCATCAAAGCGGCGTCGCGTAGCCGCCGCATCCAGTCGGCGCCGTCGTCGCGGGCGGCGAGCACCGGTACGGCGCTCAGCACGCGCTCGAATTTCGATTCACCGCGGGCGTGCGTGTCAGAATAGCCCTTGACCAGGCGGCGCACGTTGAGAACTTCGACCGCGACGTCGTAGTTTTGCGCGACAGTCCCGGTCGCGACTGCGAGCCACTTCTCCAGATGCGCGATTTCGCGCCGATGGCGCAATGTCGTTCGCCGAATCGGCTTTAAGGCGCCGAGCACATAGAGCATCAGGAACCAGTGGAGGGTCCCAGAGCGCACACGCCGTCCGCTACGGAACGCCCAGCCGAACAGGGCAGGGTGGGCCTCCACGAAACGGCCGAGCGGCGCCGGCATCGTGCCGGCGACTTCCTCAAGCCGCGGATGCATGTACTCGGTGGTGTAGACGATCTGATCGCTGCCCACAGAATTTTCCCGCAGCACGCGGTCGTACCGCGAGGCACGGGTTTTCAGATCGGCAACGCGGATAACGTCGTCATAGGCCATGGCGATGGCGAGGTATTTTGCCGCCGCCGCGCTCAGCGCGAAATTCTTGCCGGCGCCGCCTTGCGCGCGGTCAAGCTCGTAGATTTTCGCGACACGGTCGAGATACTCGCCGGCATAAGCCGGATCCTGAAAGTCGACGAGCTTTTTGGCGCCGGCAAACAGCATCGGCTGCAGCGGTTCGGCAAAGCCGCGGATGCGGGTCAGGAGCGCGTCGAGGTCGGCGCGTCCGGCCGACGCGGGCAAGGGTGCGAAATGCTTGCCCGGACGCTTGACTGCGGGAAGCGCCACGGGCGCGGTGCCGGCGGCTTGATCGTATGCCGCGTCGAAAGCCTTTAGGCTCGGTTCGACGCCGCGGCCGCCAGCCTTGATAATCGCCTCGAAGGCCGAGCGGTCAAATGGCAGCGTGTTGGACGCGGCGAGCGCGCCGAACAGGCACGCCGAAATGTGGCTGTTGTTCTTGTTGGCAAGCGCCTCCATGTCGAAAGCGAGAATGCGCTTTGCGGCCACGCCGGCCGCTTCGACAATCAGGTTTGGTTCGACGGTGGCGTCGCCCGGCTTCTCCTTCTCGGCGACGGAGTAGAGCCGGTGGGTCGAAGCGACGAGCGTCGAGCGATCGGGCGTCACCAAACCGCGCAGGATGGAACGTCCGGCTTCGGCGAGCTCGGCGGCAATGACAATGTCGACTTCGCCGGGCGCTGGCATCAGCGACAGGATCGGCGCGCGCCCGGCCTTCGGCGGCAACATCTCGACATAATAAAGCGTCGAACCGGTGCGCTGGGCGACGCCCGGCACCGACGTCGACTGCGCATGCCACCCCTGGGCTTCCGCAAGTTCGACGATCCAGTCGGCCAGCACGCCGCCGCCCTGGCCGCCCATAGCCATGACCGCAACGCAGATCGGACGCTCGGCGGTGAAGCGCGTCGGCGTCGTCGATGGCGTGCCGGAGAGGTCGTTCATGCTCAATCCGCAAACGCGACGCGGTGCGCTTCGCGGCGGCGCTGCAGAAAGCCGATCACCGCGCGGCGCAGTCCCGCCATGAAGCGATCGAACGCCGTCGGATTATGAATAATGTCGGCCCGGTAGAACGAGGGACACAGCACGGCCGCTTCCGAGACTTCGCCGCAATTGCCGCAGCCGACGCAGTTTTGGTCGATCGCCGCCACCGGATCGTCCTTGAGCGGATCGTCCGTGTGCTTGACCGAAAGCGAGGGACAGCCCGACAGGCGGATGCAGGCGTGATCGCCAGTGCAGACGTCCTCGTCGACGCCGAAGCGCTCGCGCACTTTGCGCTCGCCGTCGCGCACGGCTTTGTTAAACAGCGGCTTCACCCGTCGTTGCTTGTTGAGCATGCATTCCGACGAAGCGACGATTACTTTCGGGCCGCCTTCCTTCGTGGTCAGCGCCTCTCGCAGGAAATCGCGCATCCGCGCCACGTCATAGGTGCGGTCGAGATGGCGCACCCATTTGACGCCGACGCCCTTGACCGCTTCGACGATGCCGTTGTTGGTCGAGCGCTCTGGATTGAGCGCGCGCGACGACGGAATATCCTGGCCGCCGGTCGCCGCTGAATAGAAGTTGTCGACCACCATGATGACGCCGTCTTGTTTGTTGTAGACGGCGTTGGCGACACTGGTGGAAAGGCCGTTGTGCCAGAAGCCGCCGTCGCCGATGATGGAAATCGGCTTTTTGTCAGCCTTGACGTTGAAGGCGGACGACGAGGCCGGGCCGAGGCCGTAACCCATCGTGGTGGCGCCAACGTTGAATGGCGGCAGGCTGGCAAACAGATGGCAGCCAATGTCGCCAGCGATCTGATGTTCGCCAAGCTCTTGCTGCACGAGTTTCATGGCGGCGAAGATTGGCCGCTCGGGACACCCGATGCAGAAGCTCGGTGGTCGCGGTGGCAGCGCCTTCACCATTTCCATGACTTTGGGGTCGGCAAGAACGGCCGACGCGTCCGGCGGCGGCGGTGAATTGCCGAGCAAGTTCTTGCCGTGCAGTTCGAGGAACGCCTTGATGCCCTTGGTGACAACCTGCGGCGTGTATTCGCCGGCCATCGGCAATACATCCTTGCCGTTGATCTTGGTCTGAATGTCGCGCCGCCGCAGGATGGTATTGACCGCCTGCTCGATGAATTCGGGCTGGCCTTCCTCGACCATGAGGATGGCCTTCTTGCCGATGGCAAACGCCGCTACTTCGTCGTCAATCATCGGGTAGGTGACATTGAGACAATAGATCGGCACGGCGGTATCGCCGTAGACGTCGGCGAGTCCGAGCTGCTGTAGCGAACGCATCACCGAATTGTACATGCCGCCCTGGACGACGATTCCGACATCGCCGGTTTCGGGACCGAAGAATTCGTTGAGCTTGCGCTCCTTGATGAATTTGACCGCGGCCGGCCAGCGCTGCTCGACTTTCTCGCGCTCGTGAAGATACGACGCCGGCGGCAGCACTACGCGCTGGGTGTCACGGCGGGGATTTTCCAGGGCCTGACGTAGCGTGAAGCTCGGCTTCTTGTTCGCTTTGGTCGTGAAGCGGCCGTGGACGTGACAAGCGCGGATGCGCACCTCCAGCATGACCGGCGTGTGCGACGCTTCGGACAGTTCGAAGCCCTCTTCCACCATCTTGACGATCGTCGGCAGGTTCGGCCGCGGATCGAGCAACCACACCTGAGACTTCATGGCGAAGGGATGCGAGCGCTCCTGCATGATCGAGGAGCCTTCGCCGTAATCCTCGCCAATTATAATTAGTGCGCCGCCGGTAACGCCGCCGGACGCGAGATTGGCGATCGCATCCGAAGCGACATTGATGCCGACCGGCGCCTTGAAGGTTACCGCGCCACGGATCGGATAGTGCACCGAAGCGGCAAGCGTTGCCGCGGCGGCTGCCTCCGACGCCGAATTCTCGAAGTGAACGCCCAGCTCGTCGAGCACATCCTTGGCGTCGGCAAGCACATCCATTAGGTGCGAGATCGGCGCGCCCTGGTAGCCGCCGACGTAAGCCACGCCCGATTGCAGCAACGCCTTGGTGATCGCGAGAATTCCTTCGCCGCGGAATTCGTCGCCTTCGCCGAGCTTGAGATCTTGCACTTCGCGTGCAAACGAGCGTTCAGCCATAAAAAGCCTCCGGGTCGGACCATCGATCCAACGCGGCCGACCGACTCTGATTATTTATGGGAGTTTCCGGCAGCTCTTGCAACGGCGGCGCATCGTCGCTTGCGCGCGGGCAGGTTTGCGATCGCGCCTTAAGGAAGATTCCGGTGGCGCGGCCGCTTGAGCTTCCAAACAGCCCTAAAATAGCGCAAAAAGCCCATGGCTTCAGCTTGTCCGGCCTTTACTTTACACTTAAAGTATTAGTTGCTGGCGGTTCAGGGCCGCTAAAGTGCACAGGGAGTGCCGAGCGCGCGGCATGGCGCGTGCGGCGGTTCAAACGGGGAGAGTTTAAATGTTCAACCTCACGCGTCGTCAGGCGCTCGCGACGAGCGGCGGCATCCTGGCATCGGTGCTTGCACCACAGCGTTTCGCGGCTGCTGCTGCGGGCAATACGCTTAACATCGCCTACAACGTGAACCTTCCGTCGTTCAATCCGGACGCGGGGCCGTCGTCGGTCAATCCGACCATTCAGGCGATCTATCGTTCGATCTTCGATCAGTACATCGGCCAGAAGCCGAACCTCGCCTTCGAGCCGGGCCTGCTCACCGGTTGGGGATGGAACGACGATAAGTCCAAGGTGTGGATGGACGTGCGCAAGGATGTCGTCTGGCACGACGGCTCGCCGTTCACCCCCGAGGACGTGGTCTGGAGCCTGCAGCACGAAGCCGACGCCAAGAACGGGAACATGGTCGCGTTCGTTTGGCAGGGCATCGGCAACTACAAGATCGACGGGCAGCGCATCACGGCCGACGTCATTCAATTCGAGCCTGACTTGTTCAAGTGGATGGCTTTTCTGTCCGGCTACGTCTTGCCCAAGAATTACTATGAAAAAGTCGGTCCGGATGGCTTCGAGAAAAAGCCGATCGGCACCGGGCCGTACATGGTTGATGCCTACGAGGGCAATGCGTACCTGCGGCTCAAAGCCAATCCGAAATACTGGGGCGGCAAGCCGGCATTCGAGACTGTGGTATTCAAGTTCGTTCCGGATGCGACCAGTCGGGTCGCCGAGATCGAAAGCGGCTCGTCCGACATCACGTTGGAAGTTCCCTACGAAGAATATGACCGCCTGCGGGTCAAGGCGGGCCTGAAGGGTGAGTGCAAGCCGATTTCCGACATCGGCATGATCTTCATCACCAATGGCGGTGTGATGGACGATAAGAACGTGCGGCTCGCCATGTGTCACGCCGTCGACAAGGACGCGATTATCAAGCGGCTCCTGCGCGGCTATGGCGCGCGGATCGACACTCTCGAGGCGCCGGAATACGCAGCCTACGATCCTTCGATCAAGGTCGCGCACGATCCGAAGCTCGCGGCCGAGCTCCTCGCGAAGAGCGGCTTTTCCAAAGACAAACCGGTCAAGTTCACCATCCAGACGACGCGCGGCTACAAGCCGAAGGATTACGAAATGATCCAGGCGGTCGTCGGCATGTGGCGCAACGTCGGTATCGACGCCGACATCGAAGTCTACGAAATCGCCAAGCATTTCGAGCTGCGTATGTCGCATAAGCTGGCGCCCGCGGCATTCTATAACTGGGGCAATGCGATCGGCGATCCGTCGACCTCCACCGGTCACGCCATGTTCTCCAAGTCGCCGCACTCGGGCTGGCATTCGGATGACCTCGACGCCAAGATCGGCCCGCTGTGGGGCGAGAAGGACGAGGCCAAGCGCATCGCCGGCTGGAAAGCGGTCGATCGCTATATCGCGGAGCAGGGCTACGTGCTGCCGCTGCTGCAATACTACCAGCCGATCCTCTACAAGGCCGATCTCAAGGTAACGCCGAACACGTCCGGCGCCTTGCAGCCGGCGACGCTGGTTTCGAAGGCGTAATTCCGGTCGATGCGGTCCGCCGCCGCGCCGGGAACGCGGCGCGGCGGCCCATCGTCAGGTTTAAGGACCGTGCATGCTGCTAGCCGTCATCTTCAGACGCGCGGCCATGGCGCTGATAACGCTTGCGGGCGTTGCGGTGATTGTATTCGTTCTGCTGCGCGTCGTGCCCGGCGATCCGGTAGCGATGATGATCGGACCGGGCGCTACCGCCGCCGATATCGCCGCGCTTAAGGCGCATTACGGGTTCGACGCGTCGATACCGGAACAGTTCCGCATCTGGGTTGGCGGCATCGTCACTGGAGACTTCGGGACTTCGATTACGTTGCATCGTTATGTCACCGAGGTGCTGGCGTCGCGCTTGCCGGCAACCCTGGAGTTGGCAATCGCCGCGCTCGTCATCGCCGTCGCGATCGGCGGTACAGTCGCCGTCGCCGGTACGCTGATGCGACGCACCATCGGCGAAACCATCATTGACGGTGTCAACTCGATCTTGCTCGCAGTGCCCGATTTCATCTGGGCGCTCGCTCTGGTCCTTTTGTTCGCCGTCGCACTCCCGGTTTTGCCGCTCACCGGACGCATCGATCCAGAGTTGGCCGAAGGCTTCGCGACGCGATTCTATTTGATCGAAAGCATCTTGACCGGCCGGTTTGCGGTGGCCGGCAATATTTTGAGCCACATGATCATGCCGGCGCTGGCGCTCGCGCTGCCACTTGCCGCCGTCATTGTGCGCATCCTCAAACAATCGCTGAAGGAAGCGATGCTGCAGGATTATGTATTGCTGGCGCGGATCAAGGGCTTTCGCGAGTTGCGCCTGGTGTTGCAGGAGGCGTTGCGCAACGCTATCGGTCCGGCGCTCGCGCTAACCGGCGTGCAGTTCACCTTCCTGATCGGCGGGACGGTGATTGTCGAGCGCATCTTCGCCTATCCCGGCATCGGCAATCTCGCCATCGACGCGGTGATCAACCGCGATTTCCCGGTGATCCAGGGCTTGGTGCTCTTGTTCGGGGTGATCTTCATCCTGATCAATATCGGCGTCGATGTTGCTGTGGCGGCCCTCAATCCGCGACTGCGCTACGGCTGAGCAGGATCGGCCGCTTGGAACATTGGGCACCATCGACGGTACAAGCGGCGGATGCCGGCCCGCGGCCGCCTTCGGTAGCCACGCGGTTGTTGCGCGACCCCAAGGTGGTTTGGGCCGGTGGCTTCATCGGCTTTTTGATCATCCTTGCCATCGGCGCGCCGCTGATCGCGCCACAGGATCCGCTGGTGCAGAACCTGCTCAATGCGACGCTGCCGCCCGCCGGATTTCCGGACGCCGAGCCCGGATTTTTGCTCGGCACCGACGGACTTGGCCGCGACGTACTTTCGCGCGTCGTTTTCGGCACCCGGGTGTCCCTGACGGTCGCCTTCGTCGCCGCAGGACTTGCTTGTCTGATTGGCTCCCTGCTCGGGTTGTTTGCCGGCTTTTTCGGCCCATTCGTCGACGCCTTGATTTCGCGCGCGGTCGATATCTGGATGGCCTTTCCGCCGGTTCTTCTGTCGATACTCCTGGTCGCAATTCTCGGCACCGGATTGCATTCGGTCATCATCGCGATTGTCGTGATCGACTGGACGCGATTCTGCCGGGTCGTCCGCACCGAGACCATGAACCAGGCGCAGATGGATTATGTCGTCGCCGCGCGCACTATTGGTTTCTCGCGCGTGGCTACGTTGTTTCGTGAGGTTCTGCCCAACGTCGTTCCGGTGCTCATTGCGCTCCTGACGCTGGAAATGGGCATCGCAGTCGTGGTCGAAGCGATCCTTTCCTTCGTCGGCTTGTCGGTATCGTCGGATACGCCGACTTGGGGCGGCATGATCGCCGAGGGACGGCAGATTGTGCACGAGGCCTGGTGGGTGCTTGCCGTGCCGCTTGCGGCCTTGTTCGCGACCGTGGTCGCCTTCAACCAGCTCGGCGATGGCTTGGCGCGCAGCCTCGATCCGGTGTTGCGCCGATGATCGCGCCGCGGCTCGTCATTGAAGCGCTCAGCGCGATTTCGTTGCGCGCTGCTGGCGCGCCGATCTTGCGGCGGGTGTCGCTGACCGTCGATACTGGGGAAGTGCATGGGCTCGTCGGTGAGAGCGGCGCCGGGAAATCGACCATCGCCAAAGCCATTCTCGGTATCGTTCCCGCGCAGGTGAAAATCACCAGCGGCCGCATCGTGTTCGAGGGCCGCGATCTTCTTGCGCTTCCGGCGACCGAACTGCGCGCCGTCCTCGGCCGTGACATCACGCTGGTGCCGCAGGACCCTTCAACGGCGCTGAATCCATCGCGCCGGATCGATGCGCAGATGACCGATGGTTTGCGTTTAAAGCGCGGATTGTCGATGAGGGAAGCAAGGCTTCGTGCCCGCGCCTTGCTGGCGGAGGTGCAGATCCGCGATCCCGAACGCGTGCTGTCGAGTTATCCGCACCAGCTTTCCGGCGGCATGCGCCAGCGGGTGCTCATTGCCGCGGCCTTTGCGCTCGAGCCGAAGCTCGTCATTGCCGACGAGCCGACCACCGCGCTCGATGTCACCGTGCAAAAGCAAATTCTGCGTCTCATTCGCGCGCTGCAGGAACGGCATGGCACTAGCGTGCTGTTCGTTTCGCACGATCTCGGCGTCGTCGCACAAATCTGCGATCGGGTGAGCGTGCTGTATATGGGCAAAGTGGTGGAACAGGGCCGCACCGCCGACATCCTGCAAAACCCGCGACACCCCTATACCCAGGCCTTGCTCGCGGCGAACCCGCGTTACGATCGGCCTGACACCGGGTTGGAGCCGACACCGCCGGAGGTCGTGGCCGCTTTACGCGCCGAGATCGCGGCCTTCGATGCCGGCGGCTCGGTCGGGGAGGCGCGCGATGGCTGACGATCTCGTGGTCGCGCGCGGGCTCGTGGTGGCGTATGGCCGCCGTTCTGCGCAGCTTTTCGGCTCCCGCAAACGAGTCCCGGTTCTGCACGGCGTCGGCCTTCGCGTCGGCCGCGGCGAAACCGTCGGCATCGTCGGCGAATCCGGTTCCGGCAAGACCACCCTCGGCCGCGCGCTGTTGGGTCTGGTCGAGCCCACGGCGGGCACGGTGACTTTCGATGGCGCCGACATCACCGCGATTGATGAAAAGGGACGGCGGCCACTGCGCCGCCGTATGCAGATGATTTTCCAGGATCCGATGTCGTCGCTCAATCCGCGGCACACCATCGGCCGCATTCTGACCGAGCCGCTCGTGCTCCACGGCTTCGCCACCAGCCGCAAGGCGGCGCTTTCGCTGGTGCACGGCGTGCTCGATCGCGTCGGGCTGTCGCGTAATACGGTCGAGCGCTATTCGTTCGAGCTTTCCGGCGGACAGCGTCAGCGCGTCGGTATTGCGCGTGCGGTGGTGCTCAAGCCCGATTTCGTGCTTGCCGACGAGATTGTGTCTGGACTCGATGTGTCCACGCAAGCGCAAGTGCTCCGTCTGCTCAAAGAGCTGACGAGCGAAATGCATCTCGCGCTGGCGTTTATTAGTCACGACCTTTCGGTGGTGCGCTCGATCTGTCAACGCGTTGTCGTCATGCGCGAAGGCCGAGTGGTCGAGGAAGGTCCCTGCGAACGGGTGTTCACCGCGCCCGCCGACGACTACACGCGCATGCTTATCGACGCCATTCCGCTGCCGACAGTCGATCCGGGATGGCTCACCCGGGGTGCGGCGGCGGAGGCCGCCGTTCCCGGTTGAAGAAAAATCGTGCCGCTGGCAACCGGGGCAGCTTCGGCGCGATGTGCAGATTAGTCCCGACAGACAGGAGGTAACTGTGTATCGCTTCAGTCGTCATCTCGCCCTCGCGGCGGCCGCCGCAGCATTGATTGCAGCCGCTACAGCAGCCCGCGCCGACGGTGTGCCCGGCCTGCGCGGCCACGATCATACCGGCATCACCGTGCCCGACATGAAACAAGCGACCGACTTTTTCGTCGGCGTGCTCGGCTGCAAGGAGGCCATGGCGTTCGGCCCGTTTGCCGACGAGAAGGGCGATTTCATGTCGCAGCTGGTCAACGTCAATCCGCGCGCGGTGATCAATAAAATCGTACAACTGCGCTGCGGTTACGGCTCCAACATCGAGCTGTTTCAGTACACCTCGCCCGACCAGAAGAACATGACGCCGAAGAACAGCGACATCGGCGGCTATCACATTGCTTTCTACGTCGACGACATCAAGGCGGCAAAAGACTACCTCGACAGCAAGGGCGTGAAGACCTTCTTCAACCTGCCAGTCGATCAGGGCCCGGCGGCCGGCCAGAGCATCTTCTATTTCCTCACGCCGTGGGGTCTGCAAATGGAGGCCATCAGCTATCCGAACGGCATGGCCTACGAGAAGACCTCGCCAATCAAGCTGTGGTCGCCCAAGGATCCGTCGCAGTAAGAGTCAAAAATCGACCGCCGCGGGCACGGCTTAAGCCGGTCCGCGGCTTTTTTCTGAGCTGAAGGCGCGGGCAACGGCGACGACGATGTGCCGCAGCTTCGAATACCAAGCGCTGATGGTCTGCTGAGGCTGGCATGCGGTACTGCCCTTGCACTCCTTGGCGGTCCGTCGTTACAGTCGTTCGATCGCGGCACAAGAGCCGACGCGGCGGTGATGCAGCGGATCCATGCGTAGATTTTGCAACGACGGCAGATTCGGCAGCTGGCTGGCGCTCATTGCACTCGCCTTCCAACTTGCCGTCTCCTTCGGGCACGTCCACCTCGACGGTGTCCGGATTTCTTCCAACGCGTCTGCAGCGGGCCGGCCGACGCACACCGCGCAATCGCTGCCGGCGCAGCAACCTGGCGACAAAGACGACTACTGCGCGATCTGCGCCAGCCTCACTCTAGCCTCTAATTCGTTTGTTCCGTTGCCGCCGCTTCTGCCGGTGCCGCTGCTGCTTTCAAGCGCGATTGCTCATATCGACTATGGCGCCGCTTTACTCGTCGCGCCGCGCCGGCTGGCGTTCCAGTCGCGCGCACCGCCGGTGGCCTAAGCTCCGGCGGCAGCTGATCTTCGACATTGCTGGCGTTAGAGCGGCATGCGCGAAGCGTGACGCATCTTCCCAATTGCCTCGTGTCAGCGCGGCCGCCTGCGGATCGGTCATTCGATTTTACTCACCGGCGGAACGCTATGGAATTGACGATAAAGATGCTGGGATTCGCGTGCGCCGCGCTTACCATTCTGTTGTGGGCGGTCATTTTTTGGACCGACCCGGCGCCCGGCGCGATTCTTACCGCAGCCGCGCTCACCATCGTTACGGTTATCGCTGGCGTCCTGACCGTGCTGAGCTGAAAGTGAGCGGAGTTCAGTGAAATGCTTGTAACACCGCGCGCTCGCCTACAATGGAGAGAGCGCCTCGTGCACGTGGCAATCGGCGTCACCGCTCTGGCGGCGGGCGCGCTCATGGCTCCGGGCCGTGTCGCCGCGCATCCACATGTCTGGATCAGCGTTGTTGCTGAGCTTCTATACAATCCGGAGGGTTCGATCACCGGGGTGCGTCAAGTGTGGACGTTCGATGAAATGTTTTCCACCTTCGCCACGCGCGGCATCGAGCAAAAGACCCAAGGTACGTTCTCGCGCGAGGAGCTTGGCCCGCTGACGCAGACATACATGGATGGGCTGAGGGACTTCGGCTATTTCACATTCGTCAGACTAGACGGCGAGCGGCAGAACGAAGTTTTCGCCGGGCCTGCGGATTATTTCAGCGACTACGATCCGAAGCGGGGCGCCATCACGCTCAACTTCATGCTGCCCTTAAAGAGCCCGGCGCCCGCGAAATCGTTGGAAGTTTTGATCTACGATCCGCAATTGTATTTCTATCTGAGTTTCGCTCGCTTCGATCCCGTCCACTTGATCGGCGCGCCGGCGCAATGCCGGCCGCTGGTCAAGACGTCGGCGGACGACGCTGCCCCGGCTCCCGGTTCGATTGCCGGAATGGTCACGACGTCAACCAGCACGATTTGGGTGAAGTGCTCGTGAACCCCTCCAGTCGCGGCCTTATCATCCACCGTCTGTTGCTCGCGCTGGCGGCCTGCATTCTGGCGATCGCGCTGAGTGCCCACGTATCCGCGATCGCCGACACCAACCCGTTCGTCGGTATGCGTCAGCCAGCACCTACCGGCATCACCGGCTGGATACTCGCCGAACAGTCGCGCTTTTATCGCGCGCTGTCGGGCCTCATTCATGCGGCTAAAACTGACGGTTCGGCGCTGTGGGCGCTGATGGGCATCTCGTTTATTTACGGCATTTTTCACGCCGCCGGTCCCGGGCACGGCAAGGCGGTGATCTCGTCTTACCTTGTTGCCAACGAGGAAACCTGGCGGCGCGGCATTGTGTTGTCGTTTGCTTCCGCGATTCTGCAAGCCGTCACCGCCATCGTCATCGTCGGGGTCGCCGCCGCGCTGCTCGGCGCCACGGCGAAGATCATGGGTGACACGGTCCGCGTCATCGAGATCGTGAGCTACGCGCTGATCGTGCTCCTGGGCCTGCGGCTATTTTGGGTCAAGGGCAGGGGCTTTCTTCGCACTTGGCGCGAGATCAAATCTCCCGGTCCGGCGCGTGAAGCGGCAGCGGACAGACGCAATCATCATCGACACCACGCGCATACTCATGAGGGGCACGATGATAAATGTGATCACGGCGATCACGATCACGCAAAAGGCGCGCACGCCCACGCGCATGATCAGGGACATGGGCATGGCCATTCACACGACGACCATCACCATCATGCCGAGGAAGATGGAGATGTTCTGCCCTGGGGTCATGCCCATGGACCCGAGCCGGAAGAGTTGGCCGGCCCTGGCGGCTGGCATCGCGGATTTTCCGCCATTGTCGCCGTGGGCTTACGGCCCTGCTCGGGCGCCATCATCGTTCTCGTCTTTGCGCTGGCGCAGGGTCTTTTCCTGGCCGGCGTCGCTTCGACATTTGTGATGGGGCTGGGCACCGCGATCACGGTTGCCGCCATCGCGACGTTGGCGGTGGCCGCACGTGCGGCGGCGCAAAAAGTCGCCGCGACGCGGCCTGGCTACGCGGCGTTGGCGCTGCGCGGCGTCGAGGTCGGCGCCGCGGTGCTTGTCATCGCCTTTGGCATCGCGTTGCTCGCCGGTTACATGGCAAGCGAACGCATGGGAATGTTCTGATCAAATAAAACGCCCTAAAGCTGAACCAAATTAAGACGCGGGGGCAAAGCTAAATGGTGAAACCGAAGGGGTTTATCAGTGCATGAGGTCAGCAGGGGCAATACATCCGTAATCATGGGGATCGTGATATCGCCCGCGGCGGCAACCGATGGAGCCTGTAGGCGGGTCGTCATCATGATGAGCGGAAGCGATTTCATGCGCTTCCGTGCCGCCTCTTGCCACGGCTGGATTGCTGGCAACCATCGCGAACAAAACGACCGGCACAATCCACACTCTCATAGGCCGTCCCCTTTCGCGGAGAATCATACTAGAATGATTCTAGACTTGGCATCGAGCAAACAGGATCTGCAAGCGGGCAAAACGACCACTCAACCCAGAAGACATCAAAGCCTTGCGTCTTGTAATGTTATAACCTTACACTGAACCTAGCAATGCGGCCGCCGCAGTCGATCAGAAGTTTTGCCACCCGGCTCGCGCTATTCGCGCTGGCCCTGCAGATGGTCGTGTCCTTTGGGCACGTCCATCTGGAAGGGATTTCGCATACCGATCCGGCGCGCTTGGCGTCAGCTACGGCTGGCCACTCCACGCAATCGTTCGTCGTCGGACAATTGGATACGAGAGACGACGACGATGCTTACTGCCCGATCTGCGCCAGTGTTTACCTGACGGCCAATTCGTTTGTGCCGGCGCCGCCGGTGCTGCCGTTGCCGACGGCGTCGATGGCCGTCGAACATTTCAACCCGCGTGCGCTGTTCTTGGTGGCGCGACGCCGTTTGGCATTCCAGCCTCGCGCTCCACCGATCGCCTGATCCTCGGTCGTAGCTGATCTTCGGACCCGCCGTGCGCGTTTGCGCCGGCGGCGTCTCAAGGCGCGAACACTTCTTGCACATCTGACTCCGCGCCAGCGCGACCGCACTCGTTCTGCCGGTCATTCGATTTTTTGCTCAATGGCGGAGTGCTATGCCCATCGATGTTTCCCGTCCGTTTCGCACGTGTGTGCTGTGTTGTTGTACGGTTCTCGGGCCAACGATCCTCATCGAATCGGCGGCGGCACAAGTTCAGCTTCCGGAAGTCGTCGTCAGCGCGCCGAAGGAAAAGCCGAAGCCGCGACCGAAAGCCGCGCGCGCGGCACCGCCTTCCGCGCCGGCGGTGGCGGTCACGCCGGCCGCGCAGCTTAACGCCAAGGCAGACGCCTTCGATCAAAGCCGCAGCAATCTCTACACGACCATCGGCACCACTTCGGCCACTATCACTCAGTCGACCGTCCAGGCGCTTCCCGGCGGCGACAACCAGCCGGTGGAAAAAATCCTGTTGCAGACCCCTGGGGTGTCGCAGGACTCCGCCGCAAGCGGCCTCCTTCACGTCCGCAACGATCATGCCAACCTACAGTTTCGCATCAACGGCGTGATGCTGCCGGACGGACTGACCGGCTTCGGCAGCATTCTCGACGCCAGCTGGATCGGCAGCATCGCCCTGATCACCGGCGCGCTTCCGGCCGAATACGGCTTGCGCACGGTTGGTCTCGTCGACATCACGACACGCCCTGACGTTTTCAACAACACCGGCCAGATCAGCCTTTACGGCGGCAGTCAGGGCACGTTCACCCCGACGATCCAATACGGCGGCACATTCGGCAGCACCTGTCCGACGGCGACTCCGGCTCCCGGAACCCGCGCTTTGCCGGGTGCGGATTGCTTTCCCGGCGTCCAGTACTTCTTCGTCGGGCGTTACCTGCAAACCAAGGAAGGCCTCGAAAATCCGCTCCCCTCCTACAGCCCGATCCACGACTTCTCACAACAGGAAAAGGGCTTCGCCTACATGTCGACGTTCGTCGACCCCTATACGCGGCTGAGCTTGATCGCGGGTACGTCCACCAGTTCGTTTCAGATTCCCAACGTACCGGGTCAGCCGGTCGGGTTGAATGGCGGCGTCACCAGCGCGTTCGGCGTTACCAGCTTCAATTCGGCAGCGCTCAACGAGAACCAGTACGAAGACACCCAGTACAGCGTGCTGGCGCTGCAGCGATCGATCAACGGTTTTGACGGGCAGATTTCTTATTTCATGCGCTATGACCGGTTGCACTACGAGCCGGATCAGCTTGGTGATTTGTTGATCAATGGCGTCGCCTCGGACGTCGTGCGCCAGTCCGTTACCAACGGAATCCAGGCAGACGGCTCGTATCAGATCAATCCGGCGCACACCGTCCGCACCGGGTTTTTCTTGAGCGGTGAGCAGGCCTTTGTCGGCAACACGTCGCTGGTCGAACCCGTGGTCGGCGGAGCCCCGGTCGATGCACCGTTCAATATTACCGACAACGTCTCCGCGACCGGCTGGCTTGCCGGCGTGTACGTGCAGGACGAATGGAAGTTGACCGACAAGTTCACCATCAACGGCGGGCTTCGCTTCGACCAGATGTGGCAATTCGTCGACGCCAACCAATTGAGCCCGCGGATTAGCTTCGTCTACACGCCGTTCGAGTATACGAAGTTCCACGCCGGCTATGCGCGTTACTTCACTCCGCCGGTGATGGTCGAAGCGGCGCCCGCAAATATCGCTTTGTTCAACAATACCACCGCGGCGGCGCCGACCGGCCAGGGAAACGATCCGGTTCTGCCGGAGCGGTCACATTATTTCGACGCCGGTGTCGATCAAAATATTCCGTTCGGTTGCACTAAGCCGGCGGCCAAGGACTGCACCGATCTCGATCTCGGCGTCGATGCCTATTACAAGATCGCGACCGACCTCATCGACAATGGTCTTTTCGGCCAGGCTTACGTGCTCAGCGCTTTTAACTACGCCCAGGGCGTCGTTGAGGGCGTTGAACTGAAGGCCAAATTCCATAGCGGCAATTTCCAGGCCTATGGCAACATTGCGCTCGGTTTCGAGAAAGGGACCGACCCGGTATCAAACCAATATCTATTCGGCAACACGCCCCTTCCCGATCTCGGTGGCATGACCGAATTCCAGTATCTCCAGACCCACTGGATCTACACCGATCACACGCAATTGGTTACCGCCTCGGCCGGGGCTCTCTATCAGTTCTGCGGCCGGCCCGCTTACGCGAACGAGACATTCGGCGCCGGACCGGACGGTTTTTGGAGCATGGAGTCTTGGTGCGGAACGAGGATTAGCGGCGACATGATTTACGGCAGCGGCCTGCGCGACGGCGACGCCAATATCGGCACGGTGCCGGCCTACACCCAATTCAATGTCGGAATCGCCCGCGAATTCCTGCTGCCGAATGATCCGAACCCGATGACGCTTCGCTTCGATATCATCAATCTTTTCGACACCGTCTACCTCATCCGCGACGGCAGCGGCATCGGCGTGTTCGCGCCGCAATACGGCCCACGTCGTGGTTTTTTTGCGGGCATGTCGAAGAAGTTCGGCGACGCACCGCCGGTATCGGCGGCATATCTGCCGGAAAAAGACCGGCCGCAGCTCTTCAAGGACGGTCCGGCTGTCTACAATTGGACCGGCTTCTATATCGGCGGCAATCTTGGCGGAGCTTGGAGCGGCTTGAGCGCCGCAAACTTTTCAGACACGCTTGGCAGCAGCTTTACCGCGGGAACCAATCTCCAGCCCGTCGGTGGCGGCCAAATCGGCGTCAACTACCAGTTCTGGAATCGTCTCGTCGTGGGCGCCGAGGCTATGTTCGACTGGCTTCCCGGCAGCCAGCTTTCACCCATCACCGCCACCGATCCAACCGGAACGATCGCCGCCAATATTCCAAACGCGAGCGAACACGCGTTGGCAACTGCCACCGGCCGGCTTGGCTATGCCTGGGATCGCGTTCTCCTTTATGCGAAAGGCGGCGGCGCCTGGGTGGCAGGGAACAGTCCAACCATTTCCGTCGGCGGAGCGCCGGCAACCTTCGCCAGCGTCGGCAACACCAACGGTTTCGGCTACACCGCCGGATTCGGTCTTGAGTGGGCTTTCGCCAACAACTGGTCGGTACGCGCCGAGTACGACTACATCGGATTGCCCAACCAGACCTACACGGTGGCGGCCGGCACGCCCACTTTTGGCGGCGACATCATCAACTTTGATGATCGAAACATTTCTTTGATGACCGTAGCTTTCAACTACAAATTCGGCAGTTCGTCGATGCGGCCTTCAGAATAGGAAAGAAGAGATCAAATGCCAATCCGCCAAGTCGCTGAGCTTCTCCACGCCGTACCGATGGTGCGCCATTTGGCGGTCTGGAAATTGCGGAGAGGACCGTCATGATCACTATAAACGAAACAGGTTGTCCAATAATTATGAAAATCGCCTGGATGCTCCATCAGCTGCTCTTGCTCGCGATCATCGGGATCGGGCCGGCGCGCGCACAGGACGTGGGCACAGTCAACCCGGAGCCGCTACCGCCGCTGGCCAATCCCAATTCGCCACCAACTCCCGCTAGAGAGCTTTTTGCCCGCAAAACGACGCCGTTTGCCGGACCTGCGCGCTCGATCGGAACGTATAACGGCGGCTGTCTCGAGGGCGGCATGGCGTTGCCGCTCGCCGGGCCGGCGTGGCAAGTCATGCGCGTGTCCCGCGATCGCTATTGGGGCAACCCACGGCTCGTCGATTTTATTGAGCGCCTCGGCGAGAAGGGCAAAAAGGTCGGCTGGAACGGATTATTGATCGGCGATATGTCGCAGCCCCGCGGCGGCCCGATGCTCAACGGCCATGCCAGTCATCAAATCGGCCTCGACGTCGATATCTGGTTCACGCCGATGCCCACTCATGAGCCGGCCCGGGAAGAGCGTGAGTTTGACATGGCGCTGAAGATGGTTGCGAAAGACCGTCGCGATGTCGATCCGGCAACATGGACGCATGAACGCACGGAACTGGTTCGTATTGCTGCACAGGATCCGGTCGTCGCCCGCATTTTCGTCAATCCGGCGATCAAGAAAGCGATGTGCCGGGAGGCCGGCTCCGACCGTACCTGGCTCGCCAAGGTGCGGCCGTGGTGGGGACACGACGAACACTTTCACGTCCGGCTCGCTTGTCCGCCGGACAGTCCGTTATGCAAGGCGCAACCCGAGACAGGGGCGGGCGACGGTTGCGGGCCGGATCTCGCCGGCTGGCTGAAAAAGACCGAGGCGCCTCCGTCCCCGCCCGGGGCGAAGACGGTGCACAATACGACACTTGCGGCGCTGCCGGTGCCGTGCCGGGCCGTCGTCAAAGCACCCTGATGGGTGCGTTGCACGACCGTTAGTCAGTAAGGCGCCCCCGCCTTCGGTATCTTGGTTATGATGAGAATGGACCATATGCGACGATCCGCCATCGGTACGATTTCGCAAACGCGAATCCCGCTTCGGTCGGGCAAAACAACAACGCTGCTTGCGGTCGCCTTGTTGATGATTTTCGCGCTTGCTCCCAACGTCAGAGCGCAGACCGAGACAACGCCGGCTGCCGAGCAGCAAACGCCGTCCAACGCGCAGGCCGCGGCGCCTCCCGCGGCCTCGCCGGGGCCGGCCGCTCCGCAGGCTGCCGCCCAACCGACAATCGGCGGTGCACTCTTGCCGCACGATCTTTCGCCGCTCGGCATGTTTGTGCATGCCGATATTGTCGTTAAGGCAGTCATCGTCGGTCTGGCGTTTGCGTCGCTCGTCACCTGGACCGCCCTTGTCGCCAAGGGCCTGGAGCTTCAGGGCGCGCGCCGCCGCGCCCGTCGTGCGCTACGCATCGTTTCGGGCGCCACCACGTTAAGCCAGGCCGCCCAGCAACTGGGCAAAGGATCCGGCGCCGCCGGTCAATTGGTGCAGGCAGCGGTTGCCGAGATGAGGCTCTCAGAGAACATGCCGGGCGAGGGGGTCAAGGAGCGCATCGCGCTGCAGCTCGAACGTCTCGAGCTCAGGTACAGCCGCAAGATTTCGCTGGGCACCGGCGTGCTGGCGACCATTGGGTCCACCGCGCCGTTTGTTGGACTGTTCGGCACGGTGTGGGGAATCATGAACAGCTTTATCGGCATCTCCAATGCGCACACCACCAATCTTGCCGTGGTCGCGCCCGGCATCGCCGAAGCGCTCTTGGCGACTGCGCTCGGTTTGGTCGCCGCCATTCCGGCCGTTGTCATCTATAATGTGCTGGTCCGCTCGACCGCGCACTATCGGGCGCTGCTCGGCGATGTTTCCGCGCAGGTGATGAAACTCGTCAGCCGCGACATCGACCGTGGAGGGATGCGGCTCGGAATGGCCGCGGAGTAGGGCCCATGGCTATCCGCCTCAATCACGGCGCCGACGAGCTCGACGAAGTGCATGACATCAACGTCACGCCCTTCATCGACGTGATGCTGGTGTTGTTGATTATCTTCATGGTGGCGGCGCCGCTGGCCACTGTGGACATCCCGGTCGATTTGCCGTCGTCCTCGGCGCAACAGCAGCCGCGCCCGAGCAAGCCGGTTTATCTGACCATCAAAGCTGACTTGAGTCTTGCGATCGGTGACGATCCGGTTACCGCGAATTCGCTCGCAGCGGCGCTCGATGCCGCGGCGGCTTCAAACAAAGACGAGCGGATCTTCCTGCGCGCCGATCGCGCCGTGCCTTATGGCGCCGTCATGCAGGTCATGAACGATCTGCGCGCGGCGAATTATCTCAAAGTCGCCTTAGTCGGCCTCGAAACGCGCGACGCAAAATGACCGCGCGTGAACTGCATTGGCTGGACGACCGCGATCCTCGAAATATCGTGCGCTGGTTGGGCGCGGCGGCGGTTGTAGTCGGCCTGTACGGCGCTTTAATCGCGGGCTACCTGGTTTGGCATCAGCCCAGCGAAGAAATCGGTGATTTGACACCCGTCGTTACGGTGGACCTGGCACCTATCGATAGCGTCGCCGACGCCCATCAGCGCGATATCGCGCCCGGGCCGGAAGACATGGTCGAGCAGAAGCCGGTGCCGGAAGTGGAAAAACAGCCGGAGCAGCAGCCAAAGACCGAGGAACCGCCACCGCCGCCGGCGACCACAGCCGACGTCGCGTTGCCCGAGCCCAAGCCGCCGCAGAAGGTCGAAGAGGAGCACCCTCCCGCACCACGCACCACCGCCCGCGTCGAAGGCGGTGCACCGCGCGTTGCGCCGTCATGGCAGGCCGATTTGGTCCGGCATCTGCAACAGTACAAGCGATATCCCGAAGGCGCCCAGGCAAAGCATGAACAAGGCGTCGTGCTGCTCGGCTTTAGCGTCGACCGCAACGGGCGCGTGCTAGCGCGGCGCGTGGTGCAGAGCTCAGGCCACGCCGATCTCGACCAGGAAGTGATGGAAATGGTCATGCGCGCGCAGCCGCTGCCGGCTTTCCCGCCGAGCATGACGCAAACCGAACTCGCTCTGACCGTTCCGATTCGCTTTTCGCTGCGCTGAGAGCAGCACGCCTAGCTCAGATCGCGACGTCAGGCGCCTCGTGCTGCCAGCGGCCGATCAGGCCGGCAATGACGGCGCCAATAATTGGCGCAAGCCAGAACAGCCAGAGCTGCGAGACATACGCGGCGCCGGCAAACAAAGCCGGACCCGTGCTTCGCGCCGGATTGACCGACGTATTGGTGACCGGGATCAGCATGAGATGAATGAGCGTGAGGCAAAGCCCGATGGGGATGCCCGCAAATCCGACCGCCGCGCCTTTCGAGGTGGTGCCGATGATAACGTAGAGGAAAAAGAACGTCGCCAGCGCTTCGATAAGGAAGCACGATGTCAGATTGTATTTGCCGGGGCTGAGATCGCCGTAACCGTTGGATGCAAATCCGCCGGGGACCCAATCCGGTTTGCCGGAAGCGATCAGGTAGAGTACGGCGGCCGCGACGATGGCGCCGACGACTTGCGCGATGATGTAGGGAATCACGTCTTTGGCCTTGAAGCGTCCGGCGGTCCACAGCCCGATAGTGACCGCACAATTGAAATGCCCGCCGGAAATGTGACCGACGGCGTAGGCCATGGTCAGCACCGTCAAGCCGAAGGCCAAGCTCACGCCTAAGAATCCGATGCCGAGCGTAGGAAAGCCCGCGGCAATCACGGCGCTGCCGCACCCGGCGAAAGTCAGCCAAAACGTGCCAAAAAACTCGGCTCCAACACGCCGCGTCATATGCATTTTTTCCCTCCGTTGGGCCAAAAGGCGAGGGAATTCTAGCGGCGGACGCTCGCGCCTGGAACGGGCGCCGCTAGGTTTGCACAGGATCTGAAGCTTGCGACGCCGTTTGCCGCGGGTTGGGCAGAAAGAACGTCTGCAAGGCCGGCACGATCACCAGCAGCATGATCGGGCCAATCAACATGCCGCCGACAATGACAGTGGCGAGCGGCCGCTGCACCTGGCTGCCGATGCCGGTGGATATCGCCGCCGGAAGAAGGCCGATGCAGGCCGACAGGGTCATCATCAGGATCGGACGCATTTGCTCGCCGACGGCATGAAACATCGCCTCGACCGGCGGCATCCCGTTTGCCGCTACCCGATAATAGCCATTGATGATGAGAATACCGCTCATCACCGACACGCCCATCAGCGAGATGAATCCGATCGCCGCCGATATGCTGAAGTCCAGGCCGCCGACATAGAGCGCGACGAGGCCGCCCGAAATCGCAAATGGCAGTCCCAGCAAGGCCAATGCGCTGTCGCGCCAGGAATTGAAAAGGCCGTAAAGCAGAATGATGATTAGGATAAAGGTCACGGGAAGGATGATGAGAAGCCGCTGCTTAGCCTGCTGCAGCCATTCGAATTCGCCAGCCCAGGCAATGCGGTATCCGGTCGGAAGCTTGACGCTGCGCGCGATGCGTTCTTGCGCTTCGGCGACGGCACCGGAAAGGTCGCGGCCGCGGACGCTGAACTTGATCGGCACGTAACGCTGGCCGTGTTCGCGGAATATGTAGGAAGCCCCGGTCTCGAGCGAAATCGCGGCGAGCTCGCTCAACGGAATGTAGGCGTTGACGCCGCTTGACGTCTGATATGCGACCTTGAGGTTGCGCACCGCGTCGATGTTGCCGCGGTATTCCGGTGCAAGCCGCACCACCACGCTGAATTGGCGGTCCGCTTCGAGCAATGTCGTTGCGGTCGTTCCGCCGAGTGCCGCCTGGATGACGCTATTGATGTCGTTGATGCTCAACCCGTAGCGCGCCGCCTTGGCCCGATCGATCTTGATGTTCAAATTGGGTTGTCCCAGCACCCAGAAGGCGCCGAGATCGGTAATTCCCGGCACGTTCTCCATTTCGTGCATGATATCGCGTGCAATCGTCTCAAGCCGGGAAAGATCGGGGCCGATGATCTTGACCGAGTTGGCGCCTTTCACGCCGGACAGTCCTTCCTCGACGTTGTCTTGAATGTATTGGGAGAAATTGAAATCGATGCCGACTAGCTCGCGATCGAACTCCTTTTGCAGGTCTTTAACGAGGTCGGCCTTGGTGTAACCCGTCGGCCACTCGTCGAACGGCTTTAACGGCACGAAAAACTCGGCGTTGAAAAACCCTGCGGCGTCGCTGCCGTTATCCGGGCGGCCGTGCTGGGACGTGACCGTGACGACCTCGGGATGCTTGAGGATGATTTCGCGGATTTTGTTGACGATCGGCATGCCGGCGTCGAGCGATATGGTCGGCGGCATGGTGGCGCGGATCCACAGATTGCCTTCCTCCAGCGTTGGCAGGAATTCGCTGCCGAGCCGCGAGCCGAGGAAGAAACTGAACGCGAGAAAAACTAGTCCGATGGC
>DAIUEQ010000010.1:0-35551 GCA_036845025.1 Xanthobacteraceae bacterium | reverse complement strand
AGGCGATTTGGTGGGATATCGTTAACGGACGGTTAACGGGCGATCACTCGGCGGCAACAGCTTCCGCAGGAATGAAGTCCATCGCCACGTGGTCCGGCTGATCGATGACGCGCTCAAGCCACGCCCGTACCGCCGGAAAGCCCGAGAGATCGAAGTCGCACAGATGCGCGACATGCGTATAGGCGTAAAGCGCAATGTCGGCGACGGTGTAACGGTCGGCGGCGAAGAAGTCGTGCAGCGCGATGTGCTTTTCCATCACGCCGAGCGCGCGATGGCCTTCCTCCATCCAGTCCTCGAAGGCATGGCTCTGTAATTCCCGTCCACCTTTGACGAGCGTGAGCCAAAAATAAGCGGCGCCCAAATTTGGCTCCAGACTGTGCTGCTCGAAGAACATCCACTGCAACGCTTCGGCGCGCTCAAAAGCGTCATCGGGAGCGAGTTTTGTGCCGCCGGCGAGGTACCACAAGATGGCGTTGGATTCCGCGAGAAATCGGCCGGGCGCGGTTTCCAATAGCGGCACCTGGCCGTTCGGATTCTTCATGAGAAATTCGGGCGTGTGGCTCTCGCCCTTGAGAATATCGATCTCGACGAGCTGATAGGGAATACGAAGCTGCGCCAAAGCCAGGCGCGCTTTGTAACTATTGCCCGAACGCCGCATCGAATAGAGCGTCAACATTCCCGTTTCCCAGCTCGCTCGGCCAATCCCACATTCGCAACTAGGACTTGAACGCGGCGATGTCGTGGCGATCCTACCCTCGGCTCATCCACAGGTGCACTTTAGAAGAAAATTGCAGTCGGACGCGACTCTAAAGAAAAGATCCATTCGTGCTGCGTCGCAACAGCGCGCCGTTGCTGAACGGCAGCCCGAGAAACAGAAGCGCATGCTAGAGCTTGGCCGCGCCACTGGGCCGAACGCCAATCTGCGGCCGATCCGCGATGTTAAGTCGCTGTTAGAACTCGGCCCTCACGATGCGGGCAAAGATATTTCCTTATAAACCGCATGTCCGCGATCGAGCCTCCATTGCCTGTCACGGCGCTGTCATCGTTTCACGCGCCCGTTCCGGTGCGCGGCGGAAAGCGCGTTCAAATTTACGTGTTGCGCTTGGCCGGAGCGGCCGCCGTCGCCGCGTTCCTCAGCTTCTGCATTTTGTGGGTGCAGTGGCAGATGGCGTCGCCGGGAGTCTCAAAGATCTCCGGCGACTTCGTGAGTTTTTGGACTGCCGGGAAGCTGACCTTGGAGGGGGCCGCCGGCGACGCGTATCTGAAGGGACCGCATTTCGTACTTCAGGCCGAGCTTACCGGCGATCCAATGGGCTGGGGTTACCTGGCGTTTTTCTATCCGCCATTCTTCCTCTTTCTCTGCGCGGCTTTCGCCTTGGTCGGATATTTCCCGGCTTTGTGCCTCTGGTTGGCAAGCACGTTTGCCGGCTACGCCGCCATGTTGCGCGGGCTATTGCCGCGCGACGTGCCGGAACGCAACTCCGTCTGGGCGCTGTTCCTCGGTTACCCGGCGGTGATGGTCAACGCCGGCTTTGGTCAGAACGGATTTCTCAGCACGGCGCTGCTTGGCGGCGCCGCGATCTGGCTCGACCGCCGGCCGGCGCTCGCCGGCATATGTTTTGGATGCCTCTCTTATAAGCCGCAGCTTGGCATTATCGTGCCGCTGGCACTGGCGGCCGCGGGACGGTGGCGCTGTTTCGCCGTCGCCGGTCTCACCGTCCTCGTGCTGGCCGGCGTGGCAACGATCGCCTTTGGCGCGGAGATTTGGCCGGCGTTCCTGACGAATATGGGTGTCGCGCGCCAAAGCTGGATGGAGCCGGAAAATCCGCTCTACCATCAATTTTGGATCACCGTTTTTGGCGCTGTGCGTCTGCATGGCGGGTCGCTGGCCTTAGCCTACGGAGCACAGACGGCCGTGACGTTGATCGCCGCTTGTTTGCTCGCGGGCGTACTGCTGCTGCGGCGGCCTGGCGCGCAATCGGGCCGCGCCCAAGGCGCGGCAATTGCGGCCTGCGTGCCGTTCTGCTCGCCGTTCATGCTCGAATACGACTTGATGGTGCTCGCGGTTCCGATGGCGTGGCTGATCGGCGAGGGGCTGCGCGGCGGCTTTCGGCGCGGCGAAATTGTCGCGCTTTGTGCGGCCTACTTCGCCCCGATCATGTTCAAGGTCACGTTATTCGACGACGCCATCAAAGTGGGCGTGATTGTCGCGGTCGCGGCCCTGTTTGCGGCAGTACTGCGGCGGATGATGGAGCCGGCGCCGCTTGCGCTCCGGCAAGCCACCTATCAGGCGGCTTGATCAGCGGTCTCTTCGCGCAACGTCCATTTGGTCTTGCCTCACTGCGCCCGGCGCTTTAGGAAGCACACGCCTTTGGAAAGGAGCGTGCAATGGCCTTTCTCGCCGACCGTCTTTCGCGCATCAAGCCGTCCGCCACCATTGCGGTGACCGACAAAGCGCGCGCGTTGAAGGCGTCCGGCCGTGACGTGATCGGGCTTGGCGCCGGCGAACCGGATTTCGACACTCCGGAGAACATCAAAGAGGCGGCAATCAAGGCCATCCGCGATGGCAAGGCGGCTAAATATACCGCGGTCGACGGCATTCCGGAGCTCAAGGCCGCGATTGCCCGCAAGTTCAAGCGCGAAAACGAACTCACTTATCAGCCGTCGCAGATCATCGTCAGCACCGGCGGCAAGCAAGTGCTCTACAACGCGCTGGTCGCGACAATTAATCCGGGCGATGAGGTGATCATTCCGGCTCCCTATTGGGTGAGTTATCCGGAAATGGTCCTGCTTGCTGGCGGCGAGCCCGTAGCGGTCCCGACCACCATGGAATCCGGCTTCAAGATGAAGCCGGAAGCGCTCGAACGGGCGATCACGCCGAAGACCAAGTGGATCATTTTCAATTCGCCGTCGAACCCGACCGGCGCCGCTTATACGCGCGCCGAGCTCAAGGCGGTTACGGATGTGCTGCTGCGGCATCCGCATGTCCACGTCATGACCGACGACATGTACGAGCACCTCGTCTATGACGACTTTCGTTTCTTTTCGCCGGCGCAACTCGAGCCCGGGCTTTACGAGCGCACCCTGACGGTCAACGGCATGTCGAAGGCGTATTGCATGACCGGCTGGCGCATCGGCTATGCCGGCGGACCGCAAGCGCTGATCAAAGCCATGGCCATGATCCAATCGCAGTCGACGTCAAATCCGACGGCCATCGCGCAATGGGCCTCGGTGGAAGCGCTCGACGGCCCGCAGGACTTCATCGATAAGCACAACAAGATTTTCAAGGAGCGGCGCGACCTTTGCGTCTCCATGCTCAATCAGGCGAACGGCATTCGTTGTCCGAAGCCCGAGGGCGCGTTCTACGTCTATCCGTCGTGCCGCGACACCATGGGCAAGGTCGCTCCTACGGGTAAGAAGCTCGCGACCGACGAGGATTTTGTCACCGAACTTCTCGAGTCGGAGGGCGTGGCGGTCGTCCAGGGCACGCCTTTCGGATGGGGTCCGGCATTTCGCATTTCCTACGCGACCGCTACGCCGGTGCTGGAAGAAGCCTGTGCGCGCATCCAGCGTTTTTGCGGCAATCTAAAGTAACCGCCGCCGAAGGCGGAAACGGCCTAAACAGTGCAGACGGCGGCCGGAATGTCGCCTACACTTCTTTCGAGCCGGCATAGGGCCAGCGCAGGGGGAGACTCACATGCTTCGCAGTTCGGCTGCCGTGGCGGCAATTTCCGCAACACTGGCCTTGTCGGTGATGTCCGCGCAGGCGCAGCCACGGCAACTCCAGGTCGGGCAGCTGACGTGCTCGCTGTCGGCCAGCGTTGGCCTCATCGTCGCGTCGCAGCGTAACGTGAACTGTATTTTCCGTGGCGCGCCGGGCGAACCGGAAGAGGCCTATACCGGCACGATGACCCGCGTTGGTCTCGATGTTGGTTTCACCACCGGAGGGGTCATCTCCTGGACAGTGTTTGCCGATAGCAATCGATACGCCCGCATGCTCGCGGGCACCTATGGCGGTCCGACAGCTGAGGCTTCCATAGGTGCGGGACTTGGCGCCAACGTGCTGGTCGGCGGCTCGCGCCACACCGTCGCGCTGCAGCCCGTGTCGATCCAGGGCCAAGTTGGGCTCGATCTCGGCGCCGGCATCAGCGAATTGGAGTTGCATCCCGCGCAGTAAACCTCGCGGCGGTACGTATCAGTTGAAAACGTCGCGCCTCTTGACCAAACCTGCCGTCCCCTGAAACGATAGCGTTGACGCGATCCGCGGTAGAACGACGGGTCGGCGCCGGGAGGCAGTCATGGCCGCAAATGGAAACCATTCCACGCGCGCGACCGGTCCCCGCTGTATTGCGCTGGTAGGGCCGTTTCAAAGCGGCAAGACCACGCTCCTTGAAGCCATCCTCGCTCGTACCGGCGTCATCGCGCGCCAGGGCAACGTAGAGTCGGGCAACACCGTCGGTGACGCCAGCAGCGAAGCCCGGCATCACCGCATGAGTGTCGAGCTCACGGCTGCCACCGCCAGCTTCATGGGTGACGCTTACACCTTCCTCGATTGCCCCGGCTCGGTCGAGTTCGCGCACGACATGCGAGCGATTCTGCCGGCGATCGACGCCGCCGTCGTCGTCTGTGAGATGGACGACAAGAAAGTGCCGCAGCTTCAGCTCATTTTGCGCGAGCTCGAAGACCGCAAGGTCCCGCGCATTCTCTTTCTCAACAAAATCGACAAGGCCGACGCCGGCGTTCACGACGTGCTTACGCTTTTGCAGCCCGCTTCCCGCACCAAGCTGGTGTTGCGGCAGATCCCGACATTCTCCGGCGAAATCATCAGCGGCTTCGTCGACCTCGCGCTCGAGCGCGCCTTTGTCTACAAGGAACACGCACCGTCGGAAGTCATCGCGCTCGAAGGCGACGCCGCCGACCGGGAAAAGACCGCGCGCTTTTCCATGCTCGAAACGCTTGCCGATCACGACGACGAGCTCATGGAGCAGTTGCTGGAGGACATCCAGCCGCCGCGCGACAAGGTGTTCGACGATCTAACCCGTGAGCTTCGCGACGGTCTGGTGTGCCCGGTCCTGATGGGGACTGCGAGCCGCGCCAACGGCGTTTTGCGGCTGTTGAAAGCGCTGCGGCATGAATCGCCGGGACCCGCCGACACCGCAAACCGGCTCGGCGTCAAATCCGGCGCCGACGCCATCGGCTACGTGCTCAAAACGCAGAACAGCACGCATGGCGGCCGCCTCTCGATTGTACGGATGCTCGCCGGGCAAGCCGGCGATGGCGTTACGTTTGTTTCGCCGGAAAACGAAGTTGGCCGCGTGGCCGGCGTGTTCAAGCTGGTCGGCCAGTCGAGCGAAAAGCGCGGCCCGGCAAGTGCCGGCGAGACCGTCGGCTTCGCCAAGCTGGAAAAGGCCAAGACCGGGGATACGTTGACTTCGGGCAAACAAGCTCACGCCGCGATCGCCAAGGTCGAGCCTTATCCGCCGGTCCTCGCGATCGCCATTTCGGCCAAGGAACGTAAGGACGACGTGAAGCTCGGGCAGGCGCTCAACAAGCTTGCCGAGGAAGACCCATCCATCACCATCGCCCACAATCCCGAAACCCACGAAGTGGTGCTGTGGGGCCAGGGCGAAATGCATTTGCGGGTGACGACCGAACGGCTCAGCGACCGCTACGGCGTCGCCATTGAGCGGCGTCAGCCGAGCGTCGGTTATCGCGAAACCATTCGCAAAGGCGTCGTGCAACGCGGGCGTCACAAAAAGCAGTCGGGTGGGCATGGTCAGTACGGTGACGTCGTACTGGACATCAAACCAATGCCGCGCGGCTCGGGATTTTCGTTCGAGGATCAGATCACCGGCGGCGTCGTGCCCCGCAACTATATTCCCTCGGTGGAGGAGGGGATTATCGACGCGCTCAAGCACGGCCCGCTCGGTTTCCCGGTCGTCGATCTGCACGTGGCGTTGGTCGACGGCTCGTACCATACGGTCGATTCGTCCGACATGGCGTTCCGCACCGCCGGACGCATTGGCATTGTCGAAGGCCTGCCGCAGTGCCAACCGGTGCTGCTCGAGCCGATCCATTTGGTCGAGATTGTTTGTCCGACCGACGCGACCGCCAAGATCAATGCGTTGATGTCAGGACGGCGCGGCCAAATTCTCGGCTTCGACACGCGTGAAGGCTGGGAAGGTTGGGACGTGGTGCGGGCGAAAATGCCGGAGGCGGAGATCGGCGATCTCATTGTCGAGGTCCGCTCGGCCACCGCCGGCGCAGGTACCTTCACCTTCAAGTTCGATCACATGGCCGAACTTACCGGGCGCACCGCCGACCAGATCGTGGCAGCGCGCCGCGCCGCCGAGTGATCGTTCCCGGCGTTGACGAAGCGGTAACGTCCGTTAAGCAGTTGTTACTGGCGATATTGCTGGATGCGCGTCGTGCGCAGTCCGGCGAGGCCGTGCTGGTCGATGGAATATTGCCAGGACAAAAATTCCTCGACCGTCAGGGTGTAGCGGCTGCACGCTTCCTCGAGGGAGAGGAGGCCGCCGCGAACCGCGGCGACGACTTCCGCCTTGCGGCGGATCACCCAACGCTTGGTTCCAGGCGCCGGCAAATCGGCTATTGTCAGCGGCGAACCGTCCGGCCCGATGACATACTTGACCCTCGGGCGATGAGGCTCAGTCATTAGAAACTCTCACAAACTCCACGCACCAGCGTGAACCCTACGCATGGCCGCTTAAAATTTGGCTAAGCAACGGAAGTAATTGATGCTAATGCGAGCACGCCGGGCGCCCGCCGGGCCGGAATTCGCGGTGCGGCACAAGTGGCGGACGGCGAAATCGGCACTTATAGTAGGTTTGGTAGGAGCTTTAGCCCGCCGCAGGGGATTTTGGGGCGAGCGTGGCTTCCTGGACAGGATTTACGGCCCGTTGGGACATGCGCAACAGTCTTGATATCGAGGGTAAGCCTTCCGACACGCGCGTGGTTGTCGCCATGTCGGGGGGTGTCGATTCTTCGGTGACGGCGGCGCTGCTGAGCGACGCCGGCTACGATGTCGTTGGCATTACGCTGCAACTCTACGATCACGGCGCCGCGATCCACCGTAAGGGCGCCTGCTGCGCCGGCCGCGACATCCATGACGCCCGCGCCGTTGCCGAGCGCATCGGCATTCCGCATTACGTGCTCGACTACGAAAAGCGCTTCAAGGCAGCCGTGATCGACCGTTTCGCGGACAGTTATGTCGCCGGCGAGACGCCGGTGCCCTGTCTGGAGTGCAACCAATCGATCAAGTTTCGCGATCTTCTCGACACAGCCCGCGATCTTGGCGCGAGCGTGCTGGCGACCGGTCATTATGTCGCGTCCCGGGCATTGCCGGGCGGCGGCCGCGCGCTGTTCCGGGCCCGCGAGCCCGAGCGTGACCAGAGCTATTTCCTGTTCGCCACGACCCAAGCCCAGCTTGAACATTTGCGTTTTCCGCTCGGCGACCAAACCAAGGCCGAGACCCGCGAATTGGCGCGCCGTTTCGGGCTGCCGGTCGCCGAAAAGCACGACAGTCAGGACATCTGCTTCGTGCCGAGTGGACATTATGCCGACGTGATCGAGCGCATGCGGCCAGGTGCCGCGGCACCGGGCGAAATCGTCGACTTGGATGGACGCGTTCTCGGCCGGCACGACGGCATCATTCACTTCACCGTCGGGCAACGGCGCGGCCTCGGAATTTCCACCGGCGAGCCGCTTTACGTCGTCCGCCTCGATGCGCCTTCGCGCCGCGTTGTTGTAGGGCGGCGCGAAGATTTGCGCACCAGCCGTATCCGGCTGCGCGACGTCAATTGGCTCGGCGACGCCTCAATCGAGGCTGCGCTGGAAAGCCACCCGGAAGTTTTCGTTAAGGTGCGCTCGACGCGCCCGCCGCAATCGGCCTGGCTGTGCGCGGGAGCGGACGGCGGCGTCGAGGTCGAGTTGATCGCGAGTGATGATGGTGTTTCGCCGGGCCAAGCTTGCGTGTTCTACGCTGCCGCTGACGGGCAGGCGCGGGTGCTGGGCGGCGGCATTATTGCCTCCACCTGGGCGGCGTCGACGGTCGGCGCCGTGCGCCGCGCCGATCTTGCCGCCATCAACTGACGCGCCGCGCGGCGACAGCCCACATACTCACTAATCATGGCGGCGAAGTTTGATAACGACACGGTCGCCAAAGCTTATGCCCGCTGGGCGCCAGTCTACGATCTCGTGTTCGGCGCGGTGTTTGATAGGGGCCGCCAAGCGTCGATCGCGGCCGCCGAACGGATAGGCGGTCACATCCTCGAAGTCGGCGTTGGCACCGGGCTGTCGCTGCCTGATTACTCGGCGCGCAACCGCCTGACCGGCATCGATCTATCGGCCCCGATGCTGCACAAAGCCAAAATGCGCGCGGCGCAACACCGCCTCGACAACGTCAACGGCCTCGCGGTGATGGACGCACAGCGGCTCGGGTTTGGCGATGGCGTTTTCGATGTGGTGGTTGCGCAATACGTCATCACCGCGGTGCCGAATCCGGAAGCGACGCTCGATGAGTTTGTCCGGGTGCTGAAGCCGGGCGGCGAAATCGTTTTGGTCAATCATCTCGGCGCCGAGTCCGGGCCGCGCGCGCTGTTTGAAGCTTGCTTTGCGCCACTCGCCCGGCGGCTCGGATGGCATCCGGAATTTCCCTGGCAGCGGCTGACGCAGTGGGCCGACCGGCACGGCGGCGTTCGCGTCCTCGAGCGGCGGCCGATGCCGCCGCTTGGGCATTTTTCGCTGATCCGTTTCGGCTACGGCTAAGTTCGTTTCCTGATCGGTGTCCTACTCGGCAGCAACTTGCGCCGGCGTTGTTTTGAGCTTGGGATTGAGTTCGCAAGCGTCCTCCCAGCTCACGACGTTCAGCGATTTGACAAACTTGCCGACGCCGTCGACTTCGGCACAGAACAGGCCGAGTTCGATGATCTCTTCGTCGCTGAAGTGTTTGGCGAGTTCGCTATACACCTCGTCCTTGTCGATGGCGTGTTCGCCTTGCTTGAATAGATCGGCGTAATGCAGCGCCGCCTTTTCTCGCGCGCTGAACTGCTTGCTCCCGGCGTAATCGAACAAATCCTCGATCATGCTCTCGGTGAGGCCTTCGGCCTTGGCGACGTTTGAGCGAACCGTCGAGCAGTAACCGCATTGATGCGCGACCGAAATCTTGATGCGGCACATCTCCTTGAGCTTGTGCGGCAGCACACCCTGGTAGAGAAGCTTGTTCCAATACTCGACCCAGGCCGTACCGAGTTTGCCGCGCGTCATCAGGCTGACGACGCGCGGGTCGGGCGCGCCGGTGCGCTTCGCCGACTCGATGAGTTCGCGGGTGTGCGGAGTCTTTTCGTTTTCCTCGATGTAGCGCAGCCTGGGCATCTGATCCCTCCTTAACGCGTGCTCGCGGGATTATGTCGCTTAACGGGAGCACCGCTGCTTTGAGCAGTTGTAAGTAGCGGCGGTATCATATTGACGTGGCGGACCGCTGGCGAATAGAGAATAGCCGGCGAAGATCGGCCAAATGCTTTAAAGGCGCTTTTGCAAATAGGACGTATTTGCAAGTTGACGGCGGAGTAGCTCAGTTGGTTAGAGCAACGGAATCATAATCCGTGTGTCGGGGGTTCGAATCCCTCCTCCGCTACCAAATTCTCTTAGCCGCCTGGATGATTGCTAATTCCGCGCCGGAGCCGGAATTGACGCCGTCGTGCTGGCCGGTTCCATCCTTCGATCGACGCTGTCCATTCTCACCAGGATGTCTTTGATCGGGTAGTCAGCCCAAGCGTGGTTGACAAAATCACGGTGAGAGACGGGTCCGGCCGGCAGGAACGAGACCATGCCCGGGAGGTTGCCGCGCCGCAGTTCGGAACTGTACGGCACCGAATGCGCGTTGAGCAGGCGTTCGAGATCGGCGTTGTGATAGGCGGTATGCGGCGTATACGAACTTACGAAAAACGTCGATCGGTTATTCGCGACCCAATTCGCGAAGGTGTCGATACCGGCATAAAGCGCGTCGAGAAGCACGATGCCTTTGATGCGCGAATTCGCGCCGCCGCGGTCGAGCACCGACAAGGTCGGACCAAATCCGCCGCTATAGGCTACGATCACGACGGGCATATTGGCGAAGGTGAAGGCCTTGCGCGGATCGCCGTAAAGCCGTGCCAGCTTGACCGCGGATTCGTCGAGGAAATGCTTGAAGCCATTCGGCTCCCAGAATTTTCCGGCGCTTGAATCGGCGGCATCGAAAGCAAATTGCGGGGCCACGAGCACGGCGTTGACGCCCGACGCGGTGATCTGCGCCGGCACCTGCTGGCGATCGCGAACATCGCGGGCAAGGTCGGCGCCGTGACCATGGAAGAAGACCACCATCACCGCGGGGCGGCTCGGGTCGAAGCCGGGCGGGATATGCAGGAGGACGCGGTCGTCGCTGAATGTTTCCGCTTCCCACAACACCCGGCCACGGAACGTCGCATGACCGCGGTGGCCGGCTTCACCCGCGTTCAAGAACGGCCGGCCCGAGCCGGGCATCGCGCCGTGATACGGAAATGGCGCCGTTTCAAAGTCGACCATGGCGGTCTCGGCACCCCCGATGCTCGGGCGGATGTGCGACGGGATCGCCAGGGGCTGCGGACGTAACGGTGCGATTTGCGGCGCGTCTTCGAGAGAGGCGAGGCGAACCGGGCCCTTGATATTGGTCGTCTTGATCAAATTGACGGTCTTGGCTGCCGGCTTGGCGAGATTGCGCTCGCGGCCTGCGATACGCATTGCGTCAAGCCGGCCCCATTCGCTCGCGACAATGCTGGCCGGGCTTTCGCCGCCCGCATAATTCGAGGACGCGACTCTTTGTGGATATTCGTTACGCGCGAAGGCCGAACTGCCCACCGAATTCGCTTTGCCGGATTGGTAATCGGCTTTCCCGGCGACGGAGATGGCGTAACCGGTCGCGCTTTGATTTGCCGGGGCTGGCGATCTCAGTTCGTTGTAGATGAGCAGACACCAGCCGACAGCGCCGCCAACAAACAGACCGACCGAAATGCGGAAAAGGTTGCGCTCGATTGTTTCGCGCAAGCCGCGCGGCCGGGGCGCCGGCCGCCGTACGGATTTGGATTTTACCGACTTAAATCGGTCGCCGCTTCCCTCGTATGAGGGCCGCGGTTGAGCGGTGCGGGGCGCGACATATTCCGGCCGCCGCCGAATGACGTGATGGTCGATCGCGGCGTGACGTACCGGCGGCGCGACCACCGAGGTGATCGGCTTGCGATATGCCCGCGGCGCTGGCCCTCGGACCGTCTTTGGCACTATTCCCCCGCCCCGACGAACAGACAGTCTCGGTTACGACTATGTCGCCATTTTGGCGGGCTATTGATTGGACCTAGTCGCCGAAGAAGAACAAAGCGAGAAAATTCCGCGAATACCTGTGCAACCCAGCGACCCAGTGGTGTCGCTTTCCACCCGTTTGCGCCGCGGCTTGCGCGGTTGACCGTCCGTAGCCGGCACCACTGGTGAGGTCGGCGCTATTTCACCGTCACTGGTCGCGGCGGCCGTCTTCTGCGCCAGCAGCAGGTTCGATTCGTTGCGCTGCCAGCGATAGCCAATGCCGAAATCGATCGGCGTCGCGTTCCTGCTAAAGAGTTCCGCCATTCCCGGCTGATAGGAACGACCGAAAATGCTGAGCGGGCCGACATACCGGCCATAAGGCTGCAGCCGCCACTTTTTCGAATCGAAATATGCGAGCGGAATGCCGCTGTCGTCCTGCAGGATGAGGGCGCTGTGCTGAAGCAGGAAGCTCCGCACAGTGTTGAAGCCGCCGCTGTGCAAGAGATAGGACGCGCTTTTGATGAAGGCGTCGGCCGGTCCGAGCTTGGCGCAAAACGCCAGGAAGCCGCTGCGCCGGACGCCGTCATCCGCGAGGTTGGTGCTGAAATAGTACAAGGTCTGATGCGGGCCGGCGCCGTCGGAAAAAACGATCTTGACCCCCTTGGCGGCGCTGGCGCTTTGCATCGCTTTGCGGCCGTCTCCGACCGGCCCCAGATCTTGAACGTTGCCCTCCGAATCCAGCCCGACGAAATTGACCTCGTGTATGGTCTTGCCGGTTCGCGCCATGAACACATAAAGGACCGGCAACGTTCCGTAGACCGGTCCGGTCGACAACTGCGTTTTCATTTTTTGCGTAATGAAAAAGCTGTAGCTCAGGATCGTGCCCAACGAATTTTCAAGATTGTGCAGCGTCTCCGCGACGGCAGGACGCGACAGGCTCGTCAATTGCGGGATGTCGCCGGCCGGCTCTAACCCGGCCAGGACGTAGGTCGAAGCATTGGGAAAAAGGTTGGTGGCGTAGAGAAAATCCGGCCCGCTGAAGAAGTACAGCAAGGTGTCATGCTTGTCGGTCAACTGACTCTGGGAAAACGCACGGACTTTGGAAAGCTTGGCGTCCTGGCGTTCAAAAATAGAATCGAAATAATGCTCATGCTCCCGCCACAGACCGTCGTTGGTCAGGGCCGCAAGCGGTGAACCTGCGCTCGGCGATAGTCCGGCCAGAAATCGCGCCGTATCGTTCGCCGTGACCGGCTCGGCGCTGCGCGCCAACGACGCGGGCAGAGCGAGCCAGACGGCAATAAGAATAAACGTCAACTTCCGGGGCATGAATGCGGGCATGTTTAGGCCACAGTTTGTGAAACGTCCGAAGCGGGCACATTCGAGGTTAGGCGGGAGGCAAAATAGATCACCAGCCCGACCGACATCATGGCGACGCCGGCTAGAGATTGCAGAGGCCGGTTGACAACAAGATAATACATCATGAACAGCGTCACGCTGAGGAAAATCAGTGGTGTTACCGGGTAACCCCAGGCGCGGTAAGGCCGCGCCAGCTCCGGGTGGGTGATTCGCATCTTGATCAACCCAAGTACAGTAAAAAACGAGCAGAAGGCGAGGCTGAATTGGATGAAATCCAGCACCGCCTCAAAGCTTTGGGTCAGGAGCAAGAGGTCGGCGATCAGGAGTTGAAAGACAATGGCGACGGTCGGCGCGTCGTTTCTCGACTTGCGCGAGAACGGGCGCAGCAGAGGGATGTCCTCGCCCATGGTCATGGTGACACGCGGCCCGATCCAGGTCATGGCGCTGATCGAAGAAACCAGCCCGAGACAAATCAAGGCGCCGACGATGCGTCCGCCCAATTGACCGAAGACGTGCGTGCCGGCGATCAGCGCCACGTCGATCCGGCCGGCCAATTCGTTGATCGGCGTCGTCAGCAAAAACACCGCGTTGAGCGCGACATAGAGCGCGATAACAAGCCCGGTGCCGAGGAACAGGGCGCGGGGCAGATTGCGGTTTGGTTCGCGCAGTTCCCCGACGATATAGGTGGCCGCGTTCCAGCCCGAGTAAGAGTACATGACGAAGACGAGGCTGATAGCGAAAGGCGCCGCGCCGATATAACCGAAATCAGCGGTGCTAGGCGTGAAAGAAACGCTCTGGAAATTGCCAACGGCGAAGCCGGCAAAAATGAAGACGACGATGAAAGCGAGTTTCAGCGCGGTCCAGATGTTGTGGTAGGCACCGCCAAATTTGGCCCCGCCCAAATGAACCAGCGAGGCGATCCAGGTCATCAAAAGCCCGAGCAATAGCGGCCAGTTTACCGTCAAGCCGAAGAGGTGGTTCGGCAAGCCGGGAGCGGCAGCGTTGAAATAAGAGCCGAAAGCCATGGCGGCGAGCGCGATCGGCGCCGAGAATCCGACCGTCGCTGACAGCCAGCCGGCGACGAAGCCGAATGCGGGATGATAAATGCGGCGCAAGAAATTGTATTCGCCGCTCGATCGCGGAAACATGGTGGAAAGTTCCGCGTAGCAGAACGCCCCGCAAATCGCCACCAGACCGCCGACGATCCAAAGCAGCAGCAGCGAGAAGCCGGACTTTATGTCGGTGACTTGGAATCCAAGGCTGGTGAAGACACCGACCCCAACCATGTCAGCAACGACAATTGCCGTCGCCGTCACCCATGAAACAGTGCCGGCGGATGGGCCGCCAGAGGTCGAATCGGTCATGAAGTCGCTTTCATCGCCCCGTGTGGCGGTTCAGAAACCCGCACCATTCTCGCCCCACCACTCATCGTGCGGGTTTCTGAACTAAAGCCACACTTTATCCAATTCTTTGCTAGTGCCTTTCGATTCCGAAGTTCGCAAACGACCGTGCCGCAAAATAATGCGAACTTCAGGATCGGGCACTAGCCGTGGCGGCATTACAGGGGGCAAGGGGTTAAAATTCAAGACGCGTTTTGCTTTTCGCGAGGCGCAAAGGTCCGCGAACGGGCTTCCAAATCGGCCGGGCGTGCGGAAACTGCTCGAATCCGCTGCTGCACGAAGGTGAGTTTCGCCACCACGGTGGGGGCGAGGACAAATGGGTAGAGGTCGTGCAGGCCCATGCTCCGATTGAGGGAATTGACCGCGAATGTCAGCGCCAGCCAGGCCTCGATCAATTGGTCCATGTTTGCTTCGCGCGGATGGAAGTCGAACACCGCACCGGGGCTTTGCGGCAATTGCGGGCTTAACGCCAAGCCGGCGAAATGGGCGGTTTCAAGTGTGTCGATCATGTGAAAGTAGTGGGCCCAGGTTTCGGCGAAATCCTCCCAAGGGTGCGCACTCGCGTAAGCGGAAATAAAATGCTCCGACCAATCGGGGGCGGGTCCATTTGCGTAATAATTTCTCAACGCGTCGTCATAATTACGGCGTTCATCTCCGAATAAGCGGCGAAAATTTTCGACATGCGGCGAGTTTGCTACCAGCCGATCCCAGTAATAATGGCCGATCTCGTGGCGGAAATGACCAAGCGGCGTGCGATAGAGCTCCCCCATTTTTTGCCGGAGGCGCTCGCGCTCGGCGTCGTCGGCCTCGGCGATGTTGATGGTAATAAAGCCATCCACATGTCCCGTCATGACCGCCGACTCCGAGGAGCCGAGATCTTCAAGAAACTTAAACGCCAAGCCGGCGGGATTTTCCCAGCGTGTTTCGAGCGGCAAGCCAAGCTGAATGAGCGTGTAGAACAGCCGATGCTTGGCGACTTCCAGCGCGCGCCATTTCTCGAGATTGTTGGTGAAGGAAAGGTCCGGAATGATGCGATTATGGCGGCAGGCTGTGCAATAGGCATCGGCGCGCTTGGTCGGAACAAGCCAATTGCAGACATCGTAGGCAGCGTTGGCGCAATATCGATAGGTGTTTTGGTCGGCGAGCGCCTGCCAAACGACCGCATCAGAGCCGGGAACCGCGGGTTCTTGTTTGAGCGCGGTAATCGTCTCGCGGTCCGGCAGGTAACCAAGCGCCAGCCCGCAGCGTTCGCAGCGCGTGTTTTCGAAATAGAGCTGCTGGCCGCAGTTCTGACACTGAAATAGCTTCATACCTTACCTGGCTGTCATGCCCCTCGCGCCGTGGGGCGGACACGAATCATTTAAAGCAGCATATAGGGACGAGGTTCAATCGTTTCGGCCCCCGGGTGTGGCGCCGGGGCCGGCCCCTCACGGAGAAGCTCGTGGCCCCCATCGCCGCTCCATCTGGCTATGAGGACGCCCTGATCGTCCTTGGGACGGCGGCATTTGTGGTACCGCTGGTGCGACGCTGGGGCATCAGCCCGGTGCTCGGTTATCTAGGTGCCGGTGCGGTATTGGGGCCCCAAGGCCTGGGGTCGCTTGGCAAGACGCTGCCTTTCGTCGGCTGGTTCACCATTGGTGACGCCCAAAATGTGGCGGGGATCGCCGCATTGGGCGTGGCCTTCTTGCTGTTTACGGTCGGACTTGAACTGTCGGTCGCCAGACTGTCGGCCATGCGGCGGATGGTGCTTGGCCTCGGCGGCTCGCAAGTCCTGCTGACGAGCGCGGTCATCGCCGGCCTGGCGGCTGCGGCCGGACTAAATCCTTCGCAAAGCATCTTGCTGGGCGCCTGCCTTTCACTGTCCTCGACAGCGATTGTGCTTGAACTGCTCTCCGCCCAGGAGCGCCTGACCACGAGCGTCGGTCGCGCCAGCTTTTCGGTGCTGCTCGCGCAAGATCTCGCCGTCGTTCCGATTCTGGTTTTCGTTTCAATTCTGGCGACGAAGTCTCAACAAACCTGGTTCGCGAGTTTGGCAACCGCGTTGCTGCAGGCGGCGGTGGCGATTGTCATCATCGCGATATTCGGCCGCTTTTTTATGCGCCCGTTATTCCGCTTGGTGGCGACGGCGCGCACCACCGAGCTGTTCGTTGCCGCCGTATTGTTCGTGATCATCGGTGCTGGCGTGATCGCCGAACAAGCCCGCCTATCCATGGCGCTCGGCGCCTTCATCGCCGGCTTATTGCTGGCCGAGACGGAATATCGCAAAGCCATCGAGGCGACGGTGGGACCTTTCAAGGGCCTGCTGCTGGGCATCTTCTTTTTCACCGTCGGAATGAATGTCGATTTCCGCGAAGTGCTGCGCGAGCCGCTTTTGCTGTTGGGCGGCGTCGTCGGACTAATTGCGTTGAAAGCCGTGTTGTTGATCGGCTTGGGCAAGTTGTTCCGCCTATCGTGGCCGGTCGCCGTTGAGACCGGCTTGTTGCTCGGGCCGGGCGGTGAGTTTGCCTTTGTCGGTATCGGCATGGCGGCGGCGGTGGGATTGGTCGACACGCGGCTGGCGAGCCTCGTGCTCACCGTCACGTCGGTGACCATGGCGCTTACACCGCTTTTATCGGTGGGAGCGCGACGGATCGGATCGCGATTGCGAGCCGGCAAAGCTGTCGATCCCGAACTTAGCGCGCGTCCGATAGGTGGGCAGGGGCATGCCATCGTTGTCGGTTACGGTCGTGTCGGAAAGGTTGTGTGCGCGTTGCTGCGCCAGCACGGCATTTCCTACATCGTCGCCGACGTCGATGCCGCCACTGTGACGCGCGATCGTCGCGACGGTCACGACGTGTTTTATGGCGACGCGGCCGATCCGCGTTTTTTGGAGACCTGCGGTCTCGCCACGGCCGCCGGCGTCATCATCACCATCCATACCGCGCGCGTCATCGACGAAGTTGTCGCGCATGTCCGCGCTATGCGCCCCGATGTTCTGATTGTGTCGCGCGCCCGCGACGAAGGTCATGCGCGGCATTTATATGCTCTCGGCGCAACCGATGCGGTGCCGGAAACCATTGAGGCTAGCCTCCAGCTGTCGGAAGCGGCGCTGGTGGGGCTCGGCGTAGCGACCGGATTTGCCATCGCCTCGATCCATGAAAAACGCGACGAAATTCGCCACACGCTGCAAGAAGCGGCGCAAGAAGCCGGGCGCGAGAAAATTCATTCGGTGAAGGTCAAGGCGGCGCGGCGGCAAGGGGCCGCCTAGCTGCCGGCAAATCTTAGTTCTCAGAATATGCCGTCGTCGACATCAAGGCGATTTCAGCGTGCCGTGAATCAAGCCGTGTGTGTTGAACGATGACCGGCACGTCGGATTCGAACACGGACGAATAGTCGGTATCCCGCGGGATGGGAGCGGGATCCGTGAGATCGTTGAAACGCAAATGGAGCGTCCGGCGCGGCGCGACAGTCACATGGAATGGGCCGACGGGCTCGCGATCGGCGAAAAACACTGTGATGGTGACGTGCGCCGCGTTGTCGCCGGTATTGAGAATGCACGCCGTCTCGTGGCTGATCAGGGCGTGATCTGAAAATGAACTACGCGAAGGAATCCAACCTTCGGCAATCGCCCAGCGACGGCGTCCGATGCTTTGCATAACAGGCGTATCCTCTCGTTAATCCGACAGAAATACCTTGGCCGGCAAGCAGTTAGGAAAATGGAACTTTTATGCCGCTTAGCGCTTAGCGCTTGCGCGGTTAGCGTACAAGCGCCGGCCACTTAAGGGCCGTTTTCAGTACTGGTCGAATTAATATGCGCGCTCTTACCGTTGCACCCGGTACGGCGAATTCCGCGCAAGTGGAAGATGTTCCCGATCCGCCGTTATCGGACGGTCCGGTGCTGGTGAAAACGTTGGCGCTGGGGGTCTGCGGAACAGATCGCGAAATCGTATCCGGCCAGTACGGCTGGGCGCCGCCGGGCGCGCAGCGCCTGGTGATCGGCCACGAGTCCCTCGGGAAGGTCGTAGAGGCGCCTTCGGGCTCCGGCTTCAAGGCTGGCGATGTCGTCGTCGGCATTGTGCGCCGGCCCGATCCCGTCCCATGTCCGGCATGCGCTATCGGCGAATGGGACATGTGCCGCAACGGCCGCTACACCGAGCGCGGCATCAAAGAGCGGAACGGTTTCGGCTCCGATTATTTCCGCATCGAGCCGGAATTTCTCGTCAAAGTCGATCCGGCGCTCGGCGGAGCCGCCGTACTGCTCGAACCAACAAGCGTCGTCGCCAAGGCCTGGGATCATACCGAACGCATCGGCCAACGGACACGCTCTTGGCAGCCGGAAACACTTCTAGTGACCGGTGCGGGCCCGGTCGGTCTTCTCGCCGCGCTGATGGGTTGTCAGCGCGGACTCGAAGTTCACGTGCTCGATCATCGGGAAAATTTGCTGAAACGCCGGCTGCTCGACTCACTCGGCGCGATCTATCATACCGAGAGCCTGCGAGAGTTAAACGTGAAGCCAGACATCATCATGGAATGCAGTGGCGCACCGGCCGTCGTGCGCGACGTGCTCGGTGCCACCGCGGCGAGCGGCATCGTCTGCCTTGTCGGCGTGACTGCGTCCGGTCATGATTTCGATATCGACATCGGCTTGCTCAACCGCGACATGGTGCTCGACAACGAAACGATCTTTGGTACGGTCAACGCCAATCGCGCGCATTATCAGATGGCCGGCGACGCGCTGGCGAAGGCCGACAAGGATTGGCTTGAGCGGCTGATCACGCGGCGCGAGCCGGTTGAGCAGTGGACGAAATCCCTCGAACGTCTGCAAGACGATATCAAAGTCGTCGTAGATTTCTCGTGACGCATGGCCTCGCGCATCGAAGATTACGCCATGATCGGCGATTGCCAGACCGCCGCGCTGGTTTCCCGCGACGGCTCGATCGATTGGTTTTGCGCGCCGCGCTTTGATTCCGAGGCCTGCTTTGCCGCGCTGCTCGGTTCGCCCGAGCACGGCCGCTGGTCCATTGCTCCGCGCGCCAAAGCGAAGACCACCAGGTTCTACCGTACCGATACGCTAGTGCTGGAAACCCAATTCGAAACTGCCGATGGCGCAGCGACGCTGATTGATTTTATGCCGACGGGTCTGCACCGCTCGAGTATCGTGCGGCTCGTGGTCGGCGTCCGCGGTACGGTGGCGATGTCTACCGAACTCATTCTGCGTTTCGGCTACGGCGACGTCGTGCCTTGGGTGACCCGCCTCGAGGATGGGATGATACGCGCGATCGCCGGGCCCGACATGGTGATCCTGCGCACCCCGGTGCATTTGCGCGGCAAGGGCATGACCACGGTCGGCGAGTTCGCCATCAACAAGGGCGATACCATTCCTTTTGTGCTGAGCTACTTGCCTTCGCATCGTCCTCTGAATGTGCCGTTCGATCCGACACGAGCGCTTCAGGAAACAGAAGCATTCTGGCGCGACTGGGCGGCGAAGTGCCGCCCGGCCGGGCAATGGTCGGATGCCGTGCGCCGCTCGATGATCACGCTCAAAGCGCTGACCTACATGCCCACCGGCGGAATGGTTGCCGCGCCGACCACCTCGCTGCCCGAGCATTTGGGCGGCGAGCGAAACTGGGACTACCGCTTTTGCTGGCTGCGCGACGCGACCTTGGTCCTGCTCGGCGCCATGAATGCCGGCTACTACGAGGAAGCGCGCGCTTGGCGCGAGTGGTTGTTGCGCGCGGTTGCCGGAAGCCCGGATCAGTTGCAAATCATGTATGGCATTGCCGGCGAGCGCCGGTTGACCGAGTGGACCGCGCCCTGGCTGCCCGGTTACGAGAATTCCGCGCCGGTGCGAATCGGCAATGCGGCCTATAGCCAATTGCAGCTCGACGTCTTCGGCGAAGTCATGGACGTCCACTATCAGGCGCGGCGCGGCGGCCTGTCCGGCGATGACTCGGGGTGGGACGCCCAGCTGAAATTCCTCGAGCATCTGCAGCAAATCTGGACTGAGCCGGACGAGGGAATCTGGGAGGTGCGCGGCGAGCCCCGCCACTTCACTTATTCCAAGGTCATGGCCTGGGTGGCGTTTGATCGGTCGATCAGGAGTGCGGAAACGTTCGGCCTGGCAGGGCCGATCGATAAGTGGCGCGAGGTGCGTGATCAAATCCATCGCGAGGTGTGCGCCAAGGGATTCGACCGAAAATTGGGGACGTTCGTGCAATCTTTTGGCTCGAAGCAGCTCGATGCGAGCCTCTTGCAGATTCCGACGGTCGGCTTTCTGCCGATCTCCGATCCGCGGGTGAAAGCTACCGTTGCCGCAATCGAGCGCCGCTTGCTGCGCGACGGTTTCGTCATGCGTTACGACACGGAAGAAACCGACGACGGGCTTCCGCCAAAAGAAGGCGCGTTTCTCGCCTGCAGCTTTTGGCTCGTTGACGTCTACATCTTGCAGGGCCGCATTGCCGACGCGGAGCGGCTTTTCAGCAATCTTATTGCCTTGCGCAACGACCTCGGTCTGTTGAGCGAGGAATACGACCAGCGTGCGCAACGTCTGGTCGGCAACTTTCCGCAGGCGTTTTCGCATATGGCACTGGTCAACAGCGCTTATAATCTTACGCGCGCCGAGAAGCCGGTCGAACAGCGCGCCGACGGTCACCACAGGCGACGGCGCCCGACGGAAGCAAAAGAAGGCAAGAAGCGAAACTCGCCGCCGCGAAAAGCTCAACGGCGGCCGAGCAATCGCAGGACCAAATCGGTTAAGCGGCCAAAGGGCGGATAAAGCAGCCACGCGCCGTTGAACCGGCTCTGCAGAAACACCGCCCTCCTGTGCGAGAAGGTCTGAAAACCGAACTCGCCGTGATATGCGCCGATACCCGAGGCGCCGACGCCGCCAAACGGGAGAGCTTCCACGGCGAAATGAAATAACGTCGTGTTGACGGACGTTCCGCCCGAAAGCGTTCGCCGCAGTATTTCGTCGCGCCTGGCTGGTTCGGCGCCGAAATAATAGAGCGCCAATGGGCACGGGCGGCCGTTGACGTAGTCGATCGCCTCGTCGAGCTCGCGATAGGTCTTGATCGGCAATAACGGACCGAAAATCTCCTCGCGCATGATCGCAAGATCGTCGGCCGGATCGATGATGAGGGTCGGCGGCAGTTTGCGCGTTTCAGCCGGAAGTATCTCTCGTCCGGGATTGATCTCAACAACACGCGCGCCGCTGGCCTTGGCGTCGGCAAGGTATTGCGCCAGACGCCGATAGTGCCGTTCGTCGATGATCGAGCTGTAATCCGGATTGGCTGCAAGCGCCGGGTAGAATTTCGCGACGGTGCCGGTGGCGAGCTTGACGAATTCGTCGAGCCTTCGCTCCGGCAGCAGCACGTAGTCCGGTGCGATACAGGTCTGGCCGCTGTTGAGAAGCTTGCCGTAGACGATGCTCTCGACCGCGCCCGGCAAATTTGCGTCATCGGCGAGGATGCAGGGCGACTTGCCGCCCAACTCCAGGGTCACCGGCGTTAGATTCGCGGCCGCCGCCTGCATGACGAGGCGGCCCACGGCGGTCGATCCAGTATAGAAAAGGTGATCGAACGGAAGCCCCGCGAAAGCTTGCCCGGTCTCGGGTCCACCCAAGACGGTGGCAACCTGGTCGGCCGCGAATATTGCGGCAAGGAGTTCGGCCAAAAAATCCGCCGTTCGCGGCGTGAGCTCGGACGGTTTGAGCATCACACGGTTGCCGGCAGACAGCGCCGCAACGAGCGGCGCGACGGCGAGCTGAAACGGGTAATTCCACGGGCTGATGATGCCGACAACGCCGACCGGTTGATAGAGGATGCGCGCGCGGCCGGGCAAGAGTTCGAAGGGCACGGCGACGCGCCTCGGCAGCATCCAGCCGCGAAGGTGCTGGCGGGTGTGACGGATCGCCGCCAGCACGGGAAGGAGTTCGCCGATTTCGGTTTCGTGGCGTGAACGATTGCCGAAATCGGCGGAGATCGCCGCGGCCAGCCTGCCGGCATTCTTTTCGACCGCGTCTCTGAGCTTTGCCAGGTCGCTGAGCCGCTGTTGCAGCGACGGCGCGCCTTCGCGCGCGAACGCAGACCGCTGCGCGTCAAACGTTGCGCGCATTGTCGCGCTTGACCCAGCCGTTTCGGGCAGAATGTCGTTCACAGCACCGGCCGGTTCGGATAATCGGGACTGTTCCTTGCCGCCGTTTCAATCGCGGCCATAGCCGCGAGCGCAACGTGATCGTGCCACGGCCGCGCGATCACCTGCACGGCGATCGGTAGACCGGCGCTCCCTTTCTCGGTTTCGCGGGCAACTCGTTCCATCAGATCGCGGCTCGGCGGCCGATCGCTTTCTTCTCCCGGCCGCACGCTGGTGACCGGAACGACGCCTGCCGGGAAGCCGCTAACATTCACCATCGGAGCGTATGCACCCGGCATCGGCATTAGTTCGGTTGCGCCGTGGCGCACGGCCGGCAACGCATAAGCGGGACACAATATGACATCGGCTGGCCCGCCTTTGGCTTCGTCCAGCGACCGCAACAAGTCATGCCGAAAGGCCGAGACCGCCTCCACCGTTCGCCAGTAATCGTCAACCGTACCGGACGCAAAGCGTCGCATATTCCTGGCCAGGCGGTGCTGACCAAGCCCATCGAGCAGCCTGCCGGCAACTCCCCGCAACCACAGCGGCAGGCCCCCGATCAATAAAAGCGGACGCACGCGCCGGTCGACCTTATTGCCGCGCAGCATCCGCCGGAATGTCGTCGTGCGATCGGCCGAAAGTGCAGCAAACAAAAGATCGATCGCACGATTAAGCGCCGGCGGTTTCCAGCCGATCTGCTTCGCTCCAGCCGCCACCAATATCCGCGCAGCTTCGCCCACCGCACGCCGGACGGCGGGTGAAGCTGGAAATTCGCCGTCATCGTCAAATACGACGAAGCGCAGGCGGCTCAGATCGACGCTGGCGGGGTCACCAAGTGCGGGCCCCGGGTCGACAAGTGGATCGCGAGCGTGGTCGAGCACCTGCAATCCCAAAGTCACGTCTTCGACCCATCGCGCCATGGCGCCGACTTGGCTGACAATGGCGGTCTGTCCAACGGGCAGACCATGCGTGCAATGGTCGGGCAGGCGGCCGGCGGTCGGACGAAGCGAAGTAATTCCGCAGAAGGCAGCGGGAATACGCAGCGAGCCGCCGATGTCATTGCCGAGGCCGAGCGGGGATGCTCCGGCGGCAATGACCGCAGCCTCGCCGCCGCTCGAGCCTCCGCACGATCTTTCGAGGTCCCACGGATTATTGGTCCGTCCATATAGCGGATTGTCGGTTTCGGTGAAGATCATCAACTGGGGCAGGTTGGTCTTGGCCATGGGAACGGCCCCCGCAGCGCGGAGTGCGGCGACGTAGGGATCGTCTCTGCTTTCAATGACGTCGCGGCGCGACGAAAGTCCGAACGTCGAGGCCGTGCCGGAAAGATCGAAACATTCCTTGATCGTCACCGGCACACCGGCGAGCGGCGGAAGTTTTTCGCCGCGCGAAACCGCACGGTCGACCTCGGCGGCGGTCTCTCTGGCGCTCGCGAAAAGCTCAACGGTGATCGCGTTAAGCTTGCCGTCGACCGTTTCGAGGCGGCCTATGAAGTGCTCCAAAGTATCGGCGGCGGAGAGTTCGCGCGCGGCGATGCGGCGCGCAATCTCACGCGCAGACAAGTCCGCTATTTCTTTCTGGCCTTGCTTGTGCGCCGCCGGTGCGGCGGCAGTCGTTTGAGTGATCGTCATGGCGAACCTCCTGGACGATCGGGCGGCGTTACTAACCCTGCAATTTCCGCAACTCGGTTTTCAGCACCTTGCCGTAGTTATTCTTTGGCAGTGCTTCGAGAAAGACATAGTGCCGCGGGCGTTTGAATCGCGCGATGGCGGAAAGGCACAAGGCGTCGAGCTCGTCCACCGAGACTTTTTGCTCTGCGTGAGGCACTACGCAGGCGACGACTTCCTCACCCCAGTCGGCGTGCGGGCGGCCGATGACGGACACTTCCAGAACGCCCGGGTGCCGCAGTAAAATTTCCTCGACCTCGCGGGGATAAATGTTGCTGCCACCACTGATGATCATGTCCTTGGAACGATCCTTCAGCGTGAGGAAGCCTTCGGCATCGAATGCGCCCATGTCGCCGGTATGCAACCAGCCGGCGCGCAACGTCTCGGCGGTTGCTTGCGGATTATTCCAGTAACCCTTCATCACCACTTCGCCGCGCACCAGAATTTCGCCGATTTCGCCGGCAGGCAACGGACGATCGGCGTCATCGGCGACGCACACCTCGACATTGGAGCGCGGCAGTCCAACCGAGGCCACGATTTCGCGCCAGCGCGGCCTCGTCCGATCGGCATGAAGTTCCTTCGACAACGCGGTGATGGTCATCGGGACCTCGCCTTGACCGTAGATCTGCGCGAGCTTCGGTCCGAGCATATTCATCGCCGCCTGCAACGTCTCGAAATGCATGGGCGCGCCGCCGTAAATGATGGTGCGCAGGCCGCGATGATCGGCGGCGGCAAAGCCGCCGTGGTTGATGAGACGGCTGACCATGGTTGGGGCGGCGAAAAAGCTGACATTGCCGTGCGCGGAAAGGAGATGCGCAATCTCCTCCGGGTCGAAGCCGGCGCTTTCGGGAATAACGGTCTTCGCTCCCATGGCGACGAAAGGCAGCCCGTAACATCCCGATCCGTGCGACATCGGTGCGGCATGTAGCACCGCGTCGCCGAATCCGACCGGTTCGATTTCGGCGAAGTAGGCGAGCGTCTGCTCCATCATGTTGCCGTAGGTGAGCATCGCGCCCTTGGGGCGGCCGGTCGTGCCGCTGGTGTAAAACAGCCAGGCGAGATCGTCGCGGCCGCGCAGCACGATGTCGATGCCATCGCCTTCGGCGAGGTTGCGCCAATCGCCGGTGCCGGTAACGATTGTGCGGCCGTGCGGCGCCACGTCCTCGGCGCGATCGGGACTGGCGAGAATGAGTGACGCTTCAGTGTTCCCGACGATGTAGCCGAACTCGTCGCGATGAAGCTTTGCGTTCATCGGCACCGCGACGAGGCCGGCGTGCCAAATCGCAAACAGCGCTTCGAGAAACTCGGGCCGGTTGGTCATGGCGATCGCGACGCGAGCCTGCGGCGAGCAGGCGGCGGCCAGATTGCCGGCCATCGCGCGTGACCGCGCCGCCCATTGCCGGTAAGTCGCGTAAGTGCCGCCGCCGAGCGCGATCGCAGTCTGCTCGGGCGCGGCGCGTCCCCACTTTTCGACCCAACCGGCCAGGTTCATTCGCGCATCCGTTCGGCCGCTGGGATTACGGGGCCGATTTGGCGTCGATCAGTACCGCTGCGAGCAAACAGGGTTTGCCGCTCCTATTGACCCAGGCGTGATTGGTGCCGCGCTGCACGATGCAGTCGCCGGTATGGAGCTCCACCTCGCCTTCTTCCATGAGCATGTGCATCGAGCCTGAGATGACCACCAGATAGTCGATCGAGTCGGTCTTGTGCATGGTCGGATGTTTGGCGGAGTCTTCCGCTTTTGGCTTGTTCGTGGAGCCGAGATGGCCGAAAGCCGCCGCTGGATCGATCTTGCTGCTGGAGCTTTCCGGTGGGATTTCAACGACGCGAAAGATGGTGCCTGACGGCGTCGGATCGTGGCGCATCGGGCGCATCGAGCGATCTTTTGCCCCGTGATTATCGACCGGCATCTCGTCGGTCACCCAAAGTTCGGTCACGCCGAGCCCGGGCCAGCCCTTGATCTCGGTCGCGTTGGGCGCGTGGTCGTCGATCATGACGATTGCCTTACCGGCGGCATTGTGGCCAGTGACGAAGCGTCGGATTTTCTGCACCATGGTCTTTTCCTCCAGATAATTTTGTTTCAGCGCACGATGCGATTGCGCAGCACGCCGATTTTTTCCACTTCGAGTTCGACGACTTCGCCGGGCTCGACGTAGCGCCCGATTTCGAGACCCGAACCGTTACCGACCGTGCCCGAGCAAAACAATTCGCCCGGGTGCACGGTTTCGTTGCGCGAGACGAAAGCGATGCAATCCTCGTACTTCCAGTGCATCTCTCGCGAATTGCCGCGGCCGCGCTCCTCGCCGTTGACGCGCACGATCATATCGAGCGCGTAGGGATCGGGAATTTCGTCGGCGGTCACGATGCAAGGGCCGATCGGATTCGAGTTGTCGAAATCCTTGCCTTTGCCGGGCCCGAGATTGCTCGCCATTTCCAGCGTCTGTTCGTCGCGGGCCGAGAGATCGTTGAAAATCGTGTAGCCGAAGATGTGCGCGCGCGCTTTGTCCTTCGGAATGTCGCGGCCAGGCCTGCCGATGACGCAGGCAAATTCCAGCTCGTAGTCGATTGTCTTTGAATAGGCGGGCCAGGTCACATCCTGATCGGTACCGCACACCGCGAACCGGCTCGGCTTATAAAAGCTCGGCCGCTCGTACCAGACTTTCGGCGGCTTAAAGGCGCCTTGTTTCTCCAATTCGCGTAGCGCCTGTTCCGGATCCGGCGCGCTGGCAGCGCGGATTCGGAGTATCTGGGTGAAGGCCTGTATCAAGTGCTTTTCGAAACACAGGAAGTCGCGCAATTGTGGCGGCAACGGCAGCGGCGCCAGCAGTTTGACCGTTGCCGTATCAATGACGCCGCGGCCGCTTTTCTGCCCCGCCGCGACCATCTCGCGTGCGCGATCGAGCGCTGCCGCGCCGCCTTCGATCAGCGCTTGCATGTTTTGGAAAGCCGGTCCGGCGCCATCATGTGCTGCTAGAAAATCGACGATCCGCCGATCGTTGTCGATCAGCGCGCCGATGCGTTCGCGGCCGGAAGCCGCAAAGGTAACGAGCCTCATTCATCCTCCCGAAAGGATCGCCGTTCGCCGCGATCTCGTTGTCGGTGTTATAGTTATATGATCGAACCGCGCAATGGAAACGCGCTGGAACTTGGAGGAACGCCCATGAAACGCTCGGCTGCGGCCGCTTTGGCTGCTCTGATGCTCAGTGCGGCTTCGCTGGCCATGGTAACGACAGGACATCGCGCAATGAGCAAAGAGCCTCGCTTTCCGCAACTGAGCATGGAGCAACTTACCGACGCGCAAAAACCGCTCGGCGAGGAGATCATGAAAATCTCGAGTGTCGGTCTCGGCGGTCCTTACAATCCGATGCTGCGCAGTCCTGTGTTTGGGCAGCGAATGTTCGACCTGTTGCACTATCTACGCTGGGAAACCTCGGTGCCGCTCAAGCTCAATGAATTCGCGATTCTGATTATTGGACGGCAGTGGCGTTCGCAGGTTGAGTGGTACGCGCACGCGCCGCTCGCCATCAAGGCCGGGCTCGCTCCCGGCATCGTCGCCGAACTGAAGGCCAACAAGCGGCCCGCCAACATGCCGCCGGAAGAGGCGGCGGTGTACGACTTTGTCACCGAGCTGACGACCAAACACGCCGTTTCCGATGAAACCTTCACTCGCGCCAAAGAACTTCTCGGTGAACAGCAGGTGGTCGACCTGACGGCGGTGGCCGGCACCTATATAGCGGTGGCGATGCAGCTCGCGATGGCCGAGCAGAGCGTGCCGCCGGGAAAAGAAGAGCCGTTCAGGCCCGGCGAGCCGTAGACCTCGGGGTGCGGCTTCGCCGGAAGGAAACGACAGACCTTTTAATTCAGCTACAATGACGGGCTATCCGAAAGCGTATGCGTTCGACGCCAAGGGAGACCTCAGATGCCGAAGGGCTACTGGATTGTGGGGGCGGATGTAAGAAACGAAGAACCCGTCAAACGATATGTCGCCGGCAATCAACCAATTTTCGAGAAATTCGGCGGACATTGTCTGGTCCGCGCGCAGAAGTTTGCGGTTCCTGAAGGCTCCACTCGTTCTGTGCAGGTCGTGATTGAGTTTCCCGATTACGCGTCTGCGCTAGCTTGCTATCACTCGCCCGAATATCAAACTAACAAGAAAGTCAGAGACGGTCATTTGGTCGCCGATTTCGTCATTGTCGAAGGCTTCGATGACGCGCAACCACGCGGTCAATCTGCACCCCAACGATTTTCCGAGCTCTTCATAAGGGGATGAAGGCGACAGCGTCGTCGGGAAGTTTTGGTCGGCTTTGCGGCCGTCCGCCTCTTTAAGCGCGCGAGCTCAGGCCGAACCCCAGACCTCGCGCGCGGTATCAACGACAAGATGCAACTTGGCGATTTCGTCTTCAACGGTCATGGCGTTACCGCCGATGCCGCTGGAAAAGCCGCATTGCGGCGAAAGCGCAAGCTGGTCGATCGCGGCATAGCGGCTGGCTTCTTCGATACGGCGCTTGATCTCGTTTTTGGTTTCAAGCTGCGGGCTCTTGGTGGTGAGGAGGCCGAGCACCGCAACCTTGCCTTTCGGCAAGAAGCGTAGCGGCGCAAAACTGCCGGCGCGCGGGGTATCGTATTCGAGGAAATAGCCATCGACGGTGATGTCGTTGAAGAGAATCTCGGCGACCGGATCGTAGCCGCCCTCGGCAACCCATGCGCCGGCGAAATTGCCGCGGCAAAGGTGCAAGCAAACAACCATGCCGGCGGGGCGGCCGGCGATCGCCTCGTTGAGAAGCCGCGCGTAGGTTTTCGGCAGGGTGTCAGGTTCCTCGCCGATGTTGCGGACCTGCGCCCGCAGCGTCGGATCGCACAAATACGCGAAGTTGACTTCGTCGATTTGCAAATAGCGGCAGCCGGCCGCGGCGAGGTCGGCGATCTCTTCGCGATAAACCCGCGCGAGGTCAGCGTAGAATTCCTCCATATCTGGATAGGCTTTGGCATCTATGGCCTCGCGGCCGCCGCGAAAATGCAGCGTGGTCGGCGAGGGGATGGTGATCTTCGGAGTCACCTCGGCGACCGACTTGAGGAACTTGAAGTCGTCGACGAAAATCGCGCCCGGCCGCGCAAGTCTGCCGGTGATTTGCAAGCTCGGCGGCGAGTGATCCCGTGTCCCGGCGGCGGAGTGAAATTTGACCGTCAATTTCGATGCCACTTGCCGGACGTTTTCGAATTTCAGCAGGAAATCGCGCTGCCAAAAGGTGCGATTGTATTCGCCATCGGTGGCGAGCTTAAAGCCTAGCTCTTCCTGCATCCGCACGACCGCGCGGATCGCGTCCTGCTGGATGCGCGCGAGTTCGTCTGGGGCAATCTCGTTCTTTTCCGCGGCTTCCCGTGCGCGAATCAGTGCGTCGGGCCGGATGAGGCTGCCGACATGATCGGCCCGGAATGGCGGTTTGACGCGCGGCAACATCGTTCAATTCCCTTTTGGCGCAGTTTCGCGCCCGCTTACATCCATGTAAAAGGTTGCGGAGGATCGCAAGAGGCTTGTCATGCCTGAACGCATTGTTCCGCAAGCTTTGGGGTATGTCGGCGTTCGCGCCAAGGATTTGGGCGACTGGGCAAGCTACGGTACGGGCCTGCTCGGCTTGCAGCGGATCGACCGGTCGCGCTCGACGCTTGCCTTCCGCATGGACGACCGCAAGCAGCGGCTTGTGGTCGACGCGGATGGCGGCGAGGGCATTGGTTTTTTCGGCTGGGAGGTCGCTGACGCAGCGGCGCTCGACGCCATCGCCGCGCGGCTCGAGGCCGCCGAGATTAACGTCGCACGCGGCGCGCGTGCGCTTGCCGATGAGCGCCATGTCAAAGATCTGATTGTGCTCAATGATCCGGTTGGGAACAGGCTCGAACTCTTCCACGGTGCCGAGACCGCCGCCGAGCCGTTCAAGCCCGGCCGCTCGATCTCCGGTTTCCGCACCGGGCCGCTGGGGCTCGGTCACATCGTTCTCAACGTCGACACGCCGGAAACGATCGAGCGGATGATGACGTTCTACCGTGATGGATTAGGCTTTCGCCTGACGGATTATTATTCGCATCCGTTTACCGCCTACTTCCTTCATCTCAATCCGCGGCACCATTCGCTTGCCTTCGTGCAAAGCGGCAAGAACGCCGTGCATCATCTGATGATGGAGCTGTTCTCATTCGACGATGTCGGCCAGGGCTACGATCTCGCCTTGAACGAGGATCGCGTCGCGGTGACGCTCGGGCGGCACACCAGCGATTTCATCACCTCGTTCTACTCGGCCAATCCTTCGGGCTTCATGGTCGAGTATGGCTGGGGTGCACGGTTGATCGACGTCGAGTCCTGGCAGGCCCATGAGCGCAAGGAAGGGCCGAGCATGTGGGGCCACGACCGCCGCTGGTTGTCGGACGCCGATCAAGCCAAGGCCCGCGAGCTGCGCTTGCAGAACGCCGCCGACGGCTTCCGCCGGCCGGTCCAAGTGATCGACGGCAACTACCAGGTGACCGCCGGCGTCTGTCCGTGGTGGGATAGCGTCAAAGCGCGCACCGCCGCGTCCTAAACCGGGTAGCCATGGGAAAAGATCGCGTTGCCGCCTTCAGCGACGGCGTCATTGCCATTCTCATCACCATCATGGTGCTTGAATTGCACGTGCCGCACGGCGCGGACTTAGCCGCGCTGGAAAGCGTTTGGCCGAGTCTGGTGACCTATGCCCTGAGCTTTGTTTACCTCGGGATTTACTGGAACAATCATCACCATCTTCTATACACGGTGACGCGCGTCGACGGCCTCATCCTGTGGGCCAACTTGGATCTCTTATTCTGGCTTTCGCTGATCCCGGTTGCGACCGCGTGGATGGGTCAGAATCTCGGTCAACCGCTGCCGACCGCGCTCTACGGCGTAAGCTTGTTGCTGCCAGCCATCGCCTATTACCTATTGGTGCTCGCGATCATCCGCCGGCACGGTGCCGAATCGATACTGGCGAAAGCAATCGGCAGCGACATCAAAGGCAAAATATCGCCGGTGCTTTACATCGCCGGCATTGCGCTGGCGTTCGTGACGCCTTGGGTCTCGATTGCGCTCTACGTGGTGGTCGCGGTGCTCTGGCTCGTCCCGGACCGGCGCATCGAGAATCTGATTGCCCGCGAATAATCGCGTCGCCGGCCTTAGATAAGGTCGACTTTTCCGGAGGCGAGCCGATAGACACCGCCGACGACGCGCAGCGTCTTGCCGTTCACTGCGGCGTCGAGAATTGGCGATGACTTTTGCAGCTTGTCCACGTTGAGCTTGACGTTGCTGCTGATCGCGTTGGCCAGCATGTCGCCGCTTTGATTCTTAACGGCTTCGACCGCGGGCCTAATTGCTGAAACAAGCTCAGGCAGATGTCCGGGAAGCGTGGTGCCGTCCTTGATCGACTTGATTGTCGCGTCGACGGCGCCACAGGAATCGTGCCCCATTACCATGATGAGCGGCGCTTTTAGGACAGCAACGGCATATTCAAGGCTGGCGACGATGTCAGTGTTGGCGAAGTTGCCGGCGACCCGACAAACAAAGACGTCGCCGAGCGCGGTATCGAAGCAAAATTCGGCGGCGATCCGTGAGTCGGCACAGCCGAGAACGGCGGCGAACGGATTTTGGCCTTTGGTCAGGGCTTCGCGCTCGTGCGCGAAATTGTGACGCTTGGTCAGGCCATCCACATAGCGCTTGTTGCCCCGCATCAGCCGATCGAGCGCCTCATCGGGCGAGAGCACATTTTGCGGCTTGGGAGGTGGGGCCATCTTGCTTTCTTTTGCCAGCGCGGCGCCGCTGAGCGCAAGAGTGGCCGCAGCAGCCCCGGCAAATTTCAAAACATTTCTGCGCGCTAACGGCGCGGACGCAACGCGGACTTCCTCGCAATGTTTGCACATGATTGGCTCCCAGCCGTTTTAACAATCAAGTCGGATTGCCTCGGCGATAGCCTTGCGCATTGCCGGCTTGATGGCCGGTTAACGCGCCACCACAAACTGACAGAATTGGCAAATCAAAGACGCGACGAATTGATATCAATCGCGCCGGCGGGCGGCTTTTTTCAGCGCACCAGCACGTTACTGAACTGCCACGGATCGTCGCGGTCGAGACTTTCCGGGAACAGCCGGTCACGGCCGTCGATCGGGGTCCAATCCGTGTAGACGCCCACAACCGGCCCCAGATACGGACGCTGAATTTCCAGGCAGCGGCGGAAATCCATTTCGTCGGCTTCGACAATGCCGCGATCGGGATTTTCCAGCATCCAAACGATTCCGGCCAGCACCGCGGAGGTGACCTGCAAGCCGGTCGCGTTTTGATAAGGCGCAAGCTTTCGCGTCTCCTCGATGGAGAGCTGGGAGCCGAACCAATAGGCGTTCTTGCCGTGGCCGTAGAGTAGGACGCCGAGCTCGTCGATGCCGTCGACGATGTCGTGCTCTTCGAGAATCACCCAGTCGGCTTGCTGCTGCCAGGCGGCTCCCGCCATTTCATCGAGCGACAGCACCGCGTCGTCGCACGGATGGTAGGCGTAGTGGCAAGTCGGCCGATAAACCACCGCGCCGTTTTCGCGCAGCGTGAAATAGTCGGCGATCGAGATCGACTCGTTGTGAGTGACCATGAAGGCGTGCTGCGCTTTGGCCGTTGGCGTCCAGGAGCGGACCCGCGTCCCGGCGCCGGGCTGCGTGAGGTAGATGCCGGCGTCGCAACCGAACTGATGGCGGCGCGCATTCGCCGGCATGATTTTCTCATGCGTACCCCAGCCGGCCTCGGCGGGCTGTAAACCTTCCGAACAAAAACCTTCGACCGACCAGGTATTGACGAAGACGCCCTGCGGCTTTGGATCGCGCGCGCGCTGTGTGTCGCGCTCGGCGATGTGGAGGCCTTTGACGCCGGCGCGCTGCATCAGCCGGGCCCATTCTTCGCGGTTCTTCGGCTCCTCGGCCGGCAGACCGACCGCGGCCGCGACATCGAGCAGTGCCTGCTTGACGAACCACGACACCATCCCGGGATTGGCGCCGCAGCAGTTCACCGCGGTAATTCCGCCAGGACGACGGCGGCGCAGCTCGAGGAGCCGTTCGCGCAACGCGTAATTCGATCGTTCGGAGATCGACAGTTTCGTGTCGGTGTAAAGTCCGGGCCACGGCTCGATGACGGTGTCGATGTAAAAAGCGTCGATGTCCTTGGCGAAGTCCATGAGGTCGACCGAGCTGGTGTCGACCGAAAGATTGACGATCATGCCGCGGCCCGGTCCAGCGGTCAGAAGCGGCGTCAGCACGTCGCGATAGTTTTCTTTGGTGATGGCGGCGTGGATGAAACGCAGCTTGCGGTCGTCGAGCAGACGCCGATCGTCATCGTCCGGCGCGATGACAACGAATTTCGCCCGGTCAAAGCCAATGTGGCGCTCGATCAGGGGCAGAGTGCCTCTACCGATCGAACCGAAGCCGAGCATTACGATCGGCCCGTCGAAGCGCGCATGCAGCGGCCAAGCGGTGGTTGCTTTGGTCATGGCGTTCATATTCGTCGTTCCTTCCGCGATTCGTAAAGGTGTTTAAGCCGCGTGCCATGCGGCCTGGATGCCGGCCAACCCTGCGACGAGCATATTGAAGGGGGGCTTTCGTACCGAACGGCCGGTCGCGCTGATCAATCCGCGTGTGCCGTCGAGACCGCCGGCTTTCAGTTCGCAGCCGAGCAGACGTGGCCGCTCGAACGGTCCCGGTAACTGGAGCGCGCCGGTCTTTGCCGCGGAAAAGCCGAAGCGCTGGTAATAGGCCGCATCGCCGACAAGGAGGAGGGCATCGTGGCCACGCCGGCCCGCGATGCCGATAGCGCGCCGCATCAACCCGCCGCCGATGTCGCGGTTGCGACAACCCTCATCGACGGCCAGCGGACCAAGGAGCAAGGCTGGCCGTCCTGGCCCGGCGCAGACATGCCAGAGTCGCACCGTGCCGACGACCTTCCCGTCTTGTTCGGCGATTAGCGATAGTCCCGCAGCAGGGCTGCGGTCTTCGCGCAGTCGCTCCGCGGTCTTTTCAAATTGAGACGGTCCCCAGACGCAGTTGAGCAATTGCTCGCGCGCTTCGACATCGCGACAGGTTTCGTTGCGAATTGTCACCACGGCCCACTCCATTCGCCCTTTATCGGCGTCGTCAGTTTGCAAAAGGTTGGTGGTGGGAGCCGGCGTTACGCCGGCTCCCGTCACAATCGGATGCGGCAACCTAAATATGGAAGGTCTTCAGCGGCGCGAAGCCGTTGAAAGCGACAGACGAATAGGTCGCCGTGTAGGCACCGGTCCCTTCGATCAGCACTTTGTCGCCGATCTCAAGGCTTACCGGCAGCGGGTACGGCACCTTTTCGTAGAGCACGTCGGCCGAATCGCAGGTCGGTCCTGCAAGCACGCATGGGCCGAGCTCGCCATCGCGCGAAGTTCGGATGGGATAGCGGATCGACTCGTCCATGGTTTCGGCAAGGCCGCCGAATTTGCCGATGTCGAGATAGACCCAGCGCACGTCGTCGTTCTCGCTCTTCTTGGAGACGAGCACGACCTCGGCCTCGATCACGCCGGCATTGCCGACCATGCCGCGGCCCGGCTCGATGATGGTCTCCGGGATGCGGTTGCCGAAATGCCGCCGCAGCGCGCGGAAGATCGCCGCGCCGTAGGTTTTCACCGTCGGCACGTTCTTGAGGTACTTGGCCGGAAAACCGCCGCCCAAGTTGACCATCGACAGCGTCATGCCGCGCTCGCCGCATTCGCGGAATACAGCCGCCGCGGATGCGAGCGCCCGGTCCCAGGCATGCGGGTTACGTTGCTGGGAGCCGACGTGGAACGAGATGCCGTAAGCTTCGAGACCAAGCTTATGGGCATGCTCGAGCACGTCGGCCGCCATGGCCGGCTCGCAGCCGAACTTCCGCGATAGCGGCCACTCCGCGCCGACGCAGTCCGAGAGGATACGGCAGAACACGCGGCTTTCCGGCGCCGCGCGCGCGATCTTCTCGACCTCAGCCTGGCAATCGACCGCGAACAGGCGAACGCCGAGCGCGTAGGCACGCGCGATGTCGCGCTCCTTCTTGATCGTGTTGCCGTACGAGATGCGGTCTGCCGTCGCGCCGGCGGCGAGCACGAGTTCGATCTCCGGCACCGAAGCGGCGTCGAAGCACGAACCGAGCCCGGCCAGAAGCGACAGAACCTCCGGTGCCGGGTTGGCCTTCACGGCGTAGAACATGCGCGTATCGGGCAGCGCCTTGGCGAAGGTCTGATAGTTGTCGCGAACGACGTCGAGATCGACGACGAGACAAGGCCCGTCATCGCGACGATTACGCAGGAAATCGCGGATGCGCGCGGTCATGGGCGCTCTCCTCACCAGGTTCAATGAGCCTTACGGCTCGCATTGAAATTTGGACGAACGAATTCGCCCGGCGTCAGCGGGTGAGGGTCGGCGCCTTGCCGTGCGGTGGAGACACGGACAAAAGCGACGGGCTCTGCACCCGAGATGCTGCCTTGGCTTGGAGAGGGAAGAACCCGCTCCGCACGGCCGGCAAGATGGACAAGCCTCTGCGGTGTCGACCTTTGGAGGGCCGACGAGACCAGAGAAGCCCGCTCCGTCGTTGCTTTAAGCCGCGTCCCCCGTTGAGCGCGGGGTGCGCCGGTTTCGCCTCCGGCTGCCGGTTAAGTGGTTCGGAGCTCA
>DAIUEQ010000009.1:0-35646 GCA_036845025.1 Xanthobacteraceae bacterium | reverse complement strand
AACTTGGACTATATGAAGGGCCCGGGCCTTAAGAACCGATCGCGAGGCGCCCGCCTGCCAGGAGGGAATCCATGCCCGACGCACTGATTTACGACCACGTACGAACACCCCGCGGCCGCGGCAAAGTAGACGGCTCACTGCACGAAGTGACCGCACTTAATCTCGCGAGCCAGGCGCTCGGCGCCATCAAAGAGCGTAACGAACTCGATCCGACCCTGGTCGACGACGTCGTGATGGGAGTTGTCGACCCGGTCGGCGAAGCCGGCGGCGACATCGCGCGCATCGCCGCGCTTCATGCCGGCTACGGCGAAACTGTCGCCGGCGTACAGATCAACCGTTTTTGCGCCTCCGGCCTCGACGCCGTCAATTTCGCCGCCGCGCAAATCATGTCGGGACAACAGGACATGGCCATCGGCGGCGGCGTCGAGTCGATGAGCCGCATCGGCATTGGCGCCTCCGGCGGCGCGTGGGCCGTCGACCCCAGCAGCGCCGTCGTCGAATATTTCATGCCCCAGGGCATTTCGGCCGATCTCATTGCCACCAAATACGGCTTCTCACGCGACGATGTCGACGCCTACGCGGTCGAGAGTCAGAAGCGCGCGGCAAAAGCATGGGGCGACGGTCGCTTCAACCGTTCGGTCATAAAGATAAAAGACGTCAACGGCCTCACCATCCTCGACAAGGATGAGCACATGCGGCCGGATACGACCATGCAGTCGCTCGGATCGCTCAAACCATCGTTCGTGCAGATGGGAGAAATGGGCGGCTTCGATGCCGTTGCTGTTCAGAAGCATCCTGAAATCGAATTCGTCAATCACGTCCATCATGCCGGCAACTCGTCCGGCATTGTCGACGGCGCCGCCGCCGTGCTTCTCGGCAACAGCAAAGCCGGGAAGAAGGCCGGCCTTAAACCGCGCGCCCGCGTGCGCGCTTTCGCCAATGTTGGTTCGGAGCCGGCAATCATGCTCACCGGTCCGGTCGACGTGACCAAGAAAGTACTGAAAAAATCCGGCATGACGCTTGGCGACATCGACCTGTTCGAACTCAACGAGGCATTCGCCTCGGTCGTGTTGCGCTTTATCCAGGCCTTCGACATCGATCCGGAAAAGATCAACGTGAATGGCGGCGCCATTGCCATGGGGCACCCGCTCGGGGCCACCGGCGCCATGATCCTCGGCACCGTGCTGGATGAGCTGGAACGGCGCAACTTGTCGACCGCGTTGGTCACGCTATGCATCGGCGCCGGCATGGGCACGGCGACGATTATCGAACGGCTTTAGTTCTCATCCTCTTCCCGGCCGCAACGCCGCAGGGAAGAGGAATTTGTCCGGCGTAAGGGGCGGGGCCGCATGCCGAAGATCGACATCGCGAAATTGCCGGTCGACAGCCGCTCGACCTATCCGGAGCCGTTCACTCGCGTTGTTGCCGGCCGTTCGCGCAAGCGATTGGGCGTCGCCGCCGGCCTCGATCAGTTCGGCGTCAATCTGACGACTCTCACGCCCGGCGCGGCGTCCGCGTTACGCCATTGGCATCATAAGGAAGATGAGCTCGTCTACGTGCTCGAAGGTGAATTGACCCTTATCGAGGACGAGGGCGAAACGCTGCTAAAAGCCGGCGACGCCGCCGGCTTCAAAGCCAGCGTCGCCGACGGTCATCACCTCGTCAACAAATCGACCCGCAATGCGGTCTATCTGGAAATCGGCACGCGTTCCAAACACGAGCGCGCCGAATATCCGGATGTCGATCTCGTCGTGGTGCGCGACGATACCGGCGGTCGTTATACGCACAAGGACGGCAAGCCTTATCCGAAATAAACTCTCCCTCTCCCGCTGGGGCGAGGCGTAAAAGGACGTGACGGGAGACGCGAATGACTTTTCAGAATTTCACCTTGGACGTCGATGCCGACGGAATTGCGCTTGTGACCTGGAACATGCCGGGACGCTCGATGAACGTGATCGACGCCAAGGTAATGGAGGAGCTCGCTGCAATCGTCGAACGCGTCGCGAACGAGGCCGGCATCAAGGGCGCGGTTTTGACCTCCGGCAAGGACGCGTTCTGTGCCGGCGCCGATCTCACCATGCTGGAAGCGCAAAGCCGCACCTTCACCGATCTGCTCAAGTCGCAGGGCGAAGAGGCGGCGAACAAGCGCCTGTTCGAAGAAGGCCGCAAACTCTCGGTGATCGCGCGGCGCATCGAAACCAGTGGCAAGCCGTGGGTCGCCGCGCTTAACGGCACCGCCATGGGCGGCGGCTTCGAGCTGGCGCTTGCCTGCCATCACCGCATCGCCTCCGAGAACGACAAGACCCGTCTCGGCCTGCCGGAAATCAAAGTCGGTCTCTTTCCCGGCGGCGGCGGCACCCAGCGTATCGCGCGCATGATGCCGCCGGCCGACGCGTTGCAGTTTCTGCTCAAGGGCGATCAACTTCGCCTGAACCGCGCCAAGGCCATGAAGCTCGTGGACGAGATCGTGCCCGCCGGCGAGCTGACGCAAAAGGCGAGGGACTGGATCAAGGCCGGCGGCACGGCAAAAGCGCCGTGGGATGTCGACGGCTTCAAACTGCCGGGCGGTCCCGTCTATTCGAAGGCCGGCATGATGGTGTTTCCGCCGGCGAATGCGCTCTACCGGCGCGAAACCTACGACAATTATCCCGCGGCTCGCGCCATCCTGCAGGTCGTCTATGAGGGCCTGCAACTGCCGATGGATCAGGCGCTGCGCGTGGAATCGCGATACTTCGCGAAGATTCTCCGCTCGCCCGAAGCCGCCGCGATGATCCGCTCGCTGTTCGTTTCCATGCAGGAGCTCAACAAGGGCGCTCGCCGTCCCGCGGAAGTACCGGCGAAGCCGATCAAGAAGATCGGCGTTCTCGGCGCAGGCTTCATGGGCGCGGGCATCGCCTATGTAAGCGCTCAGGCCGGTATCGATGTTGTGCTGATCGACCGCGACCAGGACGCCGCCGACAAGGGCAAAGCGCATTCGCAAAAGCTGATCTCGGATCAAATCAATCGCGGCCGCGCCACCAGCGCCGATCGCGACGCCCTGCTCGCCCACATCACCGCGACACCGGATTACGCGGCGCTTGCCGATTGCGATCTCGTTATCGAGGCGGTGTTCGAGGACCGCACCGTCAAGGAGGAGGTGATCGCCAAGGCCCAAGCCGCGATCGGAAAACAAACGGTGTTCGGCTCCAACACGTCGACGTTGCCGATCAGCTCGCTGGCGAAAAACTTCAAGGATCCAGGCCGCTTTGTTGGCATTCACTTCTTCTCGCCGGTCGACCGGATGATGCTGGTTGAAGTCATTCTCGGAAAAAAGACCGGAGACGCCGCGCTGGCGACGGCGCTCGATTACGTCCGCGCCATTCGCAAGACCCCGATCGTGGTCAACGATTCGCGCGGTTTCTACACATCGCGCGTGGTCGGCACCTATATCCGCGAGGGTCACTTGATGCTGGCCGAAGGTGTTCCCGCGGCCATGATCGAGAATGTCGGGCGCATGGCCGGAATGCCGGTTGGACCGCTCTCGCTTAACGACGAGGTGGCCGTCGATCTCGCCTGGAAGATTCTCAAGGCCACCGAAGCCGATCTAGGAGCCGACGCAATCGACGTCCGGCAAAAGGCTTTATTGGAAGAGATGGTGGAAAAACGCGGCCGTTATGGGCGCAAGAACGGCAAGGGCTTCTATGACTATCCGCAGAGCGGGCCGAAACGGCTATGGCCAGGGCTTGCCGAGCTGCAAACGACCAAGCTCGATCCTGATTCGCTTGACGTCGAAGAGCTCAAGACCCGTTTGCTCGCGATCCAAGCTCTCGAATCGGCTCGTTGCGTCGAGGAAGGTGTCGTCACCGACATGCGCGAAGCCGACGTCGGCTCAATTCTCGGCTTCGGCTATGCGCCCTTCACCGGCGGCACCATCTCCTATATCGACGGCATGGGCACCAAGGCCTTCGTCGAATTGTGCAAAGGGCTCGCCAAGCGTCACGGCTCACGGTTCAAACCCGGCAGGCTATTGCGCGACCTAGCAACGACCGGCGAAACGTTCTATGGCCGCTTTCCACCGGAAAGGCGCAAGGCGGCGGCGTGACCGTCTTGCGTGATTAATGCGGCGACAACTTCCTTCGCGATTCCATGGCGCGTGATCAAGTCGACCTGAAGCCGATCGAGCGGCGCGACGAGCTCGTCGATTGGCTGGCGCAAGGCGCGAGGCCAAAGTCGGCCTTCCGGATCGGCACCGAGCACGAGAAATTCGTCTTCACGCTCGAAGGCCATCGGCCGGTGCCCTACGAGGGACGCCGCGGGATTCGTGCGCTGCTCGAAGGCATGCAGCATTTGCTCGGTTGGCAGCCGATTATGGAGGGCGAACATATTATCGGGCTCTCCGACGTGACCGGCGGCGGCGCCATATCGCTCGAACCCGGCGGGCAGTTCGAGCTGTCCGGCGCACAAGTGGAAACGGTCCATCAAACGTCGAGCGAACTGATGGCGCATCTGGCGCAGGTTCGCGAAGTGGCCAAGCCGCTCCACATCGGCTTTCTTGGCATCGGCATGACGCCGAACTGGACGCGTGCCGAAATTCCGAACATGCCAAAGGGCCGTTACCGCATCATGACCGCGTACATGCCGAAGGTCGGCACGCTCGGCCTCGACATGATGTATCGGACGTGCACGGTGCAGACCAATCTCGATTTCTCCTCCGAAGCGGACATGGTCAAGAAGCTGCGCGTGTCGATCGCGCTGCAACCGGTGGCGACCGCGTTATTCGCCAACTCGCCATTCACCGAAGGCAAGCCCAATGGCTTTCTGTCGTTCCGCGCGGAAATTTGGCGCCATACCGACGCGGACCGAACCGGCATGCTGCCCTGGGTTTTCGAGGACGGCATGGGCTTCGAGCGCTGGGTCGATTATGCCCTCGACGTGCCGATGTATTTCGTCAAGCACGGCGACGAGTATGTCGATGTCGCCGGCCAATCGTTCCGCGACCTGATTGCCGGAAAGCTTCCCGGAATGCCCGGCGCGACCGCGACTATTTCCGATTGGTCAAACCATCTCAGCACGACGTTCCCGGAAGTACGGCTCAAGCGCTATTTGGAAATGCGCGGCGCCGATTCGGGACCGCTGCCAAACTTGCTGGCGCTGCCGGCTTTCTGGGCCGGCATTCTTTACGACGATACCAGCCTCGATGCCGCCTGGGACCTGGTCAAAAATTGGACCGCCGAGGACCGACAAAAGCTTCGCGACGAAGTGCCGAAGGCGGGCCTCGCCCCGCTGGTGCGCGGCCGCACGGTGTTCGACATTGCGAACGACGCATTACGCCTTGCCTATGCGGGTTTGGCACGGCGCAAACACCTTGACGCCGCTGGCCACGACGAAACGCTTTACCTAGAGCCTCTGCAAGACCGCCTCGCACGCGGGACAACGCCGGCAGAGGAGTTATTGGAAAAATTCCACGGGCCTTGGAATCGCTCGGTCGAGCCGCTCTACGAGGAACAAGCGTATTAGCGTTGCGCCTGGTGTCGAGCCGCCTGAACGCGCGCCCGGCCGTTACTCCAGGCCGTAGATCAGTTTGGCTTCCTCAACCGCCTTCGCGCAGGCGGCGGCATCTCCCGCCGCATCGGCTTGGCGCGCGCGCTCAAGGGCCGCCAACCCGTCAGCACGCGCCCGATGCTCGGCGCCTTCGACCGAACCCGGTGTCGGCTGGTGATGTAGCTGAGCGCCGACCGATTGAGGAGCGCTCGGACCGGAATCCGGAAGCGGCGCTGAGGCTTGGATGGAACGTTCTATCTCCGCGATCCGTGCCGTGCATGGACCCGCCTGCGCGTTCACCGCACCGCTAACAAGGCTGGCAATGATCAAAAACGAAATATTCGATCCGCGCACAATCCGTCTCCAAACAATACCGTCAAAGCGCCGACACCAAGATAATCCGTGGCGCCGCCGCCGAGAAGGCCTTACTCCGCGAAGCCTTCCGCATGGTTGCGCAGGCCTTTGCCCCGTTCAAATCTTTCTGTTCCCACATTTTCCTTTTCAATAACCCGATAAATGGCAAAGACCTTACGGGACCGAATTCGGGACTTGGGGCGGGAGAGCCCAATAGGAGTAATTTTATTGGTCGTCAAAAATCCGTTTTGTGCAGCTAATGCGCGTATAGTGACGACTCATTCGGCCCCCGACCGGGGGATAGAGGCCGAGACACCCGATGAATTTCACCCGCCGCGCAGCGCTCTCCGCAGCACTCGCCACCGGCGCTCTCGCCGTTTTGATGGGCTGCACAACCACTCCCCCGCCAGCCCTGCAAGCCGATCCCTCATGGGCCCGCAAGGTCGTCGCTTACCCCAGCCCCGAGCCACCCGGCACCATCATTGTCGATCCCGGCGCCCACTTTCTCTATCTGGTGCAACCGGGCGGCCAAGCAATCCGCTACGGGGTCGGCGTGGGCGCCGAGGGGTTCCTCTGGAACGGCATGGCGACGATACACAGCAAACAGGAATGGCCTGACTGGTACCCGCCAGTCGAAATGCTGGAACGCAAGCCCGAACTCAAAGCGCATATGGTGCAATTGCAGAGCGGGCTTGGAATGCGCGGCGGTCCCGAAAATCCGATCGGGGCGCGGGCGCTCTACTTGTGGCAGGGCAATAAGGACACGTTGTACCGCATCCACGGCACCAATGACCCGACTACCATCGGAACTAATGTTTCCTCGGGCTGCATACGCCTGACCAACGAAGACGTTACCGATCTTTACAACCGCACAGCCGTCGGCACGAAAGTCATCGTATTGGCGACTGCTGCCGGTTCGCCGACCGCCTCGGCGCAATAGCTGCCCGCCGCAGCCGCGGCGCCACGCGCGGCGCGGCAAGCCGTTTTAAACGGCAACCTTGCTGAGAAAGGCCTCGACGCTGCCACGCAGGGACTGAGAGGCCTTTTCGACGGCCTGCGAGGCTTTCAACACGGTATCGGCCGAGGTCTGCATTTCGGCAATCGCCGCGGATACGCGTTGCAACACCGCGACCACGGATTTGGTCCTGGACGCCGCCTGTTCGACGTTTTCCGAAATCTCGTGTGTCGCCGCGCTCTGTTGTTCGACGGATGTGGCAATCGCCGCGGTGAATTGTTTGATGTCTTGGGTACGCTCGGCAATATTGCCAATAGCGCCGACGGCGCTTTGCGTCGAGGATTGCACCGAAGCAATTTGTCCGGCGATGTCGTCGGTCGCCTTGGCCGTTTGCACCGCGAGCGCCTTGACCTCCGAAGCCACGACCGCAAACCCTCTTCCCGCCGCGCCGGCCCGCGCCGCCTCGATTGTGGCGTTCAGCGCAAGCAGGTTGGTCTGGCCGGCGACGCTTTGAATAAGCTTGACGACATCGTCGATTTTTTGCGCCGCCTGCGCAAGCGCCGCGATTTCCGCGTTGGTCGACTGCGCTTCGGTGGCGACACCGCGCACCACGTCCGAGGCACGAGCCAATTGGCGATCGATCTCGGCAATCGATTTGGACAATTCGTCGGCCGCTGTCGCCGCTACCTCAACGCTGGCGAAAGCGTCATTGGAGATTTTGACGGCGCCTGCGGTGTGCGTGTTCGTCTCGTTCGAATTCGCCGACAATATTTCTGCCGTCGATTGCATCGCCGCAACGCTGTCGGCGACCGTCTTTAGCGCGACCTCGACGCTTTCGCGAAACCAGGCGATCGCCTGCTCGATTGTGGCCCGGCGCGCTTCCTGCTCGTCAAGCAGCGCGCTTTGCCTTTCCGCGGCTCGCCACTCGGTAATATCGTCGTGGGTCCCGACCCAATAATTGGAACCGCGGACGGCGCGATTGACGACGGATACCGCGCGTCCGTCCGAGGTTTGCGAGACGAAGCGCACAATCTTGCCGGCGGCCATAGCCTCCATCAGCTCGGCGCAATACTCGGCGGGATCGCGCTGCAAGCTTCCGGTTTTGACTCTCTCCGCGACGATGTCCTTCAGGTGCGAGCCCGGACCGACGAAATCCGGAGAAAGTCCGTACATGCGCAGGTATTGGTCGTTGCAGACGACAAGGCGGCCGCTAAGTTCGAACAACACCACGCCCTGAGTCATGTTGTTGAGCGTCAGCGCCAAGGGGCCGCCACCGCTCAATCCGCGATTTCGCAGAAATCGCGTCAATCGCCTAACGACGCGAACCATAATGCTGGCGTTCCCGGCCGGATTTTTACCGGTACTACCTAAGCGGGTCTCCGTTTACGATTCGTTAACAAACGTCAGGCGCTCAAGCCGCCGTCCACCATCAACAGACTGCCGGTGGTGAAGCTCGAAGCCGCCGAGGCGAGAAACAGCACCGAGCGCGCTACCTCTTCGGCGCGGACGTGGCGATGCAGTGGAATGATCTCATTGAAAAACTGGGTGCCGTCGCGCCCGATCGCCGCGCCGAGCCGCTTCTCCACGTTCAATTGGAAGTCGTTGTCGACTGGCCCGGGATGCAGCGTGTTGACCCGAATATTGCGCGGGGCGGCCTCTTTCGCCAAGACCCGCATCAGCCCGATTTGCGCGTGCTTGGCAGTGATATAGGCGCAGACGCCCGGGTCGCCTCTGACTCCGGCGACGCTGGAGGTGATGATGATCGAGCCGCCGTCATTCATTTGCGGCAAGGCATGCTTGGCGAACAGGAACGCGCCTTTCACATGTACGGCGATGACTGAATCGAAAATGTCTTCGGGGTAGTCGGCTATCGGCGCGACCACGCCGAAATTACCGGCATTGCTGAAGAGCAGATCGATCTTGCCGAAGCGGCTCACCGCGGTTGCGATCGCGTTTTTGACTTGATCCGACTTGGTGACGTCGGCCGTACACCAAACGACAGTTTCGCCGCCGCCGATCTCCGCGGCGGTCTTCTTCAGTGCCGCCTCCTGCAGATCGACAAGGAGCACCTTGGCGCCCTCTTCAACAAGAAGCTTGGCCGAGGCCGCGCCAATGCTGCCCGCGCCGCCGGTGATTACACACACTTTGTCCTGCATCTGTTTCGTCATCACGTCCTCCCGCGCCGCATACGTAGCACAATGGTGCGAACCTCATGCAACCCTTCGATGCAACCGTGACTGGTCGCGTGAGACCAGCGAGCCGTAGAGTTGGAGTCGCATCAATGCTATGAATTAATATCGCTGTTGCCGCATCGACCAGGAGGAAGCCCATGCACAAAGTGTCCATACCGGAGAACATCGTCGCCCAAGTCAAAGCGCAACGCGGCAAGCTCAACCGTTACGATCGCCTCTTGGGACCGAAGACGGCACTCGTGGTCATTGACCTGCAAAACGTGTTCATGCTGCCGGGAATGCCGGTTGAGGTACCCACAGCGCGCGACATCGTGCCGAACGTGAACAAACTCTCGGCAGCGACCCGCGCCGTCGGCGGCAAGGTCGTTTGGGTGAAAATGTGTCTCGAAGGTCAAACCGAAGCATGGCGGGTGTTTTTCGACGGCGACCCGCGGCGGGCGACGCTGGCCGAGCTTACTCCCGGCGCTCACGGCTTTGAGCTTCATGCCGACCTCGACGTGCAGCCTGAGGACGAGATTGTCGTCAAGCGGCGCTACAGCGCCTTCATTCAAGGATCATCCGACATCGATCGGCGGCTGCGCGAAGCCGGCATCGACACCGTCATCATTGTCGGCACGCTGACCAATGTCTGCTGCGAATCCTCGGCCCGCGACGCGATGATGCTGAACTACAAGCTGGTCTTCGTGTCCGACGCCAACGCGGCATTGACCGATGACGAACACAACGCGACGCTCGGTTCGATCCTGCGGGTCTTCGGCGACGTCGCCAGCACCGACGACGTCATCCAGCTCTTGTCGGTGACGAGCCGCGAACAGGCGGCCTGAAATAGATGGCCAAATGGCAATACACTAAAGGATTGCACGATCTTGGCCGCGGCTGTTTCGCCTATTTGCAGCCGGACGGATCGTGGGGCTGGAGTAACGCCGGCTTGATCACAAGCGGCGATCAGACACTCTTGGTCGATACATTGTTTGATCTGCCGCTCACGGCGGAAATGCTCGCCACCATGCGCGACGCCGTCCCCGCGGCACGACGGATCGAGAAGCTCGTCAACACCCATGCCAACGGCGACCACACTTTCGGTAATCAGCTCGTCGAGGGTGCCGACATTATCGCCTGCCGCGCCTGCGCCGACGAATACGCCGAATGGTCGCCATCGCATTTTCTGAAGATCGCGGCCGACTGGAAAAACAGCGGCGACGGCGGCGCATTCTTCTATGAGGCGATGGGCAGCAAGTTTGATTGGCGCGGCCTGGTCGATACGCCGCCGACAACGGTGTTCGACCAGACCATGGAGCTAACGGTCGGCGACAAAAAGCTGGTGCTGACGCATCTCGGACCGGCCCATACCCGCGGTGATGTGCTCGTCCACGTGCCGGCCGATCGCATTCTCTACACCGGCGATCTTTTGTTCGTCGGCGGCCACCCGGTTATCTGGGAAGGGCCGATCGGCAATTGGATAAAGACCTGCGACTACATCCTGGGCCTCGATGTGGACGTCATCGTTCCCGGCCATGGACCGATTTCGGAGAAACCCGCCGTGGCCGATTTAAAATCCTATTTCGAATATATCGCCGCGGAGGCGCGCCGGCATTTTGACAACGGCGTGCCGTCCGAAGTAGCGGCGCAGAAAATCAGCCTTGATCGTTTCGCGTCATGGCTCGATCCCGAGCGGATGATCATCAACGTCGCCGCGCTCTATCGGGAGTTCTCCGGCGCCGAGAAGCCGCTCGAGCGAATGCCGCTGTTTGCCGCCATGAAGCGATGGCGCGATCGAGCCGGGCACGATCACGCGGCCGACGGGAAGGCACCTTAAGGGCCACTATTCGAGCGTCGACTTCGGCCGGAAAGAGTGGTGCCCAGGGGCGGAATTGAACCACCGACACCTGCATTTTCAGTGCAGTGCTCTACCAACTGAGCTACCTGGGCCCACGACGAAAGCGTTCGTTGAACGCCTTCAAAGCATGTGTGCGAGCGCGGCGCGTTATAGAGGCTCGGTTTCCGGCTGTCCAGAATGGGCGAAAGTGGCGCTTTAGTTCGCCGTTTCGTCGCCTTCGCTCCGCGTTTCGTCTTCCTCCTCGTCTTCGGTTACCGGCGCAGCATAAACGCCCGATAGCCAGCGATTAAGGTCGACGTCAGCGCAGCGCTTCGAGCAAAACGGTCGGAACTCCGTGACCATAGGTTTGCCACAGATGGGACAAGCGGGCTGCCTAACTTCTTTCATGCCGAGGATATGGGACGCCGGGCGAAAGACGCCAGCGGTCACCGGTTCTCATAAAGCGTTCAGCCAGCCGAAGTGGATGGGATAACCCTCGCCGCCGAGCAGCGTTACGGTGTCATAGAGCGGCAAACCGACGACGTTGGAAAACGATCCGACGATTTTCACAATGAAGCTGCCGGCGATGCCTTGTGCCGCGTAGCCGCCGGCTTTACCGCGCCATTCTCCGGACGCCAGATAGGCTTCGATATCTTCTTCCGACAGCCGCTTGAAGCGAACCCGAGTCTCGACGTGCCGCTGCCGAAACTTCTCGTTCGGCGTGACCAAACAAACCGCGGTATGGACGCGATGATTACGCCCGGACAAAAGACGCAGGCATTGCGCGGCTTCGTCGAGCAACTCCGCCTTGGGCAGAATGCGCCGTCCGACCGCGACCACGGTATCGGCGGCGAGAATGAAAGCGCCTTTAAGCTCGTCATCGACGCGCACCATGGCCAATGCGGTCTCGGCCTTGCTGCGGGCAAGCCGCGTGGCACAAGCCCGCGGCAGTTCGCCCCGTTTCGGAGTTTCGTCGACATCGGCCGGCCGCAACGCGTCCGGCTCGATGCCCGCCTGATTAACCAGTGCGAGCCGGCGCGGCGAACCGGAAGCGAGCACGAATTTTGGGCGGCCGATCATTTGAACCGGTAGGTGATCCGGCCCTTTGTCAAATCGTAAGGCGTCATTTCAACAAGCACCTTGTCGCCTGCGAGCACGCGAATGCGATTCTTGCGCATGCGACCGGCGGTGTGTGCGATGATTTCATGCTCGTTCTCAAGTTTGACGCGGAAGGTGGCGTTCGGAAGTAGTTCCGTCACGACACCGGGAAATTCCAAAAGTTCTTCCTTCGCCATTCGCTACCCGGAGATTCCTGATCCGCGCCCGCCCCTCCGCCGCCAACAAACATGCGGCCAAAATTGGCGCGGAACCTAGCGGATGATGCGCCATTCGACAACTGCCGCGCCTGGTGACTCACTCGACCAAGCCTATTCGTTGCCGGGCCGCTTGGCGGTAAAGCGTTCGCTGATGTGCGCCAAAAGCTGGTCGCGGATGGCGCGGTAAGCCTCGAGCCGCTGCTCGCGGCTGCCTTCGACAACGCTGGGATCCGGTGTCGGCCAGTACTCCACGTCGACTGCGTTAGTGCGCGTGATCTCGAGCGCCCGGTGATGGGCTTCGGGAGCCAGTGTCACGATGAGATCGAAATTGAGCCCTTCCAAATCGTCGAGCTCCTCGAAGGTCTGTGGCTTGTGGCGCGAGATGTCGAGGCCGATTTCCGCCATGACGGCGACGGCGAACGGATCGAGCTCGCCTTTGCGCACGCCGGCGGAGCCGACATAGATCGAGGGGCCCAACATTTGGCGGAGCATTGCCGCGGCCATCGGCGAACGAATCGCGTTAAGACCGCAGGCGAATAGCACGGCCAACGGCTGCGCAGGGGACCGGTTGGGGGAGGCCGGCATTGCGGCTCATGACCCCTTCCAATGCAACACCGTGACCAGCGTGAAGAGCCGGCGCGCCGTGTCGAAATCGAGTTCGACCTTCCGGTCAAGACGCTCCAGGAGAATTTGTGAGCCCTCGTCGTGGAGTGCGCGGCGCGCCATGTCGAGAGCTTCGATGCGATCGGGCGTTGCCCCGCGGATCGCCGCATAATAGCTGTCGCACACCGTGAAATAATCCTTCACGATGCGCCGGAACGGCGCGAGTGAAAGCAGATGGGCGATCACCGGTTCGCCGTCGGCAAGCCGAATGTCAAAAACCAGCCGAGAGCCGTCGATCTTCAAGTTCAGCGCGAACGGGCCGCCCTCGTGGCCGGACGGGCGGAACGAGTTCTCTTCAATGAGGTCGTAGATCGCAATCGCCCGCTCGTGTTCCACGTCCGGGCCGGCGCGTCCGATGGACGACTCGTCAAGCGTAACCGCCATGAGGCGGCCGGCGGCCTTCTCGTCGCGGCTGGCGCGCGCCATCAGCGATTGAGCCGAATGGCGATCGAACGGGCATGCGCATCAAGCCCCTCCGCGGTGGCCAGCGTGATGGCAGCATCGGCAAGCGAGCGCATTTGCTCCGGACCGCATTTGAGCAATGACGTGCGCTTCAAGAAATCGAGCACGCCAAGTCCGGACGAGAACCGGGCCGAACGCGCCGTCGGCAGCACGTGGTTGGATCCGGCAACGTAGTCGCCGATCGCTTCGGGGGTATGCGGACCGATGAATATGGCGCCGGCGTTGCGAATGCGGCGCGCCAGCGCGTCGCTGTTGGCGACCGCGATTTCGAGATGCTCCGGCGCTATCGCATCAATGAGCGGCAACGCTTCGTCGAAATTGCCGACCAAAATGATGGCGCCGAAATCCCGCCAGGAGGCGCCGGCAATTTTACGGCGCGTCAAGGAAGCCAGTTGCCCTTCGATCGCGCGCTCGACCGCCGCGGCAAGCTTTTCGTCGTCGGTGCAAAGTATCGCCTGGGCGTTTGCATCGTGCTCGGCCTGCGCCAACAAATCCGCGGCAACCCAATCGGCGTTCGCGCTGCGATCGGCGAGGATCAAGACCTCTGACGGTCCGGCAATCAGGTCGATCCCGACCTTTCCGAACACGGCGCGCTTGGCGGCCGCGACATATGCGTTGCCCGGCCCGATGATTTTGGCGACCGGAGCAATAGTCGCGGTGCCGTAAGCAAGTGCCGCAATCGCCTGTGCGCCGCCGATCCGATAAACCTCATCAACTCCGCAAAGCTTTGCCGCCGCCAATACCGGCGCCGGCACTATGCCGCCCGGCGCCGGAGCCACCATGACCAGGCGCGGCACTCCGGCGACCTTTGCCGGCACTGCATTCATCAGAACCGATGAGGGGTAGGCGGCGGAGCCGCCGGGCACATAAAGTCCAACCGCCTCGATTGCCGTCCAGCGTACGCCGAGTTCGACGCCGGTCGCGTCGATAAAGCTGTCGTCTTTGGGCACTTGCCGGCGGTGAAACGCTTCGATGCGACCGCGCGCAAACTCGAGTGCCTCGAGTAAAGGACGTTCGCATGCCGAAAAAGCAGCGGTTAGTTCCTGCTCGCTGACCCGTAGCGCAGCAGCGGTGGCCTCGAACCCGTCGAACTTCGCCGTATAGTCGCAAAGTGCGGGGTCGCCGCGCGCGGCGACATCCGCGACAATCTCGCGCACGGACCCTTCGACATCGGCCGCGACCTCACGCTTGCTGTCAAGAAAGCGATGAAATCTTTGCGCGAAATCGGCAGCGCGGGTGTCGAGGCGGATGGCCATATCGAATTTCTCATCAGAGCGGCGGGCGGATGCGCGACGACTAGTTTTTGTTCGAGTGGCAGCGCAGTATCAGGTCTTTCATCTTATAACAATTCTAATGTCGGCTTATCCGATTGACAAAACCGCCGCTGTTCACCAATTGCTCGCATGTTCGGTTTAGGTGCTGTGCTTGCGGCGTGACCGATATCTTATGAGGTGTTCGTGTTCGCTTCGCTGGTGATTGTTTTTCGCGAAGTTTTCGAGGCCGGCTTGATCGTCGGCATCATAATGGCGGTCACCTCAGGCGTTCCCGGCCGAACTTTCTGGATCGCCGGCGGCGTTGCCGCGGGCGTGCTCGGCGCATGCGCCGTCGCACTCTTTACCAGCCGGCTATCGGCACTATTCAACGGCAGCGGCCAAGAAATATTCAACGCGAGCATCCTCAGCTTCGCGGTGCTGATGCTCACCTGGCACAATGTTTGGATGGCGCGCCATGGCCGCGAGCTTGCGGCGGAGATACGCGCCGCCGGACAAGCCGTGGTCGCGGGATCAAAGTCACTCGCGGCGTTGGCGCTCGTGGTGGCCATCGCGGTGTTGCGCGAGGGCTCCGAAGTCGTCCTGTTTCTTTATGGCGTCGCCGCGGCGGGGGGCGGCGGCAGCAATATACTGGTCGGAAGTGCGATCGGGCTCCTCCTCGGGACGTTGGTCTGCTTGCTGACGTATTTCGGCCTTGTTGCGATTCCGGCCCGGTACTTGTTTGGCGTCACCAGTACACTGATCGCATTGCTTGCCGCTGGCCTAGCGGCGCAAGCGATCGCCTTCTTGCAACAGGCGAACATCCTCACGGCATTCGATCAGCCGGTGTGGGATACGTCTTGGATTTTGCGGGATGACAGCTGGTTGGGGCGGGCGTTGCACACGCTCATCGGCTACGTCGACCAGCCGACCGCCATGCAGCTTATCGTCTATGCGGCGACGCTGATCATCATGGCCGGCTTGATGAAGGCTTTTGCCATACCGCATGCACAACGGCCGGTGGCGGCCTGACTTTATCGGCACGCGGTATCGTCAAGCGGCACTGGTACCGGCAAAGTGATCCGGGCAGATGACCGCTGCGTAGGCCTCGCCAAGGTCGGCGAGTTCAGCCTCCAAACATTCGACCTCGAGGCGAATAGCGCCTCCACCGGAGAAGGTCAGCGTTACGGTGCCGGCCGGAGGGTCGTGCTCGGCGAACTCGATCGCCAAGAGATTGAGCGTTGCATCTTTGTTCGCCCGATCCAGACCTCGGCACTTGCAAGCCTTGACCCGCTCAAAACGCAAAGCCGTTCTGCAACGGCGATAGTCCGGAGGGTTTGAACCTTTATTGCCATCGGCTTCGACCGCATTCATCCAATCGAAGCGATTGAGCGCCATCAGGAAGCGACGCTCCCGCGGCTGCCAGAGAATGTCGGCGACTTTGACGAGGGCATCCTGCACATGAGCTGAAACGACTTCGATATCGTCTTTATCCAGGGCAACGAGCTTGAGTTCCTCCACGACGGCGTCCCCAATTTCAAAGGCTTCTTCTAAATCGACAGTTAGGGAGGCTGGAAGAACGCCGCAAGGCCCGTCATAGCGGCGAGAACCGGCCATCGGGAGGCCGGCGGTCGCCCTCACTCGGTTAGATCATCTGATGGCATGCGCGGCGCGCGACGTCTGCCGTCATTTCTTCGTCAACGTGCGCCGAGGAACAAGAATCGCCAATCGGAAATTTTTCGGTTTTCTGATTCCGCAGCCGGCCGTCGTACTATCAACAAGACAGCCGGGCCTGAAAGTTCGATTTGCCTAGCGGCCAAGAGATTGCTAAGAACAATCTAACAATTTTGACTGTCACCCATGCTGCCTGACCGCGAGTGTTGTTTCCGATCAAACACTGCGCTACTGATGAACCCCCAATCGATCTGTTGTGTTCCTTCGCTTCTGTTAAAGAGATGTAGTTGCCTTTCCTGAAAGGGAGGATTTATGGCTAAGAAGTCAAAGAAACGACGCGCGTGGACGGCGACCGAAGTGCGTGAATTGAAAAGCTTGGCGAAAAAGAAAACCACCGCGGGAAAGATTGCCAAGAAGTTGCGAAGGACCGAAGGCGCAACGCGGCAAAAGGCGTTCAGCATTGGGCTTTCGCTCGATTCTCGTTCCTAAAACTCATCCTCAAGGTTTTGCGAGAGGCGTTGGCGCTGGCCCTTCACGGGCTGGCGCGTTGGCGCTTCTTTGCTATATCGCTGGGGCGAGAGCAACAAATGGCTCTCTTCTTTGGTTGGACTTCCGATCGAGTTTGATCTGAAGCCGGCCGAGGCTCTTCCGTTCGCATCCGGGGCCATCCCCCCGGGCACGGCTGCCGTTTGGCGTAAACCAAGCTATGATGATCCCGCCGATGGATAACCATTGGTAGGCTGGGTCGTGATATACTCGGTTTGGTGCCAGGCACTCCACCATGACGCAGCTCCAACGCCCGCAGGGGCAGAATTTCGCAGCTTCCGAACTGGGCGCCGCGCTGGCCGCTTGCCGCCGAGCCTTCCTCGCCGTCGCGCTATTCAGTGGGATGAGCAACGTGCTGATGCTTACCGGCGCGTTGTTCATGCTCGAGATTTATGACCGGGTATTGCCGAGCCGCTCCGTCCCTACACTCGTCGCCTTATTAATCCTCGCGGCGGGCCTTTATGCGGCACAGGGATTCATCGACGCGATCCGCAGTCGCATCCTGGTGCGCGTCGGCCACAGCCTGGACGAGGCGCTGAGCACGCGGGTCTATGAGATCATCGTTCGCCTGCCTTTGAAACTCGGCAGCAAGAGTGGCGGTACCCAGCCGATCCGCGACCTCGATACGGTGCGAGGCTTCCTGTCTGGCATCGGGCCGGTGGCTTTGTTCGATTTGCCGTGGATGCCGGTCTATCTCGCCATCTGCTTCCTGTTCCATCCCTATATCGGCCTGACCGCGTTGGCAGGTGCGGTCATTCTCATCGCTATTACGGTCGTGACCGAGCTGCGAACGCGACGCCCCACCGGCCGCGCCACCCAGCTCGCCGCCGCGCGCAACGCGCTGATGGATGCGAGCCGCCGCAACGCCGAGGCCATTACCGCCATGGGCATGGTCGATCGCATCGCCAAGCGCTGGAGCGAGGTTAACCGCAACTACGTGGCTTCCAGTGGCCGGGCCAGCGACGTGGTCGGCGGACTTGGCTCGCTTTCAAAGATCCTGCGGCTCCTTCTGCAGTCGGCCATCCTCGCCGTCGGCGCCTGGCTTGTGATCCATCAGGAATCGACCGCCGGCATTATCATCGCGGGCTCCATCCTCGGCGGGCGGGCGCTCGCGCCGGTGGACCTGGCCATCGCCAACTGGCGGGGTTTTGTCGCCGCCCGGCAAAGCTGGCAGCGGCTGTCGCATCTGCTCGGCAACCTGCCGCCGCGGAGCGAGCCGATGGCGCTACAGCCGCCGGAGAAATCGCTTCTTGTGCAAAATGCGGCGGTCACCCCTCCCGGCGAACAGAAGGTCGTTTGTCAGGACGTGAACTTTTCACTCGCAGGCGGGAAGGCGCTCGGCGTGATCGGGCCGACTGCATCGGGAAAATCGTCGCTGGCGCGCATGCTGGTAGGCGTGTGGGCGCCGGTGCGCGGCAGTGTGCGCCTTGATGGCGCCAGCCTCGATCAATGGGCGCCCGAAGCGCTCGGCCGCCATATCGGCTATCTGCCGCAGGACGTTGAATTGTTTCCCGGCAACGTCGCGCAAAACATCGCCCGATTCGAAGACCCGCCGAATGCCGAGGCGGTACTCGCCGCGGCGCAAGCCGCCGGCGTTCACGACCTCATTGTCAACTTGCCGGACGGGTACGAAACACACGTCGGCGACAACAATAGCGGGCTTTCCGCCGGTCAGGCGCAACGCATCGCGCTCGCGCGCGCGCTCTACCGCGATCCTTTCCTAGTCGTGCTGGATGAGCCGAATTCTAATCTCGACGCCGAAGGCGACGAAGCATTGACCCAGGCGATCATCGGTGTGCGCGACCGGGGCGGCGTCGCCATAGTGGTGGCGCACCGCCCCAGCGCTATTGCCGGCGTCGATTACATTCTGGTGATGGGCAAAGGTCGCCAGCAGCAATTCGGACCGAAGGAAGAAGTACTCAACCGGATCATGCCGGCGGGCGCGGCGCCGCGCGCCCTGAAAGTGGTGCCCGACAAGGAAGGCGCGGCGTGAAGACAGGAACGTCCAGCGCCCGCTCTTCGATACGCCGGCATGTCGTCGTTGGCAGCGTCGTCGTCGCGATACTCGCCATCGGCCTCGGCGGGTGGGCATCAACCGCCGAGATTGCCGGCGCGCTGATTGCGCCGGGGTTCGTGGTCGTCGATTCCAACGTCAAGAAGGTGCAGCACCCGACGGGCGGCGTGGTCGGCGAAGTGCGGGTGCGTGACGGCGATCGCGTCAAAGCCGGCGACACTCTGGTGCGTCTCGATGAAACCGTGACCCGTGCCAACCTGGCGATCGTCCATAAGGGACTGATCGAGCTCTACGCGCGCAAAGCGCGCTTGGCGGCCGAGCGCGACGGCACCGAGACGGTCACTACACCCAAAGACCTGGCCGACAAGACCGGCGATGCAGACGTGCAGGAAGCATTGGGGAGCGAACGCAAGCTCTTCGAGTTGCGGCGGACCGCACGGCTCGGACAAAAGCAACAATTGCGGCAGCGGATAGCTCAATTACAGGAAGAGATCCGCGGGCTTGAGGCGCAACAAGCCGCCAAGACCAAAGAGACCGAACTGATCGAGCAAGAGCTCGTCGGCATGCGTGAATTGTGGAAGAAGAACCTTATTCCGATCGACAAGCTGACGGCATTGGAGCGCGAAACGGCGCGGCTCCAGGGCGAGCGCGGCCAGCTCATTGCTTCGGCCGCTCAGGCCAAAGGCAAGATTGCCGAGACCGAGTTGCAGGTTCTTCAGGTGGATCAAGATTTGTCCAGCGATGTCGCCAAGGAGCTGCGCGAAACCGACGGTAAGATCGGCGAATATGTCGAGCGTAAGGTTGCCGCCGAGGACCAACTCAAGCGCACGGATATTCGTGCGCCCCAGGACGGCGTTGTCTTTCAATCGACGGCCAATACCGTGGGCGGAGTCGTCGCCGCCGGCGATCCGATCATGCTCATTGTTCCCGAAACCGACACCTTGTTGGTCGAGGCGAAGGTCGACCCTAAAGATATCGACAAGGTGCAGTTCGGCCAGCCGGTTCTCCTTCGCTTCTCGGCGTTCGATATCCGCACCACGCCGGAGATCAACGGCACCGTGGCGCGAGTCGCCGCCGATACCAGCGCGGATCAGCGCACCGGCCAAACCTATTACGTTGTCCGCATCGCCATGACGCCCGACGAAATCGCCCGGCTGGGCAATGTGAGGCTAACGCCCGGAATGCCGGTCGAAGCTTTTATTCAGACCGGCCAGCGCACCATGCTCTCCTATCTGATAAAGCCGCTGCACGATCAGTTCATGCGCGCTTTCCGGGAGAGGTGAGGCAGCAATCAAGGCCGGGCGGCAGGGCGCCGAGTAATCCGACCAACGCGAAGAATTTGTCCGAGCGCGGCGCGTTCGCTTTCGCCGTAGCTAATCGGCTTGGTATAAGCGAAACTTACCAATGCGGAACCGATTGACATGAGGTTGATCGCTCGCTGGGCGCGAAAGTTCGGCATCGCGCGGGCCGTATGTATCGTGCTGCTGTTCGCGCTAGTCCCGTTGCGCATCCTTGACCCGGGCCCGCTGCAGGAGATCCGGCTTCGCGTTTTCGACTTCTTTCAAGTGGTGCGGCCACGCCAACAGACGATAAGACCCGTCGTCATCGTCGATATTGACGAAGCAAGCCTCAAGGAAATCGGCCAGTGGCCGTGGCCGCGAACGGTCATGGCCGATCTAGTGACGCACCTAACGCAGCTCGGCGCCGCGGTAATCGGCTTCGATATCGTGTTTCCCGAACCCGATCGGATGTCCCCTGCGAGCGTTGCTTCATCGCTACGCGACCTCGACAGCGCGACCCGCGCCAAACTCGACAGCCTGCCGAGCAACGACGAGATTTTCGCCGACGCGATCAAAAAATCGCGTGTCGTTGTCGGCCAATCGGCGTCCACGACGAGGGCCGTGGCTGCGCCAAACAGCGCGCCTGAACCCGGCTATGCCGTGCTCGGTCCCGATCCCAGTCGTTTCCTCGATAATTATCCGACCCTGCTTCGCAATATTCCGGCGATCGAAGGCGCCGCCGCTGGGCGTGGCGTGTTCACCATGGCCGAGGAGCGCGACGGCATCGTGCGCCGCGCACCGGTGATCATGCAAGCGGCGGGTGGCATCGTCCCGGCTTTGACGCTCGATATGTTGCGCGTTGCCGCCAATTCCGATTCGGCGTTGATCCGTGCCGATGCCGCGGGCGTGGAGAACGTCGTGATGAACGGCTTCGTCCTGCCGACCGACGGCAAGGGGCGATTATGGATCTACTTCAACCATCACGATCCGGCACGCTCCGTCTCGGCCAAGGACGTGCTGCAAGGGCGCGTAACCGCCGACCGGGTCGGCCAACGGCTAGTGTTGATCGGCACATCGGCTATCGGCCTGCTCGACACCAAGACGACGCCGCTCGATCCGGTGATTCCGGGCGTCGAAATTCACGCGCAGATCCTCGAAGACATCCTCGGCGGCCAGCTGTTGGCTTCGCCGAACTGGAGCATTGCCGCGGAGCTTGCCGCAGCAATCGTGATCGGTCTGGCGATCGTCGCGGTCGCGCCGTTATTGTCCGCTTTCACCGTAATTGCGCTGGGCGCACTCCTGATCGCCGGACTAGTGGGCGCGTCATGGTATTTCTTCGTCGCCCACAATTTGCTTATCGACTTCACCTACCCGCTGATGTCCTGCTGGCTGATCTACCTCGTACTTACGTTCGTCAATTACTTCCGCGAGCAGCAACAACGTCAGCAAATCCGTTCCGCCTTCGGCTTTTATCTCTCACCACAGTTAGTCGAACAGCTCGCACGGTCGCCGGAGAGACTGGTGCTCGGCGGCGAGGAGCGGCGGATGACCATTCTATTCTCCGACGTGCGCGGCTTCACCTCGATTTCGGAGCATTACAAGGACGATCCCCACGGCCTCACTCACCTGATGAACCGCTTCCTCACGCCGCTGACCAACGCCATCCTCGAGCGCAAGGGCACGATCGACAAATATATCGGCGACGCCATCATGGCGTTTTGGAACGCGCCGGTCGACGACGCGGAGCACGAAGCCAATGCCTGCGACGCGGCGCTGGAAATGCTGGCGCGAGCCGAAGCCCTGAACGTCGAGCTCAAACGCGAAGCCGAAGCCAGCGGCAGCCTTTATATGCCGTTGCGCGTCGGTATCGGGCTCAATACCGGCCCGTGTGTCGTCGGCAATATGGGCTCTGATTTTCGCTTCAACTATTCAGTGCTCGGCGACACCGTCAACGTCGCCTCACGGCTGGAGTCGCGGACCAAGGATTATCGTCTTTCGATGGTGATCGGTTCGCGCACCGCGGAGAAAGCGCGCGAAAAATTCGCCACAATGGAAATCGACCTTATTCAGGTGAAGGGAAAAAAACAGCCAGAGGCGGTATTCACCGTGCTCGGCCGCGCGGAAATCGACGACGACCCGCGTTGCCAAGAATTGCGCGAACTCAACGCACAGATGCTGGCAGACTATCGCAAGCAGCAATGGGACGCGACGAAAGCGCTAATAGAACGTTGCCGCAAGCTCGCCGACGGCTTCGGCATCGACGGCTTATACGACATGTATCTTGAGCGGATTGAGGCCTATCAGCACGATCCGCCGCCGCCGGACTGGAACGGTGTCTACGAGGCGGAGTCGAAATAGCAAGCGCCGCTTGCACCCTCGCTATGCCGGATTTTCAGCGCCGGATGGCTGGAGGCGAAACCCGTCCAGCATAGACCGCAAGATGGTCAGGTCGACGGGCTTGGGCACCGGTTCGACGACGTTGAGTTTCAACGATCTGGCGAGACGGAGAATCTCGCGTAAGGTTTCGTCATCGCACGCACTGACGACAATGATCGGCGCCCTGGATGCGACAGCGGCAAAGTGGCGGAGCAACGTCACAGCGCCGCCGCGGTCGCCGAGCGCGATATCAAGCGTGATGCAATCGAACATGCCCTCTCGCGAGAGCTTTGCGGCTTCATGGTGGCTTGCCGCGCCAACGGGAACGTAGCCGCACTTGGCTGCGGCCCGGCAAATGATCATGCGATGAAGAGTATCGTCGTCGATGACGAGAAGGCGCGGCGCGCGCGCCGCATCCTTTACGCTCTCCGATTTTCCTTCATCCGCAGCGAGCGCCTGTCCAGGCATGCGAACCATCTGGCAATTGCAGAAACAAATTCCGGCGGATAATCGGTGAAGTCGCAGAAATTTACATTAACGCGCGATGGAATCCGGCGCGCCGCTTCGCCATTGCGGCGAATATGGTTTAATCGCAGTAACGAAATTCCTCAAATTGCGTGGTCCGTCACGCCGGCGATCGGCGAACCGCTATTTCGGCGCGCGTTTGGCGAGGATCCGCTGCAGCGTGCGCCGATGCATGTTGAGGCGGCGCGCGGTTTCCGAAACGTTACGACCGCACAATTCGTAAATGCGCTGGATGTGTTCCCAACGCACGCGATCGGCGGACATTGGATTTTCCGGCGGCTCGATCTTTCTATTGTCGACAGCCAGCAGCGCGGCGGCGACGTCATCGGCGTCGACCGGCTTCGCCAGATAATCAACGGCGCCGAGCTTCACGGCATTCACGGCGGTCGCGATATTGCCGTAACCGGTGAGAATGATGGCCCGAGCATCGGGCCGGCGTTTCTTCATCGCCGAGATCACGTCGAGCCCGTTGCCATCCGCCAGGCGCATATCAACAACGGCAAACGCGGGCGGAGCCTTCTCGACTTGCAGCAACCCGTCGGCAACCGATTCCGCGGTGCTCACGGCGAAGCCGCGCGTTTCCATGGCGCGCGCCAACCGTTGCAGGAAGGATTTATCGTCCTCAACGATCAGCAGCGATCGCTCGGCAAGCGTCGCGGCAGTAATCATAACGGGCTGGGTGTCGGCTATCGGGTTCGTCATCAAAAATACTCCCTCTCTACCGATCGCCCTCGCATGTTGTTAGTTAAGATGCTGCGGCCATGCGCTCAAGGGGCGGAGCCACTGGCGGCCGCTCAAAATCCGAACGGGACCAGTTCACCATCACCACGGCACCACCGAGCGGTAGCGCCCGGTTCTTGAATGATAATTTTGCCCCGCTACGCTCGAGCAGCGTCTTGGCGATAAACAAGCCCAAGCCGAGGCCAAACGCCGTTTCCTCGTCGCCGCGCGCCGGCGGGCCCGGCTGGCGATGAGTGACATAGGGTGCGCCCAGCCGATCCAACACTTCAGGCGCAAATCCCGGCCCGTCGTCGCTGATGGTGATTTTCACTTCGTCCGCCGTCCATTGCGGTGAGACCTCGACGCTTGTGTTGGCGAAGTCGACCGCGTTTTCGATCAGATTGCCGAGGCCGTAGCGGACCGCCGGGTTGCGCGCGCCGACCGGCTCCACACCGCTTGTGGTCGTGTTGTTCAAGACGACCGACACGCCGAAATTCCGATGCGGCGCCATCGCTTCATCGATTAGAGCCGACAACGGAACCCGGTCGAAAGGATCAGCGGTCGGCAGTTCGGTAATCTTGGCCAGTATCTCGCGGCAGCGGCGCGCCTGCTCGCGCAGTAATTTGACGTCCTCGGCATAGGGTGAATTCGCTTCGAGCGCGCGCTCGATCTCGCGCACGACGACGGTGATGGTGGCCAGAGGAGTGGCGAGTTCATGCGCTGCTGCCGCAGCGAGGCCATCGAGCTGCGAGAGGTGCTGCTCACGCGCCAAGGCCAATTCAGTCGCCGCCAGCGCTCGCGACAGCTGCCGCGCCTCTTCCGCGACCTGCCAAGTGTGAACGCCAATGTAGCCGATCGCCAGCAAGATCGAGAGCCAGACTCCAACCACATAAGTTTCCGGCAGCTCGAACGGCTCTTCGCTTTCCCACGGCAGCTGATAATGCGCGAAAATCAGGACGGTCGCGCAGAGGACGGCAAAAATGCCGAGCAGCAAAGTCATGCGCGGCGGTAGCGCCGTCGCCGAGATCAACACCGGACCGACCAACAAAAACGAAAAGGGATTTTCCACGCCGCCGGTCAGAAACAAAAGCGCCGTCAACTCCGCGAGATCGAAGCCCAACAGATAGGCGGCGCGATCGGGTTCGAGCCATTGCGGTCGTTGAAAACCCAGCCGCAGCACCACATTGAGCAGAGCCGACAAGGCGATAACGGCCAGACACGGCCAGATCGGAACGTCGAATTCCAAGCCGAAATGGACGACCAGAACGGCAACCGCCTGACCAAAGACGGCGAGCCAACGCAACCGCACCAGCGTGTCGAGACGCACATTCCGCGGCCGATTAGGAGTCTGGGGCAGCCCGAACATGGAGCTAATGTAGCGATTGGGCAAAGCTAATCCAAATAAGCCGCCGAGCGTGCCCGAGGAAGGCTTGATCAGGACGCTACGGCTGCCACGCAACAGGCTCCGCGTCCGCTTGCGCCCCGAGGCGGGCCTGTTCGATAACCTCGAAAAGCGCCCGGAGCACTTCGGTCACGCCTTCGCCGCTCACGCCCGAGAGCAAAAGCGGCGACTTCTTCGCGGCGCGCCCAAGCCGCGCCATCTGGCGTTTGATCTCGGCAGCATTCATCGCGTCAGCTTTGTTGAGCGCCACCAGTTCGGGTTTTTCCGTAAGACCGTGGCCGTAGGCGGAAAGCTCCCCCCGTATGGTCTTGTAGGCTTCACCGGCGTCACCCGCGGTTCCGTCGACCAGATGCAGAAGCACTCGGCAACGTTCGATATGGCCCAGGAACCGATCGCCAAGCCCGCTGCCTTCATGCGCCCCCTCGATCAGGCCAGGAATGTCGGCGAGGACGAACTCACGGCCATGGACGGCCACCACGCCGAGCTGCGGTTGCAACGTCGTGAAAGGGTAATCGGCAATCTTCGGCTTTGCGGCGCTGACAGCAGCAAGAAACGTCGACTTGCCGGCATTCGGCAGGCCGACGATGCCGGCATCGGCAATAAGCTTGAGCCTTAGTTTGATAGTGCGCTCTTCCCCGGGCTGGCCGCTATTGGCGCGGCGCGGCGCGCGGTTGGTGGCGGACTTAAAATGCGCATTACCGAACCCGCCATTGCCGCCATGCGCCAGCACCATGCGCTCGCCAGTTGCCGTCAAGTCGGCAAGAAGCGTTTCGCCATCTTCTTCGTAAATCTGCGTGCCGACCGGGACCTTGAGTACGGCGTCAGCTCCGTTGGCGCCATGGCGGTCCTTGCCCATGCCGCCGCCGCCGTTCTTGGCAAAGAAATGCTGCTGATAGCGGTAATCGATCAGGGTATTGAGGCCGGGCACGGTTTCGGCAACAACATCGCCACCTTTGCCGCCATCGCCGCCGTTCGGCCCGCCAAATTCAATGAACTTTTCCCGCCGAAACGATACGCAGCCGTTTCCACCGTCGCCGGAGCGGATATAGACCTTAGCCTCATCGAGGAATTTCATGCCGCTAATCCGGCTCCAGCGAGAACACCAACGTCAATTGAACCCAACGAGTTGCGAATTCAATTGGCAGAGCACCCTCTCACTACAGTAGATATAGTACGAATGTTTGATCACGGTACGTGGGCTTACGGTAGTTGGATTTGCAGTACTTGGATTTCAGCCTGCCCGAGAGGCCAATGAGTAGCTTTGTGTTGGTCCTGAATCTGGCATCCCGTGCAGGGATTTGGCGGACGACACGCCTTTCGCGGTTGGTCGGCCTGCCAAGCTTGCTCGCCTGGCTGGCGGGCCTTGGCGTCCTTCGCATGGCCGTTCAACTCATCGCGGCCGGATCCAGCGCCGGATTTAATCCTTACGGATTGAACGCCCTCGTCGCCTGGCTCGCATTGGAAGCGGCCGTCACAGCACTGTTCGTACCGCCGGCGGCGCGCAGCACAGCGCTCTCCGCCATGTTTGCGCTCACACTCGTGGCCGAAGCGGCCATCGAGGTAATCAAGCTCGTTGCGCCGTTCATTCCGGTTTCGGCACTAGCCGATCCGTTCTGGCGTGCGCATGCCGTACCCATTTTCCTGTTTGCCGGCCTATCGGTGTGGTGGATCGGCGCCACCACCACAATATTGCAAAGCTTTTCGCCACAGCCGCGGCTAGTCGCGTTCGGGCGAATGGCCGGACTTTGGCTCGCCCTTCTCGCTGTCGCCGCCGTCGTCCCGCACGCTCCTATTTTCGTGCCCCGCGATTTCAATATCCGCGACGCCAATTTGTGGGAGACGCTTGCCTCACACTTCAAGCCCTCGGCGGAAGCCAAAGACCAAGCGGGGCGCCCCGTGCAAGGTCAGGGCGGGCTCCTTGCGACCGAGGCCGCCGATCTCGGCCCCACCGTCAAGGGCGCTACCAACGTGTACGCGCTGGGTATTGCCGGCTGGGCCGATCAAGACGTGTTCCTCAAAGAACTCGACGGTGGCCTGGCGGCAATGAGCGAAATCTTCCCCATCCAAGGGCGCACGCTGCGTCTCATCAATGATCGGGCCACGGCCGATCGCGTGCCGCTGGCGACCGACCGGAATTTTGTCGCTGCCGTTCAGGCCATCGGCAAGGTGATGAACAAGACCGACGATATTTTGTTGTTGTTCATGACTTCGCACGGCGAGCACACAGGCTTCGCTTTGAAATTCCCCACCGAGATGGTCGGTGAACTGACACCGCAGCTGGTGGCGACAACCCTCAACAACGAAGGAATTAAAAATCGTATCGTCATCGTCTCCGCATGCTTTTCCGGTGTGTTCGTGCCGCCGCTGGCAAATGACGACACGATCGTGCTTACCGCCGCGGATGCGGAGAACACCTCCTTCGGATGCGCGCCCGAACGCGATTGGACCTATTTCGGCGACGCTTTTTTCCGCCAGAGCGTGCGCCGCGGCCGCGATTTGCAGCACACCTTCGAGAACGCGCGGACACTCATCAGCGGATGGGAACTGATGGACCACGCCAAGCCATCCAATCCGCAAGCGCATTTTGGGCCAGCCTTGGTCGCCAAGCTGACGCCATTCTTCCAATTAAACCAAACCACCGACCATTAGCGCCACCGACGCGCTTCGCCTGGATCGGTCGCCGGTCATAATTCGCGGTTCTCAAGCCACGCGCGTCGCGCCCCAGGACTTGAGCGAAGCCCACAATCCGCGATCGAGACGAAACCGATCCACGGGAGCCGCGGAATTGATGGAGCGGATCCGGGTGAGCCGCACACCGGTCCACTGAAACGCGCACTTTTCCAGCACGCGCCGTGAAGCGGGATTGCTCACTCGGGCGCCGGAGTGCAACGTTTCACACCCGAGATCGCCGAAAGCATAATCCACCAGAGCGCGGGCCGCCTCGGTGGCATAGCCACGACCCCAAAAGGAGACGCCGAACCAATATCCGAGTTCGGGCCCTTCCTCGCGCGGATCGACGCTACAGGCGCCGATCAATCGCCCATCACGGGTGACAACAAAACAAGCCTCGCCTTCGCGCGAATTGGCGGCGGCAATAAATTCCTCCGCCTCATGGACGCGATAAGGATGCGGAAGGCGCGCGGTGTTCACAGCAACGCGAAATTCGTTGGCGAGCGCGGCGAGCGCTTTCGCATCCTCGCGACGCGGCGCGCGCAATCTAAGCCGTGCCGTCTCCAACACGGGCGCACTCACATCTCGGCCGATCTGAGCGACTATGTCTGGCGCGAATGTCATCTCGCGGGCTCCTGCAAGAAACCGAAAGGGGGAGCCGGCGTCCGGTCTCCCCCTTTTCGAAGCCCATTTAGGCCCGCCGGTTCGACTGAACGCCGGCGGACTTTAGATGATCCACCGTATTTACTGGGCCGCGGCCTCCGTTGCCGGAAGTACCGATACGAACACGCGGCCCTTGGTTTTGGTACGAAACTCGACCCGACCGTTGACCAGCGCGAACAGGGTATGGTCGCGGCCGACACCCACATTGCGGCCGGGATGCCACTTGGTGCCGCGCTGGCGCGCAATAATCTTGCCGGCGGTCACTTCTTCGCCGCCAAAAATCTTAATTCCGAGCCGTTGACCGGCGGAATCGCGGCCGTTGCGCGAGGAGCCGCCTGCTTTCTTGTGAGCCATCGCTCAAACCTTTCTGATGCGCTACCTATACCCGATTCATGACAAAAGCATCACCGCTTTTGCTCATTTCTTTGCCTTCGGCCGCGGACTTTTGGCTTTGGCCGTTTTCGCCGCAGGTTTCTTCTCCTTGGCGCCCGAACCTCCGGCCTTTGCCTTGGTCGCGGTCTTGGTGCGCGCTTCGCGCCGCTTTTCGGCAGCGGGGGACGTGGCTTCGGACGAAGCTTCCGGATCTGCGGATTCCGCAGCGGCCGGCGCCGGCGCGCGCCGTGGACGCGGCGGAGCCGTTTTGTTCGGCTTGCGCCCTTCGGTGAGAATCTCGGTGATGCGGATGAGCGTGAACTCCTGGCGATGGCCGCGCTTACGCCGCGAATTTTTGCGGCGCCGTTTCTTAAACGCGATGACCTTCGGACCACGTGACTGATCGAGCACCTCGGCCGCCACCGTCGCCCCGGAGACGGTGGGAGCACCCAGGGTCACAGTCTCGCCCCCGACGAGTAAAACCTCGCCGAATTCGACGATTTCGCCCCGGTCGCCCTTGACCTTCTCGACCTGGAGTACATCTTCGGCGGCAACCCGATATTGCTTGCCACCCGTCTTGAAGACCGCGAACATCTTTGTCCTCGTGTTCATTTCCGGTGCTCGGAAGGCTCTTCCGGACCGGCTTCTTTGCAGTCAGTTCTGCTGGTTAAGGCGAGCCGGAATGGCTCTCCCGAGCATCGCCCGCGTCCTTATGACGGGGCGGTAAATCCCTGTCAAGAAATGCAAAGCTGCCGCGCGAACAGCCCTTTGCTCCGCCGTGCTAAGACATGCCCATGACAAGGGAGGTAGCTCATGCCGACGAACGGAAAAAACCAGAAGATTGGATGGATCGGTGCCGGCCGGATGGGCATTCCCATGGCCGAGCGCCTGATCAAAGCCGGCTACGACGTAACTATCTGGAACCGCACCCGCGCCAAAGCTGAACCGCTGGAAAAGATCGGCGGCAAATTGGTCGACCATCTTTCCGATCTGAAAGGCGTCGACGTCCTGTTCTCCATCGTCGCCACCGGCAAGGATGTGCAGGAGGTCCTGTATGGGAAGAACGGCGTTTGCAGCCAGGGCGGCAAAATACCTCCGATGGTGGTCGATTGTTCGACCATAGCGGTCGAGGAATCGGCGGCGATCCGCGATCAGCTCAAACAACTCGGCGCTGATTTCGTCGCCGCGCCGGTGAGCGGCAACGCCAAAGTGATCAAAGCCGGAAAACTCTCAGCCGTCGTTTCCGGCGACGAAAAAACCTGTAAGGCGGTGATCCCGCTCATCGAGGTGTTCGCCCCGCGTGGCGTCTTCTATGTCGGCGACGGCGAGCTCGCGCGCGTGTGCAAGATTGCTCATAACGTCATGCTCGGCGTCATCATCGAGAACTTAATCGAGATGACGCTCTTGACCAATAAAATGGGCGTGCCACGCCACGCGTGGCTTGCGTTCTTCAACAACAGCGCCATGGGCTCGATGTTCACGCGCTACAAATCGCCGGCACTGGTCAATCTGGATTGGACCACGACATTTACGCCCGAGCTTTTGCGCAAGGACCTTGATCTTGGTCTCGAACTCGGCCGCGAAATGGATGTGCCGCTGCCAGTAACGGCGGCGGCGCGCGAAGTTCTACAAACCCATTTCGGTGCGGCCATGCTGCAAAAGAATCCGCACGAGTATTTGCAGAAGGATTTTGCCGCGCTCGCCGAAACCATGGCGCTCGCTGCCGGGATGAAGCTCGAAAGCGAAAACCAGAACGTCCCAACCGGTCTGGAAACCTAGCCGCGGGTCGTAAATGCATTACGACCGCTTCAGCTGAGTTTTCGCCGCGCTGCTACGCCGGAAGCAAACTGCTCACGGCCACGCGGCGGTCGAAGACCGCGGCGCAGTCGATCCCGCCAATGCCAAAGCGGCTGGAACGAGACTTATCGATGACGATAATAGCGACGATGGTAGGTCCCGCCACCGCCGCCGCCGTGTCCGTGTGCCATTGCCTGGCGGCACTCCAAGCTCAACCGTCGATAATTGCGTCTCATGCAAACGGTGATCTTTGGGACATCGGGAATAAAATCGGAGCAAAGTTGCATCGCGTCCCCTGAGCAGGCCTGGCGAACCTCGTCGCTTTGAGCGCTGGCGCTACCCACCCCAACCAATAAAAGACCGGCCGGCAATGCCAGCCAGCAAGCAACATACAGAATACGCAGCATAATTCGTTCCCTGGGTTCCGCGTGGGCCTCTTTCGCGGCGGCACCCTAGAGCATCATGCGAAAAAGTGGAAACGGGTTTTCCAGAAGACCAGTGAATAAAGCATTTCCGATGACACGCCGGACGGTTGTGCGGAGGGGGCGTTATCGTCCGAAGGCACTTGACCACGGTTGCTTGAAAGGCTGACCCGAGCGAGCGTTACCCTCGCCGCGCACGGCCAGCAGCGAGGCGCGCTTTGAGTTACTGATCCGCCGCGGGAAACGCGGCGCTCCTTCGTCAAAAGCGAACCCGGCACAAAAACGGGAAGCTCGCGCGACGCGCCATAACAAAACGGGGCCGCTCGCGAGCAAACAGGATGCAGGAGCTTTCGATCTTCGCCGGCGATGCTATGAAAAGGCCATGCGCACTCAGGTCGTCATCATCGGCGCCGGTCCGGCGGGGCTGTTGCTCGGTCAGCTTCTGCACAAACACGGCATCGATAACATCATTCTTGAACGTCAGACGGCAGAGTACGTGCTAGGTCGCGTGCGCGCCGGCGTTATCGAACAAGTCACCATGGACCTTTTGGACGAAGCCGGCGTCGGCGGCCGCATGCATGCCGACGGACTGGTGCACGAAGGCGTCCAAATTTGTGTTGATGGCGTACGCCACCGCATTTCGTTCAAGGACGTGACCGGCAAGGTGGTGATGGTTTACGGGCAGACCGAGATCACCAAGGACCTGATGGACGGCCGAGCGTCTATCGGCGCGCCAACGATCTACGCCGCCCACGATGTGCGCCCGCGCGATATATCCAGCAATAAACCGCGCGTAAGCTACCGCACTGACAACAAGGTGCATGAGATTGAGTGCGACTACATCGCCGGCTGCGACGGGTTTCATGGCATTTGTCGTATGAGCGTCCCGCCGAGCGCGATCACGACATACGAACGTGTCTATCCGTTCGGCTGGCTCGGTGTCCTTTCCGACACGCCGCCGGTTTCCGATGAGCTGATTTATGTGCGCCACCCCTCGGGCTTCGCGCTCTGCTCGATGCGCTCGCCGAGGCGCAGCCGCTACTATCTCCAATGCGATCTTACCGACCATATCGAGGCTTGGCCGGATGATCGCTTCTGGCAAGAGCTCCAGCACCGGCTCGATGCCGAAGCCCGCGAGGATCTGGTAACCGGTCCTTCGATCGAAAAGAGTATCGCCCCGCTCCGTAGCTTCGTCGCCGAGCCGATGCGCTTCGGCCGTTTGTTCCTCGCCGGCGACGCCGCCCATATCGTGCCGCCAACCGGCGCCAAGGGACTTAATCTTGCAGCGAGCGACGTCCGCTACCTGGCGCAAGCGTTAGTCGAGCACTATGCGGAGAATTCAAACGCTGGACTTGAGCACTATTCGAGCCGCGCACTCGCCCGAGTCTGGAAGGCCGAACGTTTCTCGTGGTGGATGACGACGATGCTTCACCGGATTTCGGAAAATCCGTTCGACCATAAGCTCCAGCTCGCTGAACTGGATTATCTGTTTCGCTCCAAGGCGGCGGCAACAGTGTTCGCCGAGAATTATGTCGGGCTGCCGTATTAGAGTGATGGGTTCGCAGCGTCATCCGGCGGCGGGCTAGCAAGGGAACCGGGGCGTCTTAGGTGCGTTGTCACGGCGAGAAAATCGATCTGCAAAGGAGCAAGTTATGCCAATGCTGATGTGGATCGCGCTGTGGTCAAGTTTGTTGGGGGTAACGAGTGGCTGGCAGGAGACGGCATCGCCCGTCCGCTTGTGGGCAAAAGACCGGCGTGATCGCCGATCAAATTAGTTTCTCATCAATATTCCAGCCGACGTAGAACGCGCCACATATCGCGGCGCGTTTTAATGTCTTTTGCGACACGGCCCGACGAAAAAAAGACGCCGCCGACCCCCGGTTAAACAAGATTCTACGCGGAAGCGGCCGCAACGCGGGTCAGGTTGCAGGAAGCCTGTCGCGCCGTTATCAATACGCGCCTTTCCGCCCGGCCAATGCGGCCGGCGCGATCGCCTAAAAAAGCGCAGACGACGACCATGGCTCGTCTTGTCATGAAATTCGGCGGGACCTCGGTTGCCAATATCGAGCGCATCCGCAACGTTGCCCGCCACGTCAAGCGCGAGGTCGATGCCGGAAACGAGGTCGCCGTCGTGGTCTCCGCCATGTCGGGCACGACGGATCAACTGGTCGGCTGGTGCGAAGAGGCCCTGGCGCAGCGCAAAATCTTCGATGCCCGCGAATACGACGCCGTTGTCGCCAGCGGCGAACAAGTCACCGCCGGCCTGCTCGCCATCACGCTCCAAGATATGGACATCAATGCGCGCTCCTGGCTTGGCTGGCAGCTGCCGATTGAGACTTCCAACGTGCACGCCTCGGCGCGCATTCTGGAAATCGACGGCGCGGAACTGGTCCGCCGTTTCGACGAACGCAAGGAAGTCGCCGTCATCGCCGGATTCCAGGGCGTGCACAAGGAAACCGGACGCATTACCACGCTCGGACGGGGCGGCTCCGATACTTCGGCGGTGGCGATTGCGGCGGCGATCGGGGCAGAGCGTTGCGACATCTATACCGACGTCGACGGCGTCTACACGTCCGATCCGCGTGTCGTGCCGCGGGCTCGACGACTCGCAAAGATCGCATTCGAAGAAATGTTGGAGCTCGCTTCACTCGGCGCCAAGGTGATGCAGGTGCGCTCAGTGGAGCTCGGCATGGTGCACAATGTGCGCATTTTCGTGCGCTCAAGCTTTGACCGGCCGGAGGATATCGACCCGCACCGCAATCCGCCCGGAACGCTGATTTGCGACGAGGAGGAGATCATGGAACAGCAAGTGGTCACCGGCATCGCCTTCTCTCGCGACGAGGCGCAAATTTCCATCCGCGAAGTCGCCGACAAGCCGGGAGTAGCCGCGGCGATCTTCATTCCGTTGGCGGAAGCCAACATCAACGTCGACATGATCGTGCAAAACGTCTCGGCCGATGGAAAAACCACCGATCTGACCTTCACCGTCCCGGCCGCGGACTATCAGCGCGCGCTCGACGTGATTACCAAGGCGAAGAAAGCGATCGGCTTTAAGCGTCTCGACGGTGCCACCGATGTCGCCAAGATTTCGGTTATTGGCATCGGCATGCGCAGCCATGCCGGCGTCGCCGCGGAAGCGTTCCGCGCCCTGGCCGAGCGCGCCGTCAATATCCGCGCCATTACCACCTCGGAGATCAAGTTTTCGCTGTTGATTGACGCGGCCTTCACCGAGCTCGCCGTGCGCACGCTGCACTCGCTCTATGGCCTCGATCGGACGGGCGCCTAGCGATTCGCAGGCTTTTTTGATTTAACGCGGCGACGTTCACGAGCGTCGCTGCGGCGCACAATTCGCCATCACGCGAATGTCTTTGGCTTGCGGTTTGCATAGGGCATTCGATATAGGCTGATGGTGCTCGCCACGGGCCGGGCCCAGGCGATTCCATTTTGCCGCCGGCCGGCGCGGCGCAGGCTTTGCGTCCGGTCCAATTAAACGTCCGAGGAGTTCACGCCATGCGTGGCGCGCTCGGCGGGCCTCGCGTGCTGTTACGCCGGCTCCGCGAAGTGATGGCGGAGCCGGTCAGCGCGCAGGAACGCCTTGACAAGATCGTGGTGCTGATCGCCGCGAACATGGTGGCGGAGGTTTGCTCCGTCTACGTGCTGCGCGTCGATTCCACCCTCGAACTCTACGCCACCGAAGGCCTCAATCGCGACGCCGTGCACCACACGGTGCTGCGCGGCGACGAAGGCCTGGTCGGTCTGGTCGCCAGTCAGGCGAGCGCCATCAATCTGTCGAACGCGCAGGCTCACCCGGCCTTCTCCTATCGGCCGGAAACGGGCGAAGAAAACTATAACGCTTTCCTGGGCGTCCCGGTGTTGCGCGCCGGCAATACGCTCGGCGTGCTGGTCGTACAAAACCGCGCGCGCCGCACCTATTCCGAGGAAGAGGTCGAGGCGCTCCAGACGACGGCGATGGTCCTCGCCGAGATGATCGCCTCAGGCGAGCTGTCGGCACTGGCGCCTCCCGGCGCGGAGCCCGCCGCCCGTCGCTCGTTGCACCTGACCGGCAGAACACTGGCGGACGGTATCGCGCTTGGGCACGTCGTGCTGCATGAGCCGCGCGTCGTCGTCACCAATTACATCGCTGACGATATCCCGAAGGAATTGAAGCATCTCGAGTCGGCGGTAGAGACGCTGCGCACCCAACTCGACGAACTGCTTGAGCACGGCGATGTCGTGGACGGTGGCGAGCATCGTGATGTGCTCGAGGCTTATCGCATGTTCGCCCACGACCGCGGCTGGGTTCACAGGCTCGAGGAAGCGGTGATGACCGGGCTGACCGCAGAGGCCGCGGTCGAACGCGTGCAGTCCGACACCCGCGCCCGCATGCTGCGGCAGACCGACCCGTTCCTTCGCGAGCGGCTGCACGATCTCGACGATCTCGCCAACCGGCTGATGCGTCAGCTCACCGGCCGCGACCACGCGCCGTCGCGCGAAAGCCTGCCGGAGAACGCGATCCTGGTTGCCCGCTCCATGGGCCCGGCGGCGCTGCTCGACTACGACCGCAAGCGGTTGCGCGGCCTGGTGCTGGAGGAAGGCGGTCCACAATCCCATGTCGCGATCGTCGCCCGCGCGCTCGGCATCCCGGCGGTCGGCGATG
>DAIUEQ010000008.1:1309-36320 GCA_036845025.1 Xanthobacteraceae bacterium | reverse complement strand
AGCTTCTGGAAATCGACCGGCCACGGCATGACGCCGGCTTTCACCATCGAAAATTACCGGGCCTTTTTTGTCACTGACGGCTTCTTTGATCCCACCAAAGCGGATTTTCTCACTCCGTCGGTCTTCATCCGCACCTTGTGGCTGACCTTTCGCTTCACCATCACGACCATGGCGATTTGCCTGATCCTGGCCTATCCGATGGCGTATTTCCTGTCGATGCAGGTGCAGAATTTCAAATGGCAGCTCGCGCTGTTTCTCCTGGTCATGGTGCCGTTCTGGACCAGCTATCTCATTCGTGCGGTGTCTTGGCTGCCGATGCTCGGGCGCCAAGGACTGATCAACATATTCCTGCTGGGTATTGGCGCCATCGACGAGCCACTCAGCTTCTTTCTCTATTCCGAATTCAGCTACACCATGGCGCTGGTGCAGCTTTACGTGGTGCTGGCCGTTGGCCCGATCTTCTTCTCGCTTGCCAAGATCGACCGCACCCTACTTGAAGCGGCGCGCGACATGGGCGCCACGCCTTTCCAGATTTTCCGCGAAATCATCGCGCCGTTGTCGCTTCCCGGCGTTGCCATCGGCATGATCTTCATCTTTGTTGCGGTGATGGGCGAATTCGCCACCGCCGTGGTGGTCTACGGCGGCAAAGCCTCGACCACCGGCACCGTGATCCTCACCTATTACGTCACCGGAAACTACCCATTCGCAGCGGTAAACGCCTTTATGCTGATGGTAGCGATGATGATGGGCGTGATCATCATCTTGCGCCTGGTCGACATCCGCAAGGAGCTTTGAGATGGCGCGCTCAACGCCGGAGAGCCGCCGCAAGGCCCGCATAAAAGCCGGCTTCAGCGTCTACTATGTGATTTTTTTCATCTTCGTATACGGTCCGATGTTCGCCATGTTCACGCTGTCCTTCCAAGGGCCGCGCGGCGGCGTGACCTTTCCAATGCGCGGCTTCAGCTTCTACTGGTGGGAAAAATTGACCGGGCCCTCCGCGGTCGGCGACCTCAAGGCTTCGCTGGTTCGCTCGCTCATCCTCGCCGTGATCGTCATGATTATCACTGCGCTGTTCTCGACCATGCTGGCGATGGCATTCCGCAAGCGCTTCCGCGGCTCCGGGGCGCTATTTTACGCCGTGATGGCCGGCCTGATGGTGCCGGGCACCCTGCTCAGCCTCGGCCTCGCCACCATGCTGCGCCAGGTCGGCATCCCGCCGAACTGGTGGTCGTCCGGCCTCGCCGTGCACGTTGTCTGGACGCTGCCGTTCGGCTTCCTGGTGATGATGGCGGTATTCAACCGCTTTGACGCGCGGTTGGAGGAGGCGGCCCGCGACATGGGCGCGGACGAGTGGACGGTGTTCAAGGAGATAACCCTGCCGCTGATCCTGCCCGGTATTGTCGCGGCCGGACTCTTCGGCTTCACGCTGTCATACGATGAATTTGCCCGCACGACGCTTTTGTCTGGAGCATCGAACACGCTGCCGCTCGACATCAATGCGTCTTTGACTCAGCGCGTGCAGCCCACCCTGTTCGCACTGGGGACGGCGTCGACGCTATTTTCGCTGCTGATGATCGGGCTGTTTATTGTAATCTATACGATCCTGTATCGGCGCTCTCACTGACCGGCGAAGCCTGGCGGATGACTTTGAGCACCCAATAAATCAGGCAAAAGCATAGGGTCAGGATCACCAGCGCCACGACCGCGCCGAGCCGGCTGCCGAACTCGGCACCGAGTGAATATTCGGGCTGCAGCAAATAAACGCAGAGGATCAATAACGATTGCACCGCGGCCCCCGCGCACAACAGAATCGCGATAAATGCGGAGCCCCGGAGCGAGGCCAAAACCATCCCGTCGACACTGCGTCTTTGCACGATGTAGAGCCGGTAGGCCCGCCAATGAAACGCACAGAAGCCGACGATGGCGGCGATCAACACGACCCAGAACATCGCGTTGTCGTAACCCAGCCCGTTGATAACGAGCGTGAAGAAGTCTTCGAACGGCTTGTAAAAATACAGGAAGATCAGAATGACGATGAAGGCCACATAGCCGACAAGCGCCCAAAACAACCGCCACCCCGTCATTTCAATCAAGCCCCTTGATACTTAACGCCCATCCCCGGCGGCCGAAATGGAGCACGCCAAGGCGGGAACGGCAAGACCTGGGCGGGTTGAGGCTTATAGCTCTCAGCCATGGGATCTCACCGCAACGATCAGGAGAACGGCGTAGAGCAAAAGGAACAGCGTATCTTTGACCGCCGGTAAGGTTTGCCGTTCGCCGCTCGAGGCAACGAGCGTAATCGCCTCCAGCACGAAGAAGACCGCGGCAAGAATGAAAAACGGCCATATCGTTGCCCACCACGACGCCGGCGCGGGCGTGCCCATGACCGCCTGCCAGATCAGCAGCAAAAGCGGCGCAACAACGAGGTAACCGTAACCGGCGAGGAAGCGGCCGCGCGCGACGCCGCGATCGACCGACCAAAAGGCGGCAAACCACAGCACCAGGTTGAGAATATCCCAAAAGCTGGCGGCGTAGGTTTCCGGCTTTCCCAAACCGCGCAGATTAAGGAATGCGACCACAAGCAGGAACGCGAAAAGATCGCAAAACAGCCATTCGCGGAAGGTCTCAGCGCCGCGCTTGGCCCCCCAGGTCCGCGTTGCCTTGTCAAATACCAGGACTAACGCAAGACCGACGCTCGCCGGATAGACGAGCTGGGTGAGCAGCCCATATTGATCGGTTCGCGGCAGCGCGATCCAGCAAAGCAACACAATCGCAACGATCAGAGCGATCAGCCCGAGAATCCGAAGCGGCGAAGCGGCAGGCGCCGCAGCAGCACTCGGCGCCGCCGCCAACTCCGCCAGCGACGTATCCCTCGCGCGTGGCGCGACGGGCTGCGAGGACTGAACGACGGTGTAGGCAAGCGAAACTGCAAGCCCGACAACTCCGATGCCAATCATGATGGCGGCGAACGCAATGGCACGCGGATCCGAGCGCCAGTCGAAGAAGGTCTCGCCCCACACCCATTGCTGCCCGCTCGAAATGAGCCAGATGAGGAAGGCCGCGATCGCCGCCAGCAAAAGAAGCGCGAGCGCGAATTCGTACCAGCGCGGCGATTGCCCAACCGCCGCCGTGCCGCCTGTCGGCGCTTGCTGGCCCTGCGGCATACGCACGAGCCATCCGATCAAAAAAGCAAGCACCCCGATGACTGCGATCACCGCCATCGCTTCCACGAAATCTGTCGCTCTTTCTTCCAAGGCGCGGCCTTACTCCTTTCCGTTAGCGGGCTGTTGCCAGCGCTAACGTTGGTCGTGCATCAACGTCTCAACGCATTTGCGCAGGCTTTCGTCGGCCGCCCGCTGCAACAACTCACCACGACTGGCGCCGTTGCCCCGCCCCGCGGCTGCGGATTCGCGCACGCTCGTGCCGTTGGCGCGCAATTGGCCGATGACTTCGACCGCATCCTTAGTCGTGCTGTGCTCCAAGACTTCGAAACTCCAAGCCTCGCCGTACGCTTCGCGCAATCCGCGGATGAGCTCCGTCAGCGGACGATCGCGATGCTCGGCGGCGGGCGCGGCCGGAATATCTGCGCCCGTCGCCGGACGAAGCGGTCTTTCCCGCAACGGACTAAGCCCGCTCCTTGACGTCAGCCGCGACGGCTCGGGCGCACGCCGTGCCGGCGCTGCTGCCGCCACTTCGACGTGCGGCGACAGTGGCGGCGCGCTTGATGCGCCTGCGCGCATGCGCTCGCGCAAAGCCTGGGTCGCCGTCTCGTCCACCTTCTCAGCGGTGGCATCGACAACGACGCCGTACGCCGCGCTCGCGTGATCGACCGTGCAGAAGCCGTCGAGCACGTCGTCGAGCACCTGCGTCGCCGGCCGTTCCAGCGGGTCGCCAAAGCCGCCGCCGCATGGCGCATAAAACACGTGCACGTCGCCCGCCGCGACCCGCAGCCCGGAAAACTTTGCCGGCATGTGTTTGACGTCGCTCGGACGACCGACATTGTAAATCTCGACCTTTCCGACCTGTCCGGGCTTGCCACCGAAAATCCCCCAAGGCACGTCGAAGTGGCGCTCGTTCTCGTGGGTAATGAAGGCATCGGTTAATACCCTTTGCGCCTTGACCACCCCAATGCCCCCACGCGAGCGCCCGGCTCCCGGCATCACATCGTCACGCAGCTCGTACCGGTCGCAAATCATTGGCAGGTGCATCGCCAAATCTTCGATCGGATTGTTGCGCGTGTTCGCCATGAGATTGTCGATGCAATCGGGCCCGTCGGCGCGCGGACGGCCGCCATACGAGCCTTCGTTGACCTCGAGAAAGACCCAATAATCGCCGCTCGGCCGTATTCCCGCGTACGAGCAGAAAGACAGGCTCGCCGAGCTGCCGGCGATGATGTCGTTCGGCAAAACTGGCGCCAGCGCCTTGTAGATCAAATCGATCACCCGGTTGCACTGGGCGAAGCGCGCCTCGGCGGCGGCAGGATAAATCGGGTTATAGATCGAGCCCTTCGGTGCGGTCACCGTCACCGGCCGGAACGAGCCTTGGTTCGACGGCACTTTTACGTCGGAGGTCGCGGCGTCAAGCAGCAGCGATCGAATGGCGCAGAAACACGCCACTTTGGTCGAACCGTCGAAGGGCACGTTGAATGCCGTCTCGACTTGCTTGGAGGAGCCGGTGAGGTCGATTTCGATGCCATCGCCCTTGACGCGCACGCAAACCTTGATCGGCAGGCGCACGTCGCGATTTTTGCCGTCGTCGTCGAGAAACCCTTCGGCCCGATACTCCCCATCTGGAATGGCGGCGATGCGCTGGCGCAGAACGCGTTCGGTGTAATCCATCAATTGTTTGGTCGCGTCGAGAATAACTTGCCGGCCGTAACGATCCATGAGCTCGGCGAAACGCCTCGCGCCCAACCGCGCGGATGCGATTTGGGCATCCAGATCATCCTGTAACTGGCGCGCCGCACGGCTGTTGCGCCCGATATAACTCCACAGCGCCTCGTTACGTTTGCCGCGCTCGTAAAGCTTTGTACCGGCAAAGAGCATGCCTTCTGCGAATACGTCCGGGATATCGATGATCAGGCCCGGCGTCGCGGCGCCGATATCCACATGATGCGCGGTATTGGCGGAAAAGCCGACCAACGCGCCTTCATGAAAGACCGGGACGACGACCGCGATATCGGGCGAGTGGCTCGAGCCGTGGTACGGGTGATTGTGAATGACCAGATCGCCATCGTGCCATTCGCCGTCCTGCAAGGTTTCTTTGATTCCCGCGAGGTAGCCCGGCAAAGACCCGATGTGGAGCGGCGTCGATTCCGATTCGCAAAGCGTATTGAAATCGGTGTCGAACAATCCAGCGCCGAGATCTTGCGACTCGCGAATGATGGAGGAAAACGACATGCGATAAAGCACGTGTCCCATTTCCTCGGCGATGGTCTGCAATGCGCCGTTGATGACCTGCAAGGTGATGGGATCGATTGTCGCGGCCATGAATTGAGCCTCAAGCGCCGCGGTAAACATGCAAGTTGCCGAATTCGGCAACGGCAGCGGTGTATCCGGGGGGCAACAGCGTCGTTGAATTGTGCTGGATCAATATGGCCGGCCCCGCGACGCGCTGACCGGCACGCAAGCGATTTCGATCATAACGCGGAGTTTCCACGCTTTGTCCGTCATCGAAGGTCGTCGCGCGGCTATAGAGGAAAGCGCCGGAAATGTCGCTTCCCTCGGCCTTGTCTATCCGCGCCACCTTGAGCGGCGCCACATCCTCGCTACCGATGACGCGGACGGTGATCAGCTCCACCTCGCCGTCGTCGAAATGATAGCCGTAATCGAGGCGGTGTTGCTGGTGGAAGCTTGCGACCACGTCGGCGACGTTGGAGGCGGTGAGACGCGCTTCGGGCAGCTGTGCGCGGAGCTCAAATCCCTGTCCGTGATAACGGCATTCGGCCAAGCGTTGAAATTTCTGGCGGCCGGCGGGGACACCGTCCTTTTCCAGATCGCGACGGCACTGGCCGACCAATTCGTCGATGACGGCGTTGATCCGTTCCAGGGCGGCTTGATCTGCGTGGCGAAGCGACACGATCAGCGATCTCGCGTGCTCGTATTGCATATCGGTCTGCAACAGCCCCATTGCCGCGGTGATGCCCGGGGCCACGGGCACAATAATGTCCTTAGCCGAGATTGCTTCCGCAAGCGCGACGCCGTGAAGCGGCCCGGCGCCGCCGAACGGCACCAGCGCGAATTCGCGCGGGTCGATGCCGCGCGCCACCGAATTCGAACGGATCGCGAGCGCCATGTTCGAATTGATGACCTTGATGATCCCAAGCGCCGCTTCAACCGGCGAAAGGCCGAGCGGTTTCGCCACCTTCCGCTCGACCGCCTTGTAAGCAAGGTCGGGATCGAGCGGTAAATCGCCGCCAAGCATCTTGTCGGCGTCGAGGCGCCCGAGCACGACCTGCGCGTCGGTGACGGTCGGCTCCTCGCCCCCCTTACCGTAACACGCGGGCCCGGGCTCGGCCCCGGCGGAGCGCGGACCGACATGGAAACCGCCGGCGGAATCGATATAGGCAATCGATCCGCCGCCCGCGCCGATGGACACGAGGTCGATCATCGGCACCAGGATCGGGTGGCCGCTCACATAAGAGTCGCGCGCGTTCATGATCTTGATGCGGCCGTCGGGAATCGTGCTGATATCCGCCGATGTGCCGCCGATATCGACGGTGATGAGATTGGAACGGCCGCACAACAATCCTTCGGCGCGACCACCGATGACGCCCCCCGCCGGGCCGGACATCAGGATGCCGACGGCCTTTTGCGAGCAAGTCTCAACAGTGGCGATACCGCCGTTCGATTGAATGACGCGCAAATTGGCGCGAAAGCCGTTGTCGATAAGTTTTTGTTGCAGGTTCTCCAGATAGAGCGACGTCTTTGGGCCGACAAAGCCGTTCATTGCCGCCGTGGAAAAACGCTCATACTCGCGGATCACATTCGCCACCTCGGACGACGTGCAGATATAGGCGTCGGGCATTTCGGCGCGGACGATCTCGGCGGCGCGGCGCTCGTGCGCGTCGTTGAGAAACGAAAAAAGAAAACCGACCACAACGGACTTGATGCCACGGCGCTTGAACAGCCGCGTCGCTTCCAGCACTTCCGTCTCATTAAGAGGGATTTCAACTTTGCCGTCGGGCGGCAGGATCCGCTCGCTCACCGCGACCCGATTGCGTCGCTTGACCAGAGGCCGCTTCTGCCACGGAACTTCGAAGTGCAGAGAAAAGTTGTAGGGCCGTTTATGCCTGCCGATATGCAATATGTCGCGAAAATTGCGCGTCGTCAGCATTCCGACTTCCGCGCCGTTATGCTCGATGGTGATGTTGGTCGCGACCGTCGTGCCGTGAACGATCAACGACACGTCGGCCGGAGAAACTCCGGCTATGTCGCAAAGTTCGCGCAGCCCTTTGAGGACGCCTTCCGACTGGTCGTGCGGCGTACTCGCGACTTTGTGCACGAAAACGCCGTGATCGGCTTCGAGGACCAAATCCGTGTTGGTGCCGCCGACGTCAACGCCTACCCGAGCCATGGCTTGCCAGATCACCCCTTCTCGCCGCGCAAGACCCGGAATATCGACGCGTGATTACGGTCTACCGTAAAAGTTTGTCAGCAATGTCCACCCCGTGCAACCCCCGACAGAACGTCGCCATATGCACCAAACTGAAACGCTTGCCGCGCCGCAGGTTGGCCCCACACCTCATTGGAGCAGTTGAGTATAAGCAACAAATAATGGTTGAATGCCACAACAACAGGACATCCAGCGATGGCTGTGAACGCCAAATTGGCCTGCGGTAATTGCCGATGGTGGCATTTTCAGCCGACCGAAGGGGCGGAACCGGAATCCGAACAGGCGGTCGGCTATTGCCGCCGCTTTCCGCCCGCCCGGCGGGAGAACGGCGTTGGCGCCTGGCCGATCACGTTCGGCGGCGACTGGTGCGGCGAATATGCCGAGAAGAGCGAAGTAGCGGGACGGGTCATGCGCAGCGGGGCATCTCATTGACGCGCGATTGGAGAGAATCGGCGGCGCGGGCAAACAGCGCCGCTAAATAAGAGCGACGCAACTCGCAAGCGCCGCTTCCGCGGCGCGGCGAAATGCGTCTTGCTCGTCTCCTGCGCCGCGCCCCTCCCCGATACGAAACTGCACGCCGTTACTCGCTCCCGCGATCGCCGCGCCGGGGATTTTGGCTCGGCCGAATTGAGTTCTTATCGCGCGCTCTTTACCGAAAGTAAGCTTACCCAAAACAATCGCCTCATCGCCGTCGCGATGCCGTTCCTTGATCTCGTAATGCCAATCGCCACCAAAGCGCTCGCGCAAGCGGCGGGCGCCCGAAGAACCGTTCTCAAAATCGGTAGGGGACGTTGAACGCGATTCTGCCGGCACGCCGTTCTCGCCGCCGAAAATGGCCGCGGCAGTCTTAGCAAGCCCGCCGACGCCGCCGCGCGATCCGCGATAAAGATCGTCGAGTTGCTTTTTGCTCTGCGTCAACATGCCGTCGAACACCGACGACAGGTTCGGATTGGACTGATCTGCCATAACCGTCACTTACCCGCGCTGGGTCCGCGGCCAAAAGCGCTCGAAATCGTCCTCGGCTTTAGCGGCGAAGCCTGATTTGTCTGCGAATTGGCGCAAATAGGCGAGCGCATCGGTCAGATAGACGACGTCGGCATATTTCGCGTCCATATCAAACAGGTTCGCTTCATGGGGTCCGGGGGCGCGATCGCCGACGGCTTCGCGCACAACAATGGTGTGATAGCCGTAAGAGAGAGAGTCGATGACGGAGGCCCGGATGCAACCACTTGTTGTGCAGCCGGCCACGATGAGGGTGTCGGCGCCAAGCTTACGCAACTCGGCGTCCAGATCAGTACCGAAGAATGCGCTGGCGTATTTCTTTTCAATGACCTTTTCGCCCGGCAAAGGTTCAATTCGCGGGTCGACCTCGACCAGCGGCGAACCCTGTTGCAAGATGGCGAGCGACGGCACTTTTTTGACGAATACCCCGCCGTCGCGCAAATCCTTGCGGTAAGCAGTGGTGGTATAAAAAATCGGCAATCCGCAGCGGCGGAACGCCTCCAGCAATTGCCGCGTCGCATTGATCTCCCAGGCGAAGTCGCCACCGAGCGGCGTCTTTGGGTCGGTGAAGCCGTTAATAAAATCGACAATCAAGAAGGCCGGGCTGCGGCCATAGCCTGAGCGGGCGGCGAAGCCCTTTTGTTCGTAATCGGCACGCGTGGATTTTTGCCAGTCAGTCATTTTCGTCTCCAAGACAAGGAGCGGATGCCCAAACATGGCGTTGGCCCCTCCTCGTTGTCAACGAGGCATGGCCAAAGGCTTGCTGCGGTAAGCGCGCGTCCCGCGATGTTGCAGGGTCTTGCCGACATGCACACGACGTGGGACTGTTCCGCCGCGCTAGCGTTCGTTGCCGGCGAGCGTGGCGAGACGGAAGATTTTCAGGTCTATTCCAAGCGTCAATGGGGCAGCTAATGACCGACGACTCTCGTTCACGTCCATCCGCCATTGGCTCCCGCGCGGGCTACGGTTCGGCGACCGGACCGCGTTACCAACCACGCTCGCTCGTCGCTGGCGGCCGCGCCGATACCGCGCGCAGCGCGCGCTCGGCGACGCAGGCTGGCGGCAGCGGCAAGAAGGAAATTCTCTGCGCCATCGGCGTCGACGTCGACGCGGTCGCGGGCTGGCTCGGCTCCTACGGCGGAGAGCGATCGCCATGCGACATTTCCCGCGGTCTATTCGCCGGCGAAGTGGGCGTCCCGCGTCTGGTCAATTTGTTTGATCGTCTCGGTATACCGACCACGTGGTTCATTCCCGGACACTCGATCGAGACGTTCCCTAACGAGTGCAAACTCGTGGTCGATGCCGGTCACGAGATCGGGATGCACGGTTATTCGCACGAGAACCCAATTGCCATGACGCCGGGGCAAGAAGAAGCGGTCATGGACAAGTGCATCGAAGTCATAGAGCGGCTGAGCGGTCGCCGTCCGACCGGCTACGTCGCGCCGTGGTGGGAGTTCAGCCAAGTCACCAATGAGTTGTTGCTGAAGAAAGGCATCAAATACGATCACAGCCTGATGAACGACGATTTCCACCCGTTTTATGTGCGGGTGGGCGATAGCTGGACCCTGATCGACTACTCAAAACATCCCAGCGAGTGGATGAAACCGCTGGTACGCGGCGAGGAGACCGATCTGATCGACATCCCCGGAAGCTGGTATCTCGACGACCTGCCGCCGATGATGTTCATCAAGAACGCCCCCAACAGTCACGGTTTCATCAAGCCGCGCGACATCGAAGAGCTGTGGTGCGATCAGTTCGATTGGGTCTACCGCGAATACGACTACGCCGTGTTCGCCATGACCATTCATCCGGACGTTTCCGGACGGCCGCAGGTCTTGCTGATGTTGGAGCGCATCTACGACTATATCTCCAAACATGCGGGCATAAAGTTCGCCACCTTTGACCAGATTGCGGATGATTTCCGCCGCCGATTTCCGCGTGAGAAATCTGCCGCCCAAGCGGCGCGCACGGCTTAACTTTAGGTTGATTGAGACCGTCAGCGGGCCCGCGGCGGCGCTGTGCGCGCACGCCAGCCGGTGCGCAACGCCCGCACGGCGTAGTGCAGCAAATAGAACAGCAGCGCCAGGATAACCAGCAAGATTATCGACAGAAGCCTCTCGCCGAAGGCGGCGTCGAAGATCGGACCGCGGCTTACAAAGTATTCGCTCAACACTTCGATCGCCTGAAGCGTCGCGCCGGCGCAAAAGATCACCGCCACCAGGATAGCAGCCTGCAAGGTGTCGAAGACAAGCGTGTCGACGTTCAGCTCCGCGACATTGCGGAAGATCTCGTTCCGAAACGACTGCCAATGAGCGAAAGCGTAGGCGACAATTCCAACCAGCGACGCGAACCAGAAGACCACGTTGCTGAAGTGAATGAACGGAATATGCGCGACCAGATACGTTTCGAATGGACGGTAAAAGTAAAGAAAGATGAGCAGGATGATGACGGCGACGACCGCGCTCCAGAATTGCTGCTGTTTGGTTGTATCGTCGGCCATGTTCGCTATTTTGGTTGATCCGCGCCTGATGGTAAATCATTCCCCGATGTTGTCAAAAGCCGTGCAAGCGCTTGCAGGACGCAATACTGACTTGTTGACAAGGGGCTGTTGCTACAAGACTATTGTCGTTGCTCCGGGACCATTATTGTGACGACCGGCGTGGAATCCGCTTCCGTGCGCGTGCGACGGTGCGGCCGCTCTGGGGAGCAATAAGAGGGATTGTTTCGCTTCGGCGCAAGATTGTGCCGAAGCGGCGAGCACAGGGGGTGTTATGAGTAGCCGGCTCGGCATTGATGTCGGCGGGACATTCACGGATTTGCTGCTGTTCGACGAGCGCTCCGGCGGGATGCGCCTGTTCAAAACACCCTCGACGCCAAGCGATCAGTCGATCGGAATTTTGAACGGAATCCAACAGCTGTTCGAGGAATCCGGCGTGGCCGCGTCCGAAGTGACCGCCCTGCTCCATGGCACGACGGTGTCGACCAACATCGTGCTGGAGGAAAAAGGCGCCAAGGTCGGACTTCTGGTGACGGAGAATTTCGAACAGGTCCTGCACCTCGCCCGCTCGCAAACCCCGGGACCGTTGGCGGGCTGGATCATTATGCAGAAGCCCGATCCGTTGGCGGATCTTGAACTCACGCGCGGCATTCGAGAACGCATCAGCCCGCGCGGCGAAGTCATTACGCCGCTCGACGAAGCTTCCACGCGCAATGCCGTACGCGAGCTTATCGAGCTAGGGGCGGAGTCGATTACCGTGTCGTTGCTGCATTCGTATGCAAATCCGCAGCATGAGCAGCGCGTCAAAGCGATCGTCGAGGAAATGGCTCCCGAGATGGCGGTGTCGCTATCCTCGGAAATCCTTCCGGAATTCCGCGAGTATGAACGCACCCTCGTCACGGTGATGAACGCGTATGTTAGCCCCAGCATGCGGCGTTATCTGACCGGCTTCGAAGACAAACTGCGCAGCGTAAATTTTCAGCCCAGTGTTAACATCGTGCGCTCCGACGGCGGCCTCATGAGTGTTGAGCGCGCCAGTCAATCGCCAGTGCACACCATGCTGTCGGGTCCTGCCGGCGGCGTATCCGGCGCGGCTTTCATGGCTTCGCTCTCAGGCCATCCACAAGCACTCGGTTTCGACATGGGCGGGACTTCAACCGACGTGTCGCTTATTCAGGATGGCAAACCGACCATCTCCCGGTCGACCACGGTCGGCTATTACCCGATCAAGGTGCCTTCGGTGGACGTGCATAGCGTCGGCGCCGGCGGTGGTTCGATCGCGCACGTGCCGATGACCGGTGCATTGCGTGTCGGCCCGGAAAGTGCCGGCGCCGTGCCGGGCCCGGCCTGTTACGGCAAGGGCGGCGACCAGCCAACGGTCACGGATGCAAACGTCGTCTTAGGCCGGCTGCCGCCACGCCTTCTCGGCGGCAAAATGATGCTCGATGTAAAGGCCGCCGAAGAGGTCGTCGCCAAGATCGCGCGTACGCTGAACCTCGACCTTCATCAAGCGGCGCAAGGCATCTTAGATATTGTAAACGAGAACATGCTCGGCGCGCTTCGCCTCGTGACGGTGCAAAAAGGCCTCGATCCCAGAGATTTCGCGTTAGTCCCCTTTGGCGGCGCCGGACCCTTGCACGGTAACGCCATGGCCATGCTGGCCGGATGCTATCCGGTGATCGTGCCGCCGACACCTGGCGTGTTGTCGGCCTTGGGTTTTCTGTACTCGGATGTGAAGAACGAATTCGCCCAAACCTTCGTGCGTACCGTCGACGAAGCCGACCCCAGCCAGATAGGCGACATTCTCACCAAACTCGGCCGCGACGCACGGGCATGGCTGCGCGAAGAGGGAGTTGACGAGTCCCGCCAGCGGGTGAGCTACGAGGCGGATGTCAGGTATTTCCGCCAGGGTTACGAGTTCTCTCTGGAATTGGACCCCGAGCGCGTCGGCGCTGGCGCACTAGAAGATCTCGCCCGGCGTTTCGGGCTGGCGCACGAGCGCATTTATGGGTTCAAGCTCGAACATCCTGTCGAGTTGGTAAATCTGCGAGCGGTTGGGGTCGGCATGGTGCAGAAGATCAGCCTGCCTAAATTCGACAAAGAAGGCCCAAACCCGGCCGCCGCTGTGGTTGAGCAGCACCGAGCCTATTTCGACGGCAGCTTCGCGTCCGTTAATGTCTATGACCGGAATCGATTGCGGACTGGCAATCGCGTCCATGGCCCGGCTATCATTGTGCAAATGGATGCAACAACCGTGATCCATCCCAACCACACTGGCGAGGTCGACGAGTATCTGAATATTATGATCACACCCGACCGCGCCTCCTGAGACGGTCAAGGACGTTTTCGATGGCGAACTTTAATCCCCTGAGCAGCTCGGTAAGCTTCGACGATCTGCTTAAGGCGAACAAGCAGCAGTTCGATCGCATTTTCTCGGCGCAGACCGAGGAACTGGGCGTGCTCGGGGTCAATCACCGGCCGCCTACGGACGCGGATCTGGCGTCGGCCAGCCTTGCATCTGCCGCGGAAACGCATTCTGACGTCTACGCAATGCTCAACACGCGTTTCGGCTCTGGCTGGTCGTCTGAGGTCGTCGAGCATAAGACCGAGCGCGGATCAGTGACGGTGCTCTGCAAGCTGACGGTCAACGGCAGCTCGAAGGAGCAGTTTGGCTCCGCACGAGCAAACGGCGACGACGGCGCCGCATTGCGGCGCGCAACCGAAACAGCGTTGCGACACTGTGCAAACATGTTCGGCGGCGAGCCACCCGTCGAAGCGCGCGCCGACCGTGCCCCGCGCCCGCGCGCACCGGCCGCGGGCGTCGCGGGCGAAGCAGCCTCGCCGTCGCCGGTGCGGCAGCAGCGTGAGGGCACTCGGCTCGATACCGTTGCGCTCGACCTTATCGAAAACGCGCTGCGCAACGCCCGGCACGAAATGGATGCGGTGCTGTTTCGTTCGGCCATGTCGCCGGTGATCCGCGAACAGCACGACGAATTTCCAATGATCACCGACCCCAAAGGGCGCATGATCGTCGGGCAGTTCGGCTCCTACATCAATGAGATGCTCGCCGAGCAAAAATTCGATCTGGAGCCGGGCGACGTCATCCTGCAGAGCGATCCTTACAAGTGCGGCGGTTCGATCAGCCACATCAACGACTGGATGATCTTGGTTCCGGTGTTCTACCAGGGCGAACTCGTTGGCTTCACCTCGATGTTTGGCCATTTGATGGATGTCGGCGGCTGGGTGCCGGGCAGCATGCCGACGAATGCGACATCGATCTTCGGCGAGGGGCTGCGCATCCCGCCCTTGCTGCTCTACCGGCGCGGCGAGCTCAACAAGGCGGTGCTCGACCTGATCATGAACAACACGCGCACGCCGGAGATGAACTACTCCGACCTCATGGCCATCATTGCTGGTTGCCGCGCCGGCGAGAAGCGCGTGATCGAGATTTGCGAGCGTTTCGGCCGCGAAACCTACAAGCAAGCCTGCCAGGCGTTGCTCGATCGCACCAACCGCGCGATGCGCAAGCTCATCGTGCAGAACCTTCCGGAGGAGCCGAAATCCTTCGAGGACTACATCGACGACGACGGCTGCGGCAACGGTCCCTTCAAGATGAAGCTCACCGTTTGGCGCGAAGGCGACCACGCCTACTTCGATTGGACCGGAACGTCCCCGCAGGCCCCCGGGCCGATCAACTTCTATCTGCACGAAGGCATGTTCAAGATGTTCATCGGGGTCTACATGATCATGGTGTTCGACCCCCAGATCCTGTTCAACGACGGCTTCTATGATCTCATTCACGTGACCTTGCCCAAGGGTTCGTTACTGCATCCCAATTTTCCAGCACCTCTGGGCTCTCGCACCCACGCGCTGTCACGCCAATTCGACGTACTCGGCGGCGCGCTGAGCTACAACGCTCCGGAAATGGCGACCGCGGCAGGCTACGGCTCAAGCCCGCACTTTCTCTATTCCGGTGTGGACAAGGCTGGTCGGCCGTTTCAGCTCATGGAAATTCTTTACGGCGGTATTCCAGGCCGGCCGATTGGCGATGGCATGGACGGTCATTCATGGTGGCCGCTATTCCAGAATATTCCAAGCGAATATCTCGAGACCTACTACCCCATGCTCGTCGATGCTTACACCACCATCGTTGATAGCGGCGGCGCCGGCAAACACCGCGGCGGCAACGGCGTGGAGAAGATTTATCTACTGCTTGAGGAAGGCGACATCTCTATCCACGATGATCGCCATATATCGCAGCCCTGGGGTATTCTCGGCGGCCGCCCGGGCGGCTGCTCTGAAAAATGGCTTGTTCGCAAGGACGGCACTCGCCAGCCTCTGGAGTCCAAAATCGATAACGTCCGGGTGCGGGCCGGTGACCGGGTCATTTTCCGCACCGCCGGCGGCGGCGGTTGGGGCGATCCCATGGAGCGCGATGCGCTGCGCACCCGCAACGACGTCGCACGCAAACTGATGAGCGAAGCCAAGGCCCGCGAAGAGTATGGCGTCGTTCTCACTGGTCCCGACCTCGTCGTGGACCATCGGGCGACTGATGAATTGCGCACCAGCATGCGGCGCAACCGCAAAACTCCGAAATTGTTCGACTTTGGCGAGCGCAAAGCCGGAGCAACGCCGCTCCGGGCGGTCGCGAGTTGAACGGTCATGGTCAGTGATAACGCCGAGAGGTCGGCAAACAAGGCGAATGCACGATGATTGAAGTTGTTGTCAGTCTCTTCATCGCCGCGCTCATCCTTATCGCGATTTTCTACATCGTCTCGATTTGGATCTATAAGCGCGCGCCATCCAATATGTGTTTCATCCGCACCGGCTTTCTGGGCACCAAAGTGTGCCTTGGCCGCGGCGCGATTGTGCTGCCGGTATTCCACGAGATCACCTGGGTCTCGTTGGAAACCATCAAATTCGCGGTAAGCCGCGCCCGCGAGCAAGCGGTTTTGACTCACGATAACATCCGCGTCGATATCAACGCCGAATTGTATGCGCATGTCGGCCACACCGAGGCAGCGGTTCTCGCCGCCAGCCGCACTCTAGGCGAAAAAACCTTCGACGCCGAGAAAGTCCGCAACCTCCTCGAAGCCAAAGTGGTTGGCGCGTTGCGGAGCTTTGCCGCCACCAAGACGCTTAAAGAACTGCACGAGAATCGCGACGCCTTTGCGCAACAGATCAAGGAGAGCGTGAGCGAAAGCTTCGCGGCGAACGGTCTGATGCTGGAAGAAGTGACCATTGTCTCGCTCGAGCAATCGACCAAGGAGTATTTCCGCTCCGATAACGTGTTCGACGCCGAGGGCCTCAAAGTCATCACCGAGATCACGTCGGAAGCCCGGCGCAAGGTCCACACCACCGAAAAGCAAACCACGGTTGCGATTCGCAATAAGGATCTAACCACACAGCTCGAATTGCTCGAAATCGAACGCCAAGAGGCCATCGCGCGCGCGAGCCAAGACAAGGACGTCGCTAACGAGCAGGCGAAGCAGCTGCGCGAGAAGCAGACGTTCGTCCTCGACCAGCGATTGGCGGTGGAACAGCGCGAGATCGAAAACGAGAAATCCCTCGAGCAGCTGCGAACCGAACGCGATATCGCCTTCACTGCGGAGGCGAAGCGGCGCGAAATAGCGCAGGTGCAGAAAGAGCTGGCGCTCGAGCAGGAGCGCCGCGACCGCGAGATCGCCCTGATCGACAAGGCCCGTGAAGCAGAGGTCGCCGAAATCAGCCGCAATCTCGCGCGCGAGCGCGCCGAGCGCGAGAAGGACATCGACCTCGCGGCCAAGGAGCGCGAGCGCCAGGAGGCTGACATCGCCCGCGCCACCGCGGTCGCCGCAGCCGAGGACCGCGCCCGCGACCAGCGTCACGAGATCAGCGAAGAAACGGCAATCGCGGTTCGTCGAAGGAGCCTCGAGACCCGGCTCGGCATTTTGGAGCTCGACCGCGACGAAGCCATCGCCGCCGCCAAACAGGAGAAAGAAATCTCCGACGAGCGGGCGCGGATTTTGAGCGAGCAGCAGCGCTTCGTGCTCGAACGACGCTGGGAAGTGGAGCAAGAGGAGATCCGCAAGCGTCAGGCGTTGGAGGCTGCGCAAATCCAGAAAGAAATCGCGATTATCGAGGAAGCCAAAGCGCGCGAAGCGGCCGAAATTCGCCGTGCGCTGTCCCGCGCTCAAGAGGAGCGCGATCGCGAAATTGCACTGGTCGCCAAGACCGAAGAATTGGAGCTTGCCGAAATTCGCCGCCAGCAAGCCCGCGAGCAAGAGGACCGCAATCGGCGGATCGCACTAGTAGAGAAGGATTCCGAGCTGGAACAGGCCGAGGTGCGCAGTGCACTCTCTACCCAGATCGAGCAAGTCAATCGCGACATCGCCTTGATCAGCAAGGAAGGCGAACGCGAGCGAACCGACATCGAGCGCTTCCTCGGGCGTGAACAGGCCGAGCGCGACCGAGAAATCGCGCTTGCCGCCAAAACGCGCGAATTGGAGATCGCCGAAACCAAGCGCCTGGCCAGCACCGCAGACCGCGAGCGGGCCGAGCACATCGTCGAGTCGGTGCGGGTTGTCGCCGACGCCGAGCGCACCCGCCAGGTCGAGATTATAGTGGCCGGACAAGCTGCTGAAGCGCGGCGAATTGACGAGGAGAGCAAAGCCGCAGTGACGCGCATGCACGCGATGGCCCAATCTGAGACGCGTAAGGCGTCAGCCGAGCTTGAGGCGCAGGCGACACTGACGCGCGCGCGCGCGACTACCGAAGCGCAGAAAATCGGCGCCGAAGGCATCGAGCGCGAGGCCGGCGCCCGCGGCCGGGCCGAAATGGAGATCGAGATGCTGCGTGTCGCTAATACGCAGCGTCAGCTCGAGGCCGAGGCGACCGGCATCGAGGCGAAGGCCGAAGCGATGAAGAAATACAACGAAGCGGCGACGTTCCTCGAACTCTCCAAGCTGAGAATCGAAGCCGATCGCGACGTCCATATCGACCAAGCCAAGGCGATGGGCAGCGCACTCGCCCAAGCGCAAATCCGCATGTATGGCGGTGGCGACGGCACCGTGGACACAATCCGCGGGCTGTTTACACAAGGCTTCGGCATCGGCGAAGTGCTTGAAGGCATAACGCAGTCCATGCCGGAAGGACTCCGGCAGCGGCTCAGCGCCAACGGTATCCAGGGCCTACTCGGCCGCCAATATAACGGTGGTTCGCTGAAGCAGACTTACGAGCACCTCAATGCGCTCGTTCAGGAGCATTTGCGGACCAAGAAGGCCCGCGAAGTGCCCTTCCCCGAAGCTATGTCGCGGCTCGGCGAGCACGCCGGCGAGAACACGGACCTGCGCCAAGCGATCAAAATTCTCTCCGAGTTCAATCAGGAGGGCGCGCTTGATAATGTGCCGTTCGACTCGGTGTGGAACATGATCAATGCGGTCGCCAAATCGGCAGGCTAAAGCAACCGGTCGATGAGCAATTTTGACGTCGTTCTCGACCGCGTTTCGAAGACGTTTCCCGGCGGGGCGCGGGCCGTCATCGACTTTAACGCCGAAATAAAGCATGGCGAATTCGTCGCCATGCTTGGCCCGTCCGGCTGCGGCAAGACGACAACGCTACGGATGATCGGCGGGCTGGAGGAAGTTACCGACGGGAAGATTTTTATTGCCGGAAAGGACGTCACCGATCTCCCGCCCGCGCTTCGCGACACCTCGATGATGTTCCAGAGCTTTGCGCTATTCCCGCATCGCACGGTTTTTCAGAACGTCGAGTTCAGTCTCAAGATGAAGGGAATGGAGAAGAGCGAGCGCGACCGTCGCGTCTGGGAGATGCTGGAGATGGTCGGCTTGGCACAGTTTGCCACGCGGCGGCCGCGCGAACTATCCGGCGGCCAACAACAGCGCGTGGCGCTGGCGCGCGCGCTGATCAGCCGCCCCACCGTGCTCCTGCTCGACGAACCTTTGGGCTCGCTCGATTTCAACCTCCGTCAGGCGATGATGATCGAGCTGAAACGAGTGCAGCGCGAGCTGAACATGACGTTCATCATGGTCACTCACTCGCAGCAGGAAGCCATGTCGCTCGCCGACAAGGTCATCGTCATGAGCGATGCCGTCATCCAGCAGATCGGCACCTCGCGCGAGGTGCACGAGAACCCGCGCACCAAGTTCGTCGCCGAATTCATCGGCAGCAATAATTTGTTCCAAGGCCGCATCCGCTCGCGCAGCGGCTCGATCGTGTTCGTGGAGTCTCTCGGTCAGCTGCTGTACGTAAAGGTCCCGCCGGAAATCAAACGGGTTCCCATCGGCAAGGACGTGTGGTTCTCGGTCCGCGCCGACTTGATGAACACCGGCGACAAGCAGGACATGGCCAATCGCGTCGAAGGGAAATTTATCGCGAGCGAATTTCTTGGGTCGCTGGAAACGGACGTCTTCGAAGTCGCACCGGGCCAATATGTCCACATCGAGCAGCATCGTCACGCCCAGGACCGCTCCTACAAAGTTGGTGAGCGTGAAACATTATGCTGGCATGCAGAGTCAGGCATTCTGCTCGAGGACTCGCGAAGGCCCGACACTGTCGATGCGGCCTGAGCGATCCCCTGCCCGCTTGGGTGAGATAAGGGCGGAGTAAGCCGGTTTGAGCGTCAAGCCGCCGCCCGCCGATGGATTCCCCAGTACTATACCTGTCGCTATTGTCGGCGCCGGCGCGGCAGGACTTTGCGCCGCGCTCGCTGCGCGCGAGGCCGGCGCTGAAATCATCGTGTTCGAGCGCGACCCCTTACCGCGTGGCTCGACTGCGTTGTCGGCAGGCTTGATACCAGCCGCCGCCACGCGGTTTCAGCGCGCGCTTGGGATCGGCGACAGCGCGGAGCAGTTCGCCGCCGATATAAAGCGAAAAGCCCACGACGAAGGAACCTCGACGATCGCGGAACTCGTCGCGAGGCAATCCGGCGCAACAATCGAGTGGCTCGCGGATCATTACGGTCTTCCATTCAGCCTGGTGCACGATTTCGATTATCCCGGCCATTCCGCGCGCCGCATGCACGGCCTGCCGAGCCGCTCCGGCGTTGAACTGGTTGACCGGCTGCGTCTCGCGGCCGAACAAGCGGCGATCACCATCGTCTGCGACGCCACGGTCAGCGCGCTTTTTGCCGATAGCAGTGGCGCGGTGCGCGGTCTTGAAGTCACCCGGCCGGATGGTTCGCGCGATAGCATCGGCTGCGACGCGCTGATCCTTGCCTGCAACGGCTACGGCGGCGCGCCCGATCTGGTCGCGAAATTCATCCCGGAAATGCGCACGGCGCACTATTTCGGTCATCCTGGCAATCGCGGCGACGCAGTGCTGTGGGGACAGGCCCTCGGCGCAAAACTTTCAAATATGTCCGGCTATCAGGGTCACGGCTCGGTGGCTCATCCGCACGCCATCCTGATCACGTGGGCGGTGGTCATGGAGGGCGGCTTTCAGGTCAACATTCTGGGTCGGCGGTTCTCTGATGAAAGCGGCGGTTATTCCGAACAGGCCGCGCTGGTGCTCGAGCAGCCAGAGAGCGTAGCCTTCGATATATTCGACGAACGCACGGCCGCGATCGCGCGGCAATTCGAAGATTTTCGGCAAGCCGAAGCCGGCGGCGCGGTGATCGCCGCTGCAAGCGTCGAAGAGCTTGGGGCGCGGCTGAAGCTGCCCCCAGAGGCCTTGAGCGAAACCTTCAGGCTGGTCGAGAACGCAAAGGACGGGCGTGCTACCGATCCATTCGGGCGCTCGTTTGCTGGATTGGCGCAGCTCTCGCCGCCCTACAAAGCGGTGCGCGTAACCGGCGCGCTGTTTCATACCCAAGGCGGCCTGGCAGTGGACGTCACGGCTCGTGTTCTGAACGAATATGGCGCGCCGCTGCCGAATCTGTTTGCCGCCGGGGGCGCCGCCGCCGGAGTGTCCGGCTCAGTCGCAAGCGGTTATTTGTCCGGCAACGGACTACTGACAGCCACGGTGCTGGGGCGCATATCGGGCGCCCGCGCGGCTGCGCTGGTCAAAGACCGCCAACTCAGGCCGTAGGGCGCCGCAGATAACGCCCGCGCGCTGGACCCACGACATTTCCCTTATCGTAAACAAGTTCTCCGCGCAGGAACGTGCTCTTGACCCGGCCGGTGAGTTCTTGACCCTCGAACGGCGAATAGCCCTGGTCGGATTCCGATTCCGCCGCATGGACAACAAAACTTTCATTGGGATCGACAAGTACAATATCGGCATCGAATGAAGGCGCAATATCGCCTTTCTTCCGCAAGCCGAACCGTTGCGCGGGATTCCAGCTCAGCAACTCCGCCATGCGGTTGTATGACATGCCCCGCTTTGCGCCCTCGCTCAACACACCTGAGAGCAAGTATTCAGTGCCGCCGAATCCCGACTTGGCGAGCCAAATATTGTTCGGATCGCTTTGCGACCATTTCTGTTCGGCAGAACAGCAGGCGTGATCGCTGACAATCCAGTCGATCTTGCGATCAAGCACGGCCTGCCACAGCGCCTCGACATCCTCGCGCGGCCGTATCGGCGGATTTACCTTGGCGTGTACGGCGCATTCGCAGTCGGTGTCGAGCAAGAGATGGCCGACGGTAACCTCGCGGCGAAATTGAATGTGCGGAAACACCTGCTGCATGATCCACGCCGCATCCACCGCCTTGCGCGAACTCAAGTGCAGCAAGTTGATGTTCATGCAATTGGTCTCGTTGGCGAGGTAGGAGGCGATCCAGACCGCTAGGCCTTCTGAGTGCGGCGGCCGCGCCGCGCTATAGGCCTTTAGGCCGGTCAGCTTGCCCTCACGCTCGACTAAGGTGGTGTAGGCATTGAGAATGTCGGCAAGCTCGCAGTGCAGGCTCACGCTGACATGCTCGGCCAACTCGGGATGCTTCTCCATGACCGCACGCGCCGAGCGCATGACGAATTCGAAATGGGCGATGTCGTAACGATCGTCCGGGCCAAGCATGAGAAACTGGTTCTGCGATCCGGATTTTCCGTGCAGCCCGTAGCCACCGTAGAACATGAAGATTTTGAAAGAGGTCACGCCGTGCTCGGTGGCAAGGTAGTCCATTTCCGTAAGATGCTGCGCCTCGATTGGCGCAACGTGATAGCCGTAGTCGACCCAGAAGCGCCCTTCTGACAGCCGCAGCACTTCCGGCATGACTTCGCGGTACGGCCCGCCGCGATTGAGGTAATATTGCCCGGTGCGGATGTAATTGAGGCTCGAGGTGACGCCGCCCATGGCGGCGGCTTTGCTTTCCGTAAGCGCGTCATCGGCGAGCGGCTGGTAGATGCCGATATGCATGTGCGCGTCGACACATCCTGGAAAGGCCAACAGCTGCTTGGCGTCGAATATTTCGGCGGCATCGTCGGCCCTAATTTCCGGCGAAAGCCGTGCAACTTTCCCGTCCTTGATGCCGATATCGAGGCACTCGACGCCGCTTTGCTTCGGTCGCACCACACGAGCGTTCTTGATTGCGAGATCGAAAGTTTTCGAAGTCTTCATTGTCATTTCCACTTTCATTTCCGCCCGGATCCAGGGGCGGTTTGTTTGATGTCTACAGTTCGATCATCGCCTTCGTAACGCCGGCCGCGCTCCAGCAACTCCGGTGTACCGAGAAGTTCATTAAGCCCGTCGAAATCGAACATGCGTGCGCCAAACGCCTGGGTACTGCCATGCTTGCGCAAGGACGCATAGAATTCTTCGGCGATTTTTGCCTGTGCCCGGACAATGCCGGCAGCGAAGATGACGACGGCGAAACCGAGCGCCTCGAGTTCGCTCGCCGGGAGGATCGGTGTCTTGCCGCCCTCGACCATGTTGGCGAGCAATGGAGCGGATTTGCCGAAACGTTCGCCGATGCGAATGAGTTCCTCGCGCTGCTGGGGTGCTTCAATAAACAGAACGTCGGCGCCAGCCTCGAGAAAGAGTTGTGCCCGCGCCATGGCGCGATCAAAACCCTCGACCGCAACGGCGTCGGTGCGGGCGATGATCAGAGTGTCTCGCGAGGCGCGCGCGTCGGTGGCCGCCTTGATCTTACCGGCCATTTCTGCCGCCGAGATGAGTGTCTTGCCGTCAAGATGACCGCAGCGCTTGGGAAAGGCCTGATCCTCGATCTGGATCGCATCGGTGCCGGCGCGTTCCAGCAGCCGTACCGTCCGTTGAACGTTGAGGGCATTGCCGTAGCCGGTATCGGCGTCGACAATGAGATGAGCGTCGACACGATCACGGATTAGCTCCACGGTCTGCACGACCTCGCTCATGCTGACGAGACCGACGTCGGAACGCCCGAGATGTGTGTAAGCAATGCCGGCGCCGGAGACATAGAGCGCCTCGAAGCCGGCCCGTTCGGCAATCAGCGCGGTGAGCGAGTCGTAAACTCCAGCGGCGAGCAGAATTGGACGGCGTTTGAGCCGTTCAGACAAGGTATTTGCAGTCACGTTCACAACCCCAAATAAGCGCGTTTGAGTTTTGGATCGGCGGCAATTTCCGCGGCGGGGCCCGACATAACGCATTGCCCTTCGGCGAGGATATAGGCGCGAGTGGCAATCGCTAGACCCTGGACGACATTCTGCTCGACCAAGAGCACGGTGACGCCTTCGGCATGGACGCGTGAGATCAGCGCGAACAATTCTTCCACCAGGATCGGCGAGAGCCCGAGCGAAGGCTCGTCGAGAATAAGCAGTCGCGGCTCGGCCATCAGCCCGCGACCGATGGCGAGCATTTGCTGTTCGCCGCCGGAGAGGGTTCCGGCCCGCTGGGCGCGACGGTCGCGAAGCCGCGGGAAAGTGGCGAATACGCGATCGCGATTCCCCGAGCGCCGGGCACCGGCGCGGCGATAACTGCCCAGGTCCAAGTTGTCGTCAACCGATAGGTTCGGGAACAATCGGCGGCCCTCGGGCACGTGGATGAGGCCCCGTGCGACAATGGATGTCGGCGGCTCGCGTTCAATGGGCGCTCCATCGAAGTTGATGCTGCCCGCCCGCGTGCGAACGACGCCGGAGATAGTGCGATTGAGCGTCGATTTGCCAACGCCGTTGGAGCCGAGAACCGAGACGATTTCGCCCGCTTTTACGTCAAGGTTTACGCCGCGCAATACGTCGCCATCGCCATAACCCGCAAATACGTCGCGGACTTCCAGAAGGATCTCAGAGGGCACTGGCGCCTCCGAGCTTCGCGGCGGCGCCGTGGCCAAGATAAGCTTCGATCACACGCTGATCGCCCGCAACCTGCGCCGGACTGCCTTGCGCGATGACTCTGCCTTCCGCGAGAACGAAAACCTGTTCCGCCAAGCTCATCACCGCTTGCATCACGTGCTCGATCATGACAATGGCGATGCCACGCGCGCTTAAGCTGCGGATAACGGGAACGATCTCGTTGATTTCGGACGGGTTTAGCCCAGCTAACACCTCATCAAGCAACAAGAGGCTCGGCTCGGTGGCGAGCGCGCGGGCAAGTTCAAGACGTTTCCTGCCCGCGACCGTCAAGGCGCTGGCCGGCCGGTGAAGCAGGTGATCCAGACCGACCTCATGCCCAACCGCTTCGGCGCTGGTTTGCGCCGCGGCGCGACGGCGATGCCGCAAATGCGCACCTACCAAAATGTTGTCGCGAACCGACAGCCCGGCAAACGGCTGCACGATCTGAAAGGTGCGGGCAATTCCACGGCGCGCGAGGCGGTACGGCGGCTCGCCGGTTACGTCCGCTCCGTCATAAATCACGCGCCCCGCGCTCGGTTTGAGAAAGCCAGAGATGATAGAAAAGAGCGTGGTCTTGCCGGCGCCATTAGGGCCAATCAACGCCGTGATCCGCCGCGCCGAAGCCGACAGCGAAGCGCCGTTGACCGCCATCAAGCCCCCAAAGCCGCGCGAGACACCTTCGACCGAGAGGAGCGGGTCAGCCATGCGCCGTTCCCTCCGCGGTTTTCCGCGAGGACGCGAAGCGGCGCGCCAAACTCGCGCGCGCGTCCAAAAGCGTGCCGACAAGTCCCCGCGGCGCAAACGCGATGACCAGAACGAGCACAGCGCCGAAGGTCATCAAGTCGAGACCGGGGATGTCTCCGGTCAGGAATTTGGCGCCCTCGCCGATCGATTTGACCACCAGCGCGCCGACCAAAGCGCCAAACACCGTACCGGCGCCGCCGATGATCGGCGTCAGCAACGCTTCGATCGAAATCCACGCGCCATAGCCAATGGGAGCGTCGACAAACAGAAAATATTGAACATAGAAACAACCTGCAGCCGCCGTGATGGCGGCCGAGATCACCATGGCAACGATCTTGATTGCTGTCGCGTTGACGCCGAGCGCCATGGCCGCATCCTCGTTCTCCCGCACCGCCACCAGCCACGCCCCGAAGCGCGAGCGCTCCATCACTTGGGCGATAATCAAGGACACGGCCACCAGGGCAAGAATGATCAGGTAAAAGATCGCCCGGCTGCGAAATTGGAAGGCCTGCGGGTGGAGGTCGAGCTTGACCAGAAGGCCGACGCCGGCGCCGGTGATCGGAGCGACGCTCGCAAAAATTCGCAGCACTTCGGCGAAGGCGAGCGTCACCAGCGCAAAATACGAGCTGCGCAATCCGGCGCGGAAAGCGAGTCCCCCGATCACGGCCCCTGCCGCGGCGCCGGCCACAATGCCGGCGAGAAAGCCGAGCCAGGCATTCACCCCGTAATGCACCTGCAAGATAGCGGTCGCGTACGCGCCGGTGCCGAAGAAGGCCGCATGTCCGAAGGAATATTGGCCGCCATAGCCGCCGAGAATGTTCCAGCCCTGACCGGCGAGCGCAATCATCAGCGCGACAATGAGAAAATTGAGTACGACATTCGACTGCACCACCAAGGGCACGGCGGCGAGCGCGGCGACAACAATCACGATCGGTAAAAAGGCCTTCATGCGGTTGCGCCGAACAGGCCGCGCGGGCGGATAAGCAGCACGGCGATAAAGATCAGAAAGATGCCGGCCTGACCTAGCGACTCGCCGAAAAAGAAGCCGCCGAGACTTTCAACGACGCCGATGGCGAGGCCGCCAATCAAGGCGCCCGGCACTGAGCCCATGCCGCCAAGCACGACAATCGTGAAAGCGATGAGAACGAACGCGTTGCCCGCGCTCGGATTGGCGTAATAGGTCGGAATGAGAAGACACGCGGCGATGGCGACGCAAGCGGTCCCAATGCCAAACGTCGTGGCATAGATGTGCGTCACATCGATGCCGACAAGCTCGGCGCCGAGCTTTTCCTTTGCCACGGCCCGAATTGCCTTGCCGGTATCGGTCAGGGTCATGAGCAGCCACAACGCCAGCGCAACGACAAACACCACGGCGAAGGAAATGAGCCGGGGAACGGCGACGAAGGTGAAAACCAGGTCCACAGTTTTGAACGCATAAGGAAGGTCGATGGTGCGAGTATCGGCGCGAAACGCGTAGAGAAGCGCGTTTTCGATCAAGACCGCCAAGCCGAGCGTCACCAACAGCATTGCGCGTTCGTCGCCGCGCGAAGCCGGGCCGATCACCAGGCATTGCAAGGCGTAGCCCAGACCAAAGAACGCCGGCGCTAGCAGGAGAACGGCTAAATAAGGATCGATACCGGCTTTCTGATAGGCAAAGAACGCCGCAAACAGCGCCGCGCTCAACAGCGCGCCGTGGGCGAAATTGATGATGTGCAACACCCCGTAGATCAGCGTTAATCCGAGCGCGACCAGCGCGTAGATTGAACCGGTCAGAAGCCCGTTAACAATTGCCGAGATCAGGATCGGTGCGGACAGCACGGCGTCATTGCAAGCGAAACAGAAGCATCATTCTCATGCCGGCATCGGAAAGACGGCCTTGGCGTTGGCGAATTCCGCCGGCAAGATCGCTTTGATATCGTTATCGAGCACTTGCGTGTTCACCGGCGCTGCGCCTTGGTTCTGGCCGTTGACGAATTTGGTCGGGCCATAAGGCATGATGTGACCCGAGAAGGTAGAGCTTTCCAGGGCCACCGTGAGTTTGGCACGATCGGCCGACGCCGCATGCTCGAGCGCGTCGGCTACCAACATCACCGCAGTGTAGTTCATGTAAAGTTCGTATGTGTAGAACTGTCCTTTATCCTCGACCTTCTTCTTTAACTCCAGCGCCTTGGCGCTCTTCGGATTGAACCAATGATTGCAATCCATGATGTATTTGGCAGCATCCGGAAATTCTCGGACGAATTTGTAGGATGAAGCCGCGCCGCCGAGTACCGAATAAATCGCCTTGGGCCGCACGTGCTGCTCTTGCATGGTGCGAGCCAGCAATACGTACTCGTTGTAATAGTTGGCGGGGATGACGAGGTCGGGCGCCTGGGCCTTGATCTTAAGCACGACGTTGTTGAAATCCCGCGTCGGCGTCGGATGAGGGATGGTTTCGAGGATCTGGAATCCTTTCGTCGGCAATTGCGCGTTCAACAGTTTGGCGAGGCCGGAGCCAAACAACGAATCTTCGTTGACGATGATCACCGTTTTGGCGGGCTTACCGGCTTGATCGTTGATGAGCACCAAATTTTCCAGCGCCGTGTTGGCAATGACGCCGAAGCCTGGACCAAAGCGGAACGTGTTCTTGAGCCCGCGCGTCACGATCGAGTCGGCGACACCGACATCCACCACATATGGGAGATCGTAGCGCGCCGCCGCCTGGCTTGCGGCAAGGCAGATTGACGAGCCGTATCCGCCAACGATGCAAGACGCTTCGGCGGCGTTCATCTTTTCCACTTCGGCGGTGCCGCCGTCGGGAGTCGACTGAGCATCGCCGAGCATGGGATCGATCTTTGCTCCGCCCAGCGCCTTGATGCCGCCGCCGGCGTTGATTTCGTCGACCGCCATGGTCGCGCCTATCCTGCCCTGCTGACCCGAATAGGACAGCGCGCCCGTCATTGGATGCAAAAGGCCAAGTTTGACCGCAGCTCCCTGCGCGCGAAGAACCGATGGCCGCGCAATTGTGCCCGTTCCCGCCGCCGCGGCGCCAATTGCCGCGCTCGCAAGGAACCGCCGGCGGCTAAGCCGATCGTGAGTCTTCGCCATCGCTATGCCCTCCTCTTAAAAGGCGTGCGGCGTCCGAACGGTCGCCGCACTCTAACTCATTAAAGAACAGTAGCCGCACTCGCGTCCGAGTGGCGGTCGGCCCGCCGCATGACTGGCGACCAGGCCTTCGCGGCGGCGCCTGACCGAACCAAATCCATTTCGAAAGCGTAACGGTCGGGACGATAGAGCGCGTGCAAGTGCTCAACGGCCCGGCCGGAGCGATCGCAGACGACCCGGACCAGCTCAATAAGCGGTGACCCTGTGCGCACATCAAGTGCTTTCGCCACGTCAGGCGGCGCGAGCCCCGCACTGATGCGTTGGCGGGCATGCCCAATTTTCACGCCCGCGCGTTCAAGAAGCTCAAGAAGCGGCCGCGTCGCGAGTTCCTGCTCACTGAACGTGACCGCGACCTCTTCGGGGACGTGCGTGGTCAGGTAGGAAAACGGCACCTGATCGAACGCGCGTACGCGTACCGATCGCTGCAACAGGTGATCTGGCCTGACGCCAAGCGCCTGCGCCACCGCGCCAGTCGCCGGCACGTAATCGAAGGCGATAAGCTTAACGCCGGTGCGACGGCCCATGTCCGCAAGATTGGCCAAGACGCCGGAAATATCTGCGGTGATCGGCGCCGGCGCCGGTCGGTAGATGACGCGCGTGCCGGCGCTCGGCCGCCGCTCTATTAGACGCTCGCGCGCAAGTTCCCCAAGCGCACGCCGCACGGTGACGCGCGAGACGCCATAACGTTGCGCAAGATCGATCTCGGTCGGCAGCTTGACGCCGAACCCCAGCGCACCGCTCAGAATCCGATCGCGGAGCACCATATAAACCTGCTTCGCCTTCGCCTCTCCGAGCCAATCGCGCAAACGTCCCTCCCGTGCCGGCATCATGGCAGTGGCTTTACTTGGTATTCTTTAGCGTACAATATTTGCGACGCCGCCCACAAGCGCGGCAGGGGCGGAAAGCATAACCATCGAAGGCATGAGCAAGCCGCAAACCCTCATTGAAAAGCTCTGGTCGGCGCACGAAATCGCCCGCCGTGAGGACGGCGCGGCGCTACTTTGGGTCGACCGCCACTACGTGCATGAAGGTTCGTTCCACGCTTTCGCCCAAATGCGCGCGCGTGACCGGGCGGTCGCCGAGCCGGAGCTGACTTTTGCGGTCGCCGACCATTATGTCCCCACCCGAAGGCGCGACCGGCCGATTGCCGATCCTGCGATCGCCACCATGGTCGAACAGCTCGAAACCAACACGACTGCCAATAACGTCACCCTTTTCGGCCTGCATGACCCGCGCCAGGGCATTGTCCACGTCGTCGGGCCCGAACAGGGATTGACGCTGCCGGGGCTACTCATCGTGTGCGGCGACAGCCATACCTCCACGCACGGTGCGTTCGGCGCCTATGCATTCGGCATCGGCGCCTCCGAGGTGGCGCACGTGCTCATGACCCAGGCGTTATGGCAAAAAAAGCCGAAGCTGATGCGCGTCAGCGTGCGCGGTAAGACTATCGCGGGCGTTGCCGCGAAAGACATCGCGCTTGCGGTCATCGCGCGGATCGGCGCGGACGGCGCGCAAGGTCACGCCATCGAATTTGCCGGCGACACGATTGCGGCGCTTTCCATGGAAGGACGCATGACGTTGTGCAACATGTCCATCGAGGCGGGCGGCCGTTGTGGCGCGGTAGCACCGGATGCGACAACATTCGCCTATCTGAAAGAGCGGCCGTTCGCGCCTAAGGGAAACGCGTTCGATGAGGCCGTCGAAGCCTGGTCGGCGCTCCACTCCGACAACGACGGTGCCTTCGATCGCGAAGTAACATTGGACGCGAAGGCCATCGCACCAATCGTCACCTGGGGCACGACGCCGGACGACGCGCTTCCGATCGACAGCAACGCGCCGGATCCGTCAGGCGAAAGCGATCCGGTCCGCGCCCGCTACCTGCGTGACGCGCTCGAATACATGGGCATCCCGCCCGGCAAGAAGCTCACCGAGATAACGATCGATCGCGTTTTCATCGGCTCCTGCACCAATGCCCGCATCGAGGATCTGCGCGCGGCGGCCGCCGTGTTGTCCGGACGCACGAGCAAAGTACCGGGCCTGGTTTCGCCCGGCTCTTCGCAGGTCAAGCGCCAGGCGGAAGGTGAAGGCCTCGACCGAATCTTTCGTGCTGCCGGTCTGGAATGGGCCGACTCGGGTTGCTCAATGTGTGTGGGTATCAACGGCGACATTGTCCCCCCGGGCGAGCGTTGCGCGTCGACGACCAACCGCAACTTCCGCGGTCGACAGGGTCCTGGCGCACGCACGCATCTGATGTCGCCGGCGATGGTCGCGGCAGCCGCCGTGAGCGGCCACTTGGCCGACGTGCGCCCGCTCCTCGCCGGGCGGAGCGTTTAGAGAGCGCGCCGATGGACAAATTCACTCGCCTTACCGCGAAAGCTTGCCCGCTCGATTTGCCGAACGTAAACACCGATCAAATTTTGCCGGCCCGTTTTCTGAAAGTACCGCGCTCGGCCGAGCTTGGCCGCCTCCTGTTTTACGATCTCCGGCGCGGCGCCGGCGGCGCCGAACGGCTGGACTTCCCGTTGAACCAGCCGGTCTGGCGAGACGCCAAGATTCTTTTAGCCGGGCGCAATTTCGGCGGCGGATCTTCGCGGGAGGCGGCGGTCTACGCGCTTTACGAGGCGGGTATCCGCTGCGTCATTGCGCCTTCCTTCGGCGACATCTTTGCAGAAAACGCCGTGAAAAACGGTCTTCTCGCCGCCGTCTTCTCTGAAAGTCAGGTCATCGAGCTCAGCGCCGCGATTTCCGCAGAGCCGGCCCGACCGCTCACGGTCGATCTCGAACAGCAGGCGGTGGTTTGCGGCAACCGTACTTTAGACTTCGCCATCGATCCGGTGAGCCGCAATCAACTACTCAACGGCTGGGACGACGTCGATCTCACCGAGAGTTTTAAAGACCGCATCACTGCTTTCAAAACCGCCGACCGCACGCGCAGGCCTTGGGCAAGGCCGCCCGATTAGAAACGCCGCAGCCCCGCGCAGGGCGCCCTCGGCAAAGGCACCCTCACATCGGCTTCTGGAATTTGAGGACGAAATTGTCGACCGGCACGGTTGGCTGATAACTCGGAAAGTCGTGTGGATCGTTAGCATTCCGCCAGAAATTACCTTCGGCCGCGAGATGAAAACCCGCGGCTTCGATCTCCGCGCGCAACGTCGCCTCCTCGATGCGATGCAACGTCTTGGCCACCGACACTCCCTGTCCGGCAAGAGCAGAGTGATCGGCAACGATGAAAAGACCGCCGGGTTTTAGCGCTGCCAGCAATTTCCGATTCATCTCCGCTCGATCGACCGTCATGTAGGTGGTGTCGTGGTAGAAGAAGAGGAAAGTGATGAGATCAAGATCGCGCACGTCGGGTGGTAACGGATTGTCGAATGGGCGAACGTCAACCACGACGTCGCGCATCGCCGCCGTGTTCACTCGGGCTTCAAATCTTGCTTTAGGCTTGTCCGGGAGATCGGGAGGATTCTGCGCGTAAACTGTGCCAGTCGGGGCGACGGCGCGCGCGATTAATTCGGAGCTGTATCCGCCGCCAGCGCCCATATCGAGCACCTTCATGCCGGGACGAAGGCCGGCAAATGCCAGAAATGGCTTCGGATCGCGGCGCGTGTCCGCCTGGCGGTCCGCATCACTGCGGTCGGGCGCCGCAAGAATCGCGGCATAATCGGCCGTCGATTGTGCGCCGCTCTCCCCGCCCATTGCCAGAACCAAGAGCAACACGGCACAGGCGGTGATACCGCTGAATAGTCCGCATAGACGACGCGCACTCATGATGTTTCCCTGCATTGCCGTCGTGGAAAATATCACAAGCCGCCGCGCAAGGCTGATCACTTGCGCGGGAGCACTTGCGGATTGACGCAATTGGGGGGATTTTTGCCGGCAAGGAAGGCCAGGATGTTGTCGGCGACAAAATGCGCCATCTGCTCGCGCATCTCGCCGACCGCACTGCCAAGATGCGGAGTCATGACCACGTTACTCAACTTGCGAAGATCCTTGCCGACCTTCGGCTCGTACTCGAAGACATCCAATCCGGCACCGGCGATCTGCTTGGTGCGCAACGCGCGGACGAGAGCCGCCTCATCGACGATGGCACCACGCGCCGTGTTGATCAGATAGGCCGTCTTCTTCATCAGTTTTAGTTCGCGGGCGCCGATTTGGTGCCGCGTACCCGGATTAAGGGGAGTATGGAGCGAGACGAAGTCGGACTCTCGCAACAGGGTTTCGAACCGCGTGAAGATCAATCCGGCCTCCCGCTCTTCGTCCTCGGATTTTCGCCGCGGGGTCCAGTAAAGTACGCGCATGTTAAAACCGCCAGCGCGGCGTGCCAAAGCCTTGCCAATCATTCCGCCGCCGCCGATCAAGCCGATGGTTTTACCCCAAACCAGCGGGCCGAGCAGATGGCTCGATTGCGCCCCCGGAAATTTTCCGGCGCGCACCAGGCGATCGCCTTCGACAATATGCCGCGTAATGGCAAGCATCAGACCGAAGGCAAGGTCCGCCGTGGTATCGGCCGTGAGCGGCGGCACGTTGGTAACCGGTATGCCGCGCGCAGTCGCCGCTTCGATGTCGACGTGAGCCGGGTTGATGGCCTTCGAGGCGATCATTCGCAAATTGGGATTCGCAGCGATCACGCCGGCGTCAACGCGGTCGTGCAGGAGACAGAACAAGATTTCGCATTGGCGGACAGCGGCAAGCATCGCGCGCCGGTTCAAGATGCGACTTGCATCCGGATTCATCGTTACGGCAGCCACCTGCCGAAGCCGCGCAATGGCGCTTTTTGCCACGGGCTGAGTGACGAAGATGCGCGGACGATGCGTGTGGGCCATTATGCGACCCAACCTTGGACCAATCCGTCGGCGGTGACAACGCCAGCGTGAGCGGATGCCTAGGCCAACGGGTCTGCAGGAAGGCCCAGACGGAACTTGCCGTGGTTTTCATACGACGTGTCGCTCATCACTTGATGAAGCCCGGCGGTATTTAGATCGCGCAACAATCGACCGAGAATATGCGGATGACGCAGGCCGGTGTTGCCCGCGAAGTGATAAGCCATGCCGGCAACATCGACGGCGATGTCGGTGGCGTAGACCGCCATGGCGCGCACGTCTGCAATCTCAGCCCCCTCTAGTGGGCGTCCCTTCGCGGCAGTTTTGCGGTAAAGCTCGTCGTACCGCTCGTGCATTAGCGCCCGGATTGATCGGATTCTTAGGTCGGCTTCGGCGATCTTACGCTGGAAGACCTGGCGCTCGTCGAGCTTCGACGACCGGAAGGTGCCGCGCGTCGTAGTCGCGATCTTGACCAATTCGTCGATGACTCGCCGCGCAGCGCCAATCGCCACGCTGCCATGCTCCTTCGCGACAAAGCTGAAAGGCGGGAAAAGATACGAGGGGCCACCGCGAAGCGGTTTTGGCTCGAGCAAATCCCAGACAAACGAAAGATGCTCGGGCAGAAAATAATTCTCGACAGAGCAATCGGAGCTTCCGGTTCCTCTGAGACCGACAACGTCGCGCCAATTGTCATAGATGGTCACGTCGGCCGTTGGAAACGCGGCGAATATGACGAGCGGCTTGCCGTTATTCTCTTTTTCAGTTCCCTCGACCACGGTTCCGCCGAGAACCCATTCGGAATGGCGGATGCCGCTGTTGAAACGCCAGCGGCCGCTCACGCGATATCCGCCGCCTTCGCGCACGGCGCGTCCAGCCGGAAAGAAGGAAATAGCTGCGGTCGGGATGCGCCCACCCGCGAATACCCGGTCAAGGCCCGCTTGAGGCAAAAAGGCGCCAAGTGATCCGACGCCAGTGGCGCCGACCATGGTGCACCAGCCACTGGTGAAGTCGTGATACGCGATCGCTTCCAGCACCAGCATCTCGGTAACCGGATCTGCCTCGAGCCCCCCTACCGCCTCCGGTAGTTTGAGCTGAAACAGGCCGGCGTCCCGCAATGCCGCGACGGCCTCGGGAGCAAGTGTGGCTATCTCTTCGCTCTTCCCGCCAGATGCTTCTAGGACTTGAGCAATTCCCTCAACTCGGGCGAGCAGGTCGTTGCGCTTGCTCTCCTGCTCCTTCGGCGATTGAGCCAGCATGTCTCTTCCCCTTGAGGCGGTTCGTTTTTCGGGCCGGGCGTCCTTTAGGCCATCTAGCCGCGAGTAATATGGCTATCAATCATTTATGAATATCATTCATTTGTCAACGCGATCCGAGCCCGTGGTTGCGGCATTAGCGGACGTCCGATCAGGCCGTGTACAATTGCTTTCCGTTTTAAGAACGAGCTTGCCATGTATGTCTTGGACCCTGTGATGAATCGTCTGTCACAGCGCATCGAAGCCGTGACCGACGGTTTCACCGATCCGGCGCAGGTCTACGCGTTCGGAATCCGTAACGTGATGATTGCGGCGACATCCGACCCGAGGTGGCGGTGGGTGCTGCGTCGCTCGGAGGCGATCGCCGGAGCGATGTATCGGGTGATGGGGCCGTATGCCATCAGGGACATCCGCAACGCGGTATCGGCGGGACGCTACCGAGTGGAAGATGCCGAACTTGCCTGGCGCCAGGCCTCGCACGCGATCGCCGGCTTCAGCCTTGCTCTATCTGACAATACTATCTTGCCTGCAAAAATGGACGAGGCCGTGGTCAATTTGCTCGGCATGGTGGGCGTTCGCCGTGGCGAGGCGTGGGCAATTGCGCGCCGGCCCTGCCCGGCGCTTCCGGCAGAGTAGCGATAATTACTCTTTGGGAAGTTCTGGAGTTGGCCTTTTTGCGATCTCCCAGGCTTCGTCTCGCGTGACGCCGACCATTCCAAGCAAATTTACAACAGCCTCGTCGATCTTCAACGCATCTA
>DAIUEQ010000008.1:0-1209 GCA_036845025.1 Xanthobacteraceae bacterium | reverse complement strand
ACGCCGACCATTCCAAGCAAATTTACAACAGCCTCGTCGATCTTCAACGCATCTATGTTTTGATCGCACACGGCGATGCTGAAACCGACCATAGCGTGCGTCGCTTGCCGCCAAGCCAATTCAGGATCCTCAACGCTATATCGTCCCGCCTTGCATGCTTGTTTGATGTCGCGGATCGCATACGGCCCCATCACGCGATACATCGCACCGGCTATTACTTCCGAACGCATCAACAACCAGCGCCACCGCTGGTCGGTCGTGGCGGCCTTCATCACGTTACGAACGCCAAAAGCATAAACCTGAGCGGGATCGGTGAAGGTATTCGTGACGCGCTCGATGCGTTCGGCCAATCGATGCATCACTTGTTCCATTACGCAAACGGCAAGCTCATCTTTTGACTCGAAATAATTGTAAACCGTGCCGGCCCCAACATCGGCCAGCTCGGCAATCTCCGACATCGTAGCCGCGTCGATCCCCTTCTCCGTCATGACCCTGTACGCAGCATCGATCAGCGCGTCGCGATTACGACGCTTGCGCCGATCAACTCTCGATTCCACGGCCAAATCGGGCTTTGCTGCCATTTCGCGGCTCACGTCAAAACCATCGCCAGCCCTAAAGCGTGGCGTGTTGGCGCACGATCGGCGGCACTCAACGCGTCAAAAGGATCACGTCACGCCCACGCGCATCCAATCGCATGGACATCATTCATTATTGAGGAATATTCACAAATGCAAGCGTCGCGCTGCTTTTGGGTTAGAATCGAAGGACGGGCTTGACGCATTTGCCGTTCAGCGAATCTTCGATGGCGCGATTGACGTCCTTGAACGAATAGAACGTCACAAGCTTCTCGAGAGGAAAACGCCCGAGCGCGTGAAGTTCGATCAGCTTGGGCAGGAATTCTTCCGGGTTCGTATCACCAAGAATAATGCCGCGAATTGTGCGGCCACCATTCATAACATGCGAAGTCACGAAGGTAAGTTCTGAATCCTCTGGTGCGCCGCCGACAAATCCGCAGGTGCCGCGCAACGCCAGGACGTCAATCGCCAACCGCAGGATCGGCATCAGTGCGGTTGTCTCGAGCGTGAAATCGACGCCGGTGCCGGTAATCGACTTGATGGCGTCCGGAATCGACTGCTTGTTCGGATTGATGGTGTGCGTCGCGCCGAGTTCAAGCGCGAGTTTCAGTCGGTCATCGCGTAAATCGATACC
>DAIUEQ010000007.1:0-37804 GCA_036845025.1 Xanthobacteraceae bacterium | reverse complement strand
ACCGTCTGGCCTTCGCCCTTATTAGCATGGATGGCGCGGGCGCGGCCATCAGGCTCGACCAGCGCGACGATGTAGCCCTTGCGGCTATGGCCTTTGCGGTAGGCCTTCGCGCGTTTGGATGAATTGCCGTACCACGTTTCGTCCGCTTGAACGGATTGGCCCTCGCCCCCGAAAGGCGCGGGGTTCAATTCCTTCATGGCCTCGCGAAGGCGATGCATCATGAACCAAGCGGTCTTGTACGTGACCTTTAGCGTGCGGTGGATTTCGTGGGCGCTTACGCCGTTCTTGCCAGCGTTGAACATGTGCGCGGCCATCAGCCACTTGGTCAGGGGGATTTTCGACCGCTCTAGAACCGTGCCGACCGTGACCGTGAATTGGCTCTTGCATTCGTTGCAATAATAAAGACCGGGGCGATGCGACCGCTTTTTGCCTTCCACCTTGGCGATCTTGCTGGCGTCGGCATTGCCACAATGACGGCAAGTAGGCCCGTTAGGCCACAACTCAGCCTCTAGGGCTTCGCGGGCCTTGTCCTCATCGTGAAACATGGGGTTTTGGAAAACGGCGGTCATGGGAAGCTCCCTATGACCGAAAACCTACTCTAGGCCCTTACTTTTGTCAAGTATATAAATGCGATAATATTCCGTATAGAGGAATAAAGTGGCGATGTTCCCGGACTTGAGTAAGGGAACGTCGCCAATAAAGTCAAAAAGCGATGAGCTTGCCTGACCAACCCGGCACGGCCTGAGCGAGGCTGCTAAAAATCCGAAGCGAGGCCGTTGATCTCCCAGTCGCCATAGCGCGTCGGCTCCGGCCTGTCGCGGCCCGAAATTTCCTTGGGCGCATGCGAGGCCTTCAGGTCGCGCTCGGCGCGGCGAGCTGCCGCTTCGGCAAGCGCGCGCTCGGCCGCCGGCGTCAGGGGCCGCTTGTCGGCCGGGGCATCGTTTTTCCCGGTGTTCGCGCCGGGCGGCGAAGGAAGTTCGTCGGTTGGCATAACCTCTGACTTGGCGTAGCGGTGCCAAATCTACAAGTGGCCTGTCGCAAGGAGGAATTTGCGTAAATGAAAACCGCGCGCCGGCAACCGGCTGCTGCATCCCAGAACGATCCGCCGGGGCTCGCCACGCGCCGCATCGCCGCCGACATTGTCGAGGGCGTGCTGCGGCGACAGCGGCCGCTCGACGAGCTGTTCGACGGCGCAGCCGCGCCTCGCGCGTTGACCGAGCTTGATGAGCGCGACCGAGCTTTCGTCCGCGCCCTGGCGGCGACCGTGATCCGGCGGCTCGGATCGCTGCGCTACATCTTGAGTCTTTTTCTCGAACACGGGCCGCCGAAAGAAGCGCCCCGCGCGGAAACCGCGCTTCTCGTCGGCGCCGCGCAAATTCTTTTTCTCAACGTACCCGATCACGCCGCCGTCGATCTCTCGGTGCGGCTGGCGCAGCGCGACCGCCATGCGGCGCATTATACGGGCCTCGTCAACGCTGTGTTGCGGCGCGTGGTGCGCGAAGGCGCCGAGCGGCTGCGCGCCGCGGACGCGGCGTTGCTCGACACGCCGGAATGGCTGATGCAGCGCTGGATGGCGACCTACGGCGCGGAAACCGCGCACGCGATCGCCGTCGCCAATAGCCGCGAGGCGGCGCTCGACGTGACGGTGAAGAACGACCCGGACGTTTGGGCTGGTCGGCTTGACGGGCAGGTTTTGCCGACCGGTTCGGTGCGAACGGTCGCCGGCGGCGTGGTGACCGCGTTGCCCGGCTTTTCCGAGGGCGCCTGGTGGGTGCAGGATGCCGCGGCAGCGCTGCCGGTGCGTCTGTTCGGTGACGTCGCCGGCCGCCGCGTTGCCGATCTTTGCGCCGCGCCCGGCGGCAAAACCGCACAGCTTGCGGCCGCCGGCGCGCGCGTCACCGCGGTCGACCGTGCACCGGCGCGGCTCAATCGGCTGCGCGACAACTTGCAGCGGCTGTCGCTTGATGCCGAGCTCGTATGCGCCGACGTGGGCGAATGGTCGGCCGAACCGTTCGAAGCGGTACTGCTCGACGCGCCCTGCTCATCGACCGGAACGATTCGCCGGCACCCCGATGTGCCGTGGCTCAAACAGCCCGCCGACATCGCCAAGCTTGCCGAATTTCAGGGCCGCTTGCTGGCGCACGCCGCCGCGCTGACCAAAGCGGGCGGCACGCTCGTCTATTGCACCTGTTCGCTCGAGCCAGAGGAAGGCAAGGATGTTGTCGCCGGCCTGCTGGCGCGTGAAACTTCGTTTCGCCGCAACCCACTCGGCGACGGCGAAATTCCCGGCATTGGCGGTTTGATCGACGATGATGGTGACCTGCGCACGCTGCCCTGCCATTTTCCCAATCCCGACGCCCGGTTTGCCGGGCTGGACGGTTTTTTCGCCGCAAGATTGGTGAAGCATTAGCGTTTGGCCGAAAAACCGGCTTAATGGCCGCCGCCGCGTCATTCCGTTATGGTTTCGCGGCAACAATACCGACGCTTCCACCGAGGAGGGGCGCACGCGGCATGGCACGCGTTGTCATCGCTGACCGTATGAAGCTTTCGGGGCTGCTTTTGCGCGGCGGCGCGCGGCAATTCGCCGGCCGCGTCATCGGCCACCCGTTGCTGCGCTGGCAGCTCTCCCCGTTCAAGGCCGACCGGCTATTGATCTCGCCGCAGGAATTGCGCACCGCGGACGCCACCCGCGCGACCGAAATCTATGCCGGCCGTTTCACCTTCGCCGGCAAGGTTGTGATCTGCGACGACCGCTCGGTTTTTCAGATGGCGCCGCCGTCGGCGGAATGGGCCACGGCGCTGCTTGGCTTTTCATGGTTGCGCCATTTGCGCGCGGCGGAGTCCGGCATTACCCGGGCGAATGCCCGCGCCCTGGTCGATGAATGGATCACCCTGCAAGGTTCATGGCACCCGGTGGCTTGGCGATCGGATGTGCTGTCGCGGCGAATCATCTCCTGGCTCAGCCAGTCGCCCTTGGTGTTGCAGGACGCCGACGTGCGTTTCTATCGCCGCTTTCTGCGCAGCCTGATGCGGCAGGTGCGCTATCTGCGCCGCACCGCACGACACGCCAATCGCGGCGTTGCCCGCATGCAGGCGGCGGTCGCGCTTATCTACGCCGCTTTGTGCATCGCCGGTCAGGCGCGCTACATCAAATCCGCCAGCGACCACCTCAAGCGCGAGATCGAGCGGCAAATTCTTCCCGACGGCGGTCACGCCAGCCGCGACCCCGGCGCGATCATTGAATTGCTGCTTGAATTTCTGCCGCTGCGGCAAGCGTTCGCTTCGCGCAACGTGGCGCCGCCGCAAGCGCTGCTCAACGCCATCGACCGGATGATGCCGATGCTGCGCTTCTTCCGGCATTCCGAAGGGACGTTTGCGCATTTCAACGGCATGGCCGCGACGCCCGCCGATCTCCTGCTGACGCTGCTCGCCTATGACGAGACGCGCGGCGCGCCGCTCACCAACGCACCCTATTCCGCCTATCACCGGCTCGAGGCCCGCGGCGGTGTCCTGATCATGGATACCGGCCGCGCGCCGCCGCTCGATTTAAGTCTGGAAGCTCACGCCGGCTGCCTGTCGTTCGAATTCTCCTCGCCGAAGCAGAGCCTCATTGTCGTCAATTGCGGAATGCCCTCGACGGCGCGCGAGGATTGGCGGCCGTTGGCGCGGTCCACCGCCGCCCATTCGACCGTCACCTTCAACGATGAATCGTCCGCGCGTTTCATCGAACGGCCGGTCTTCCGCCGTCTCCTCGGCGGCTCGCCGATGGTCGGCGGTCCAAGCCGCGTTTCGGTGGTCCGCGAGGATGGCAGCGACGCGGTGATCCTGCGCGCGGCGCATGATGGCTACGCCGACCGCTACGGCATTGTTCACGAGCGCACCGTGGCGCTCGCCGCGGACGGCACGCGCTTCGACGGCGAGGACCTGTTCCTCGATGCCAGTGGCCGCCCGCAAGTGCGCACCGGGCATGACCGTTACGCGGTGCGTTTCCATCTGCATCCTTCGATCAAGGCGACCGGCTTTACCGATGGACATGGCGCTCTCCTTGTCATGGCGAATGGCGAGGTGTGGACGTTTAATGCCGGCGAGAGCCGCGTGCAGCTTGAAGACGGCGTCTATCTCGCTAGCAACGAGGGGCCGCGCCGCAGCGTGCAATTGGTCGTCCACGGCCAGGCGCGCGCAACGCCGCGCGTGGTGTGGAGCTTCCAGCAGGCCGATCCGATGACGGTCGCAACCGCCGGCAATGCGCGCCGCGCCCGATCGGAACAGCCGAAGCTGCCGCTGTGAGCCGCCGGGGTTTCCAGTATAAAAGCAAACCATGACCGAGCATCTGCGCCGTGCCGCGCGCGCCCTGATCGCGGTGTCCGACAAATCCGGCGTCGCCGAATTTGCCCGAGAACTTATCGGTTACGGCATCGAAATTGTTTCCACCGGCGGCACCCGGCAAGCGCTGATGGATGCCGGCCTTGCCGTCATCGACGTGGCCGAATTAACCGGCTACCCGGCGATGATGGACGGCCGCGTAAAGACGCTCCATCCGGGAGTGCATGGCGGCATCCTCGCGGTACGCGGCAACAGCGCGCACACGGAAGCTATGCGCGCGCATCGCATCCGGCCAATCGATGTGGTGGTGGTCAACCTCTACCCGTTCGAGGAAACGGTGGCGCGCGGCGCGAGCTTCGCCGATTGCATCGAAAATATCGACATCGGCGGTCCCGCCATGATCCGCGCCGCCGCCAAAAATCACGGTGACGTCGTGGTTGTCGTCGAGGCAGTAGATTATGCCGCATTGCTTGACGAATTCGCCCGGCACGGCGGCATGACCACGCTTGATCTGCGCCGGCGGCTTGCCGCCAAGGCGTTTGCGCGCACCGCCGCGTATGACGCCGCAATCGCCAATTGGTTCGCGAGTGAACTCGGCCAATCGGCGCCGGACTATCGCGCAGTAGCGGGGCGGCTGATCGAAGAGTTGCGTTACGGCGAGAATCCGCACCAGGCGGCGGCTTTCTACCGTATTCCGGAAAAACGCTTCGGCGTCGCCACGGCGCGGCAAGTGCAGGGCAAGCAGCTTTCGTACAACAACATCAACGACACCGATGCCGCTTACGAATGCGTCGCCGAATTCGATCCGGCGCGGACCGCGGCTTGCGCCATCATCAAGCACGCCAATCCTTGCGGCGTCGCCGAAGGCGAAGACCTCGCCACCGCCTATCGCAAAGCTCTGGCCTGCGATCCGGTGTCGGCATTCGGCGGTGTTGTCGCGCTCAACCGCGCGCTCGACTCCGGCGCGGCGCGGGCGATCACCGAGATTTTCACGGAAGTCATCATCGCGCCTGACGCGACCGAGGAAGCAATTGCGATTGTTGCCGCCAAAAAGAATCTACGGCTGCTCTTGGCGGGCGGCCTGCCCGATCCGCGCGCGAAGGGCCTCGGCATCAAGACGGTGGCCGGCGGGTTGTTGGTGCAAACGCGCGACAACGCCGTGGTCGATGACATGAAGCTAAGACCTGTCACGAAACGCGCACCGAATGATGCCGAGCTGCGCGATCTACGCTTTGCTTTCCGCGTCGCCAAACATGTCAAATCGAATACGATCGTCTATGCGAAGGAATCGGCGACCGTCGGCATCGGCGCCGGACAGATGAGCCGTGTGGATGCGGCGCGCATCGCCGCGCGCAAGTCCGCAGACGCCGCCAAGGACGCTCATCTGAAAGAGCCGGCGACCAAAGGATCGGTGGTCGCGTCCGACGCTTTCTTCCCGTTCGCCGACGGGCTTTTGGTCGCCATCGAAGCCGGCGCCACCGCCGTGATCCAGCCGGGCGGTTCAGTGCGCGACGATGAAGTCATCAAGGCCGCCGACGATGCCGGCATCGCCATGGTGCTTACCGGTACGCGGCATTTCCGGCACTGAGGTGTCGTCACCGGGCCGGCGCAGCAGCGCCGCGACCGGTGATCCATCTTTGCTTCTGCGGGAAAAACTGGATTGCCCGGTCAAGTTTACAGCCGGGCCGGCAACTTCGGGCCGGACCCGGTTGCCCGGCAATGACGAAACCGACTTAAACCGCGCCGGTGATCCACTGTTCGAGCTTCTGCTTAGGCGCGGCGCCGATCTGGCGGGAGGCAAGTTCACCGTTCTTGAACAGCATCAGTGTCGGGATCGACATAATGCCGAACTTGGCCGCAGTGCCTGGATTTTCATCGACGTTGAGCTTGACGATTTTTACCTTGCCGTTGAGCGATTTGGAAATTTCTTCTAGCGCCGGCGCGATCATGCGGCAGGGCCCGCACCATTCCGCCCAGAAATCCACCACCACGGGTTCGGTCGCTTTAAGGACGTCCTTTTCGAACGTTGCGTCCGTCACTTTTTCGACCATGGGAGACCTCGCTGAGTTCGCGGAAAAAAGGCAGGGCGCCGAAAGTATGAACGGCATTTGCCAGCGTCAAGGGACTCTCACCGGAGCGTGAATTTTACTTCTTTCGCTCGCGATTTCCGCCAAAGCCGCCGCCATGGCCACTCCCGAAACCTCGATCAGGGCCGGCCCGCCGGTAAAGATCAGTGCCGCGCGAATCGTTTTCTTCGGGTAAATGCGCGCCAGCACCGCGGCGTAAAGTGCAAGCTGCCGGATGTAAGATTTTGGGACGTCCGCGGCGCTGCGGGGAACGACGCGGTCGGTCTTGTAATCGGTGATGAGGACCGATTCGGGAGTGACCGTCAGACGATCGACCTGCCCGGCTACCGGAATTGGCTCAGCTCCCGAACACGTCACGCGCCCGGCGATGGAGAGTTCAGCGCGGCTGCCCGGCGCGAAGGCTGCGGCAAATATCAAATCGTTGAGGATGCCGAGCACCTGGCGCGTCATCTCGGCTTGCTCGGCGTCGGAGAAACCCGCCGCGGCGCGCTTCAGATAATGCGCAATCGCAGCCTTGCGTCCCTCTTCCGGAATGTCCGGTAATGACTGCATGAGCCGATGCAGAATGCGACCACGCGCCAGCGCCTTGCGGCGCTCGGCAACCGTTGCGCCGGTGCGCGCGAAGCCGGGACCGATTTCTTCCTCAAAGGCAGAAGACGGCGACAGCACCCGCGGTCGCGATTTTTCGGGCGGCGCGGACTCGCGCGCCCAAGATGGCAGTTCCCGCTGCTGCAGGGTTGCGGGCGCTTGTGCGTCCCCAAGCCCGGCGGTCAGGCCGCTTGTCCCCTTGCGGAAGCGCCAGACTTTCTCGCCGCCTTCCTCACCCTCCGCAAGCTCCGGCTCGAGCTCCTTCTGTACCAGGGAGTACCAGCAACCCGCTGGCCGCTTTGTTAAACCGTCAGCGCCGCAGATGATCAGGCGCTGGGCGGCGCGCGTCATGGCGACATAAAGCAGCCGGCGATATTCGTGTTCGGCTTCCGCATTGGCTTGAGCGCGCGCGGTTGCAGCGTCCGGCACGTCGTCGGCTTTGCGTCCCACCCAGATCGTTGCACCGTCGGAAAGCTGCAACAGCCGCGGCGGTTTCATCACTGGCGGCGTGATGGTGTCGGCAAGAATCACGATCGGCGCTTCAAGACCTTTGGCCCCGTGCACGGTCATGACTCGCACTTCGTCGCGCCGGATCTCCATGTCGCGTTTGACTTCGGCGCGCGCGTCACGGAGCCAAGTCAAGAATCCCTGCAGGGTCGGCGTCTCGCGCCGCTCGTAATCGAACGCGACGTTGAGAAACTCGTCGATCGCGTCGTTCGCCTCCAGCCCAAGCCGGGCGAGAAAGCGCTGCCGCCCGCCGTTCTGGCCGAGGAGAAGTGCATAGAAGGAAAACGGCGTCTCATGCCGCGCCGCGTCCGTCAGCGCATCGAGCCGCGCGGCGGCGGCAGCGAAAATCGGTTTCTCGGAGCTTTTTCGTGCCAGCGCTGTGCGCAACGAAGCGCGGCCGCGGCCATGCGCGATCGCAAACAAATCCTCGTCGTTGAAACCGAAGAGCGGACTGCGCAGCACCGTGGCCAACGCCAGATCATCCTGCGGCAACAACAACGCGTCCGCCAGCGCCATCAAATCCATTACCGCAATGTGCTCGGTGAGCATGAGACGGTCGGCGCCAGCGACCTCGATTGCCTGGTTCTTGAGCGCGCGGATGATCGCCTCGAACAATTCGCCGCGCTGGCGCACCAAGATCAAAATGTCGCGATAGCCGGCGCCGCTGTCGACCATGCGTCGCACCGCACGCGCGATACGGCGTGCGAGTTTTACGCGCGAACTCGTCTCGTTCACCGCGTCGAACGGCGCGTCCCAGCCTTCCTTGTTGTCGTCGCGCTGATCCGGCTTTTCCGGCTCCCAAATCTCGACCACGCTCGGTGCCGCGTCTTCCAGCGCGATGTGCGGCGGGAACCCGGCCGCGTCCGAGGTGACGCTTGCCGCGATCTCCTTGCGGGCGAACACCAGGTCGACGGCAGCGAGGATTTCTCCGCCCGAGCGGAAAGAGTGCTCGAACTTGGAGTCGACAAAACCCAGGCCGGCCTTTTCGTGCGCGCTTTTGAAGTGCCGGCGCATGTTTTCGAATTCCTTGGGCGCGGCATTCTGGAACGAATAGATCGACTGCTTTTCGTCGCCAACCGCGAACAGCGTGCGCATCACACTGCGTGCGCCGGCGCCGGCGAAGAATTCGGCAGTGAGCCGACGAACAATTTCCCACTGCTTATGGCTGGTGTCCTGCGCCTCATCGACCAGCACGTGATCGACGCCGAGATCGAGCTTGTAATGCACCCAGGCGGCGCTGAAGTCGGACAGCAGCGCTAGCGCCTTGTCGATCAAGTCATCGTAGTCGAGCAGGCCCCGCCGCTCTTTCTCGTCGCGATAACGGGTCAATACTTCGTGCGCGACCGTAGTAAGCGCGGCGCTGCGGTCACGGCTGCCGACGGCGCGGCGGCGTTGGAGCAGTGGGATCAAGCGGTCCCGTTCTTTGCTCAATCTCTCGCGCAGACCGCTGTTGATTGACTGAGTAGCGACCGAAGCACGAGGCTCGCGCTCTTTAGTGAAGAATACGTCGAGGTATTTGTCGATCAGGTCCGACCCGGACAATGAAGCCAGAGTCGCGAAGCGTTCCGCCTGGTCGCAATCGGTCTTGCGTCCGCCCGCAAGAACGTCGGCAATCGCGGGCCACTCCGACGGCGCAATGACCTCGCCGGAAAAATACGCCGCTTCGATCACCTCAATGCTGTCCGCCGGGTCGACGCCGAGGAGTTTCGACATATTGCCATTGACCGCATCGATGCCGCCGCCGCCACCTACCCAGCGCATGATGGCATCACGCCGGCCGATGGCTTCACGCACCACATCGCGAAAAGTCTGATCAGCCGCCGCCGTCATGGCGCTGTTGAGCGCCTGCGCCAGCAGGCTGTCCGGATCGCGGGCGCCGTCAAGCAGCACGTTGAGCGTCAGCCGTTCCAGCAGCTCCGACTGTTCGGTGTCGTCGAGCACGGAAAAGCGGGCGGCGACGTTCGCTTCAAACGGAAATTGATGCAGCAGCTGCGTGCAGAAAGCGTGGATGGTTTGGACCTTGAGGCCGCCGGGAGTCTCCAGCGCCCGCGCAAACAAACGCCGGGCGTGCGAACGCCGGCGCGAATCCGGCTCAAGGCCCGAACTTTGCTTTATCGCCGCATCGAGGCTCGCATTATCATAGACCGTCCATTGGGCGAGCGTATCGAACACGCGCTTGGCCATGTTGGCCGCCGCCGCTTTGGTGAAAGTGATGCAAAGGATCTTCTCCGGCTCGACGCCCTTGAGCAAAAGATTGATGACGCGCTGGACCAGCACGTGTGTCTTGCCGGAGCCGGCGTTCGCCGCGACCCACGCCGACGTCTCGGGATTTGCCGCCGCGTGCTGGCGCCGGGTTACTTCGTCTGGAATCTTCTGGGGCGATCTCATTCACCGCCCCAAAAATCGTCGATCTCGCCGCCGGTTGCCGACCACTCCTTGACGCGCGCGAGATGATCATAATCACCGTAATGCTTGGTCCACATCGGATGGACCAATGAGCGGTAAGATTCGTTTTTATCGTCGAAGCGCCGAGCGATTTCGGTAAGCCGCTTCAACGCATAGTCGGCCTGGTCGTCGGTCGTGGTGCCCTTGAAATCAATCAACTTCGGTTCGCCGGGCCGTGCACCACCTTTGAGCAGAACGTAGCCGACTTGCGCAACGGAGGCGGGATCGACGCCGGGAAATCCGCCTTTACGCAGGATCGCGGCTTCGAGCGTGAGCTGGGGCGCGAGCCCGGTGCGTACCTGTTTCTCGGTGCGCGCTGAGCCCGTTTTGTAATCGAGGATGACGTACCGGCCATTGGCGTGCCGCTCGATGCGGTCGGCGCGGCCGACCAGTTTGAAGACGCCATTGGCAAGTGGAATGTCGATCTCGCCGCGAATCTCGGCAAGGATCTGTTCGATGTCCGGGCGACGCTGCGCCTCCCAGGCGGCGAACCAGCGCGCGATGCGCTTGAAGCGCGGCCACCAGAACGCGCGCGTTTCGGGAAAGTCTTCAAGCGGCGCAAAATGCGGCTTGCCGATTTTGATGAGAACTTGCTCTGGATCTGTCGGGAGGCTTTCCGCATAGCGCTCGGTAAACTCGCCGACCGCGGCGTGAATGACGTTGCCGCGCTCGGCAGCACCCGGCGACATGTCGACCGGGTCGAGTGGCACCAGCTTCAAAATGTATTTGGCGTAGATGGTGTAGGGATCGCGCAGCCAGTTCTCAATATCGGTGACGGAAAGGCGCGGCGGCCGCACCTCGCGCGGCGGCTTTGGTGCGGGTTGCGGCTCGGGCGAAATTTTGCCCGGCCGATCGAGCTCACGGGCCCAGCCGACGTAAGCGTTGCCGCGATCGAGCGCCGCTTGCCACCGCTCTTCGCCGGCAATGGCGGCAAGGCGCTGGATAAAGCGTGAGGGTACGGTCGGCGCGCCCCCGATCTTGGCCGAGTAGCTAAGAACCACTTCGGGCGCGCCGAGAAGCTGAGCGAAATCGTGCGCGGTCAGGCCGATGCGGCGTTCCGGCTGATCGAGGCCGAGTTTTTGGCGCATCGGCCGGCTCAGCCACGCGTCACAGCGGCTTTCCGGCGGCCAAGTCCCTTCCACCAGACCGCCAAGCACGACGCGGTCGCTGTCCATGAGGCGCGCCTCGACCGTGCCAAGAATGCGGACTCGCGCGCCGGCGCGCGGCGGCGGCCGGACTTGGCGTCCCGCGAGCGCGGCAACAAACAGCTCGACATAATCGGCGGTATCGACGATGAGATTGGCAGCAGCTTCACTGGTGGCCAATTCTTCGAATGCTTCGGCGAGCTTTACGCCGTCGGCGCCGGCAAACCCCGCCGCCTCGCCGCCCTCCTCCGACAAAGCGGCCACCACATCGCGATGATGCGTGGCGATCTCGCTCAGCGGAAAGGATTGATCGGCAATGTCCTCAAGCGGCGCCAGCGCGGCGTCGAGCGAGGTAACGAGATCGGCAGCCGCGGCAAGTTCGTTTTCGCCGAGCGTAACGCGCGGATCGGATCCATGCAGATCAGTCGACTCTTTGCGGTGAAATTTTCCCAATTCGTCGCGGAACGTGCTTAGCGCGTGCGCCAAATCCTTGCTACCCGCACGTGGACGCGGACCACGCAGCACAGCGCGTTCGAGCGCGGCAACCGCGCGCCCGTCCGAGCGGAGCCGCAACAACGGATGTTTGAGCAGGGCAAGCAATGGCACTGGCGCGAGACCGCCGAGCGCAACTTCGGCAGTGAGCCTCGCAAAAATCCCGGCCGGCGTCGTCGCCAACGCCTCGCCGCTCGAATCCTCGGCGGCGATGTTCCACCGGGCGAGCGCAGCGCGCACGCGACGCGCCAGCGCGCGGTCAGGAGTGACCAGCGCCGCCGTTTTTCCCTCGTTGACCGCTTGGCGCAGTGAGACAGAGACCGCGAGTGATTCCTCCTCCGCATGCGCCGCTTCGATCACACTGATATTTTGAAGCGCCGCATCGGCGGCCGCGCCGAATTCCCGATCGGCCGCAAGCTTCGCCCAAGCGTCGGCCGACGAAGCCGGCCGCAGCGCTTCCGAAACGAACCGCTCGCGCCGGCTCGGCTCGGTGAGATTTTGCACGGCATCGCGCGCAATACCGATGCGGGCGAGTAGCGCCTGCATGGCAAATTGCGGATGTCCCGGCGCCGGCGCAATTCCCTTGCCTTCATCACCGGCGATCAGGCGCCAAGAGTTTTCGTCCAGATCGGTATCGAGACCCGGCAGCACCACGGCGCCGTGCGGCAGGCGTGCAATGGTCGCGATCAATTCCGCGGTCGACGGGATTGATCCGGTCGAGCCGGCCGCGATCACCGGGCCGCCGGTGTGACGCGCCAGCCGCGCGGCCTCGGCTTTAATCAGCGCGTCGCGGCGCTTTGCGGCTTCCTCGCAGCTCCGCTCCTTAAGCACTTCCGGCCATCTCTCGCGTGCAATTTGCAGAAATCTGAGTGTCAGTTGCCAATAGGGATCGAGCTGGTCGGGCACGAGACCGTCGAGTTTCTCCCACGGCACGCCGCGCATAGTCATGTCGTCGATCAGGCGTGCGAGATCGTCGGCGAGCGCGCACGCCGCTGCCGGCGTCTGCGCGACGAGCGGCGCACCGCCAGCGCCGTGCAATTCGGGAGAGTCCGCCCATTTGCTGATGAGGCCGGCGAGCAGCAGGCGCCGTTCGAGCCCGCCGAGTGCCGGCAGCAGCGCCAGCGCATCCTCGGCCGCGGCGCCGGCCGCGACTTCGGCAAAGGCGATCTCGTCTTCGTCGATATCGCCCAGCGCGACAATGCGCGGCAGAATCGCCGCATCGGTTTTCATGACATCGAGGAAAGCCTCGCGCGCCAACCGGCAGGCACGACGCGTTGGCAAATAAAGCGTCGCGGCGGCCCAGGCCAGCGGATCGTCGGCAAGCTTGAAGCCGAGCTCGCCGCTTCGCAACGCATCAAGCAGCGTCGGCAAAAATGGCGCCGACGCAGGGATATTGAACACGCGAGAGGGCATATCGGGTTCCGGTAACCCGGACGGCCTAGTGGTCCGATTCTAACATTCGCATCCTATCCCGGCGCGCCTTAGGCGAATGTTAGAATCGAAGGACCACTAGCGAATAAAAGTGCTAGTGGAGCTTTTGGATTTGACATTCGCTTCGCGGACTAACGGCTTCAGGGTAGCGAATGTCAAATCCGCTCCACTAGAGCGTTTGTGCGAGCGCCGCTTGCGCCGCGGCCACGGCCTCCGGCGTACCCACATGCATCCAAACGCCCTCGAGGCGCAAGCCGAACAAGCGATCCTTGTCGGTGGCGGCGTCAAACAGACGCGTCAGGGAGAACGCGCCAGCGGGAGCATCGGCGAACAAGCCCGGCGAGAGAACGGCGGCGCCGGCATAGACGAACGGCACCACTTCTTTTTCGGCGCGGCGGCGCAACCTTCCGTCGGGCAACATGGCGAAGTCGCCGCGCCCGGAATAGCCGATGCTGCCGGCGGTCGGCGCCAGAAGCAGCAAAGCGTCCATGATGGCGGGATCGAAGGTCTCCGCGAGCCGGACAAAATTCGGCCGCACGCCGTCGAGCCAAAGTGTGTCGGAATTCACCAGAAAGAACGGCCCGGCGCCGAGCTCCGGCAACGCCTTGGCAATGCCGCCGCCGGTGCCGAGGAGCACCTCGCGTTCGTCGGAAATCACGATCTGCGGATGTTGGCGCGTCTTGAGATGCTTCACCAAAGCGTCGGCGAGATGATGCACATTGACCACCGCGCGGTCGACGCCCGTTTCCGCGAGGCGGTCGAGCGAATAATCGATCAGAGCCTTGCCGCCGACTTCTACCAAAGGCTTCGGCAGATGACCGTTGTACGGCCGCATGCGCGTGCCCAGGCCCGCCGCCAACACCATTGCACCCTTCGGGATCGACGTATTCCCCCGCGCCATGTCCTTCATCCGCCGATTCGCCGTATCATAACCCATTCAGCGGCGGCACGTTGACTTCATACCAGGCTTTCAGCGGCGCCAACGCCGGATGAGCCAGCGACCGCTCCAGGTAGCGCAATAGCCGGGGAACATGACGGAGATATTGTGGCTTGCCGTCGCGCCGGTCGAGGCGTGCGAAGATGCCGAGAATCTTGGTGGCGCGCTGGGCGGCAAGCGTGGCGTATAGCATGGCAAATTCCGCGGCGTCGAAACTCTGATCGCCCATCCGGGCGCGCGCATAGCGGCTGAGCAGCTTCACCTCCAGCTCCTCGGGAACGTCGACGCGCGCGTCTTGCAGCAGCGACGCGACGTCGTAGGCGGCCGGACCGATCAAGGCATCCTGGAAGTCCAGAAGCCCGATTTGCGCAAAGCCTTGGCGCTGCGGCAGCCAAAGAAGATTGGGCGAATGGTAGTCGCGCAACACCCAGGTGGGAAACGCCTTGAGCGCCGGATCGAGCGCTTCACGCCATAGCGCAATGAATTCCGCGCGTGCGGCGCTGCTCAGCGCCGGCGTAGCATCCGCCAGATACCAATCGGGCAAGAGCTCCGCCTCGATCAGGAACGCGCCGAGATCATAACGCGGCAAGCGATATTCAAGATGCGGCGCCACCGCCAAAGCGTGCGGCAGTTTGCGGCGATGCAGCGCGGCCAAAAGGTCGACCGCCGCTTCGTAGCGCGCCTCGATCGGCGCCGGCGGATCGCCACTGACAATGCGGTCCTCGCCGAGGTCTTCCATGATGATGAACCCGCGGTCGAGTTCGGCATGGAGGATTGCCGGTGCCGACAAATCGCGTTCGCGCAGTCCGGCTGCGAGCGCGACATAAGGCACGACATCCTCGGCGAGATGAGCGACGGCGCTATAGGGCTTGCCGTCGCGTACCGGTGGACCATCCGGCCGCCGCGGCGCGTTCATCAGGATGACGTTTTGCTGGTCGAGCGTGAGCCGTTCGAAAATACGCGTCGAGGCGTCGCCGATCATACGATTCCTTCGCGCGCGGCCGAAGCCCGATTCCTCGAGAAAGCCGCGCAGCTGCGCAATTCGTGTCGTACGTGCCGCAAACGCGCCGTAGCCGGCAACGCGGGCATTGCGCGCGTCCGGACCGAGCTGCGGCGCGAGCGTAAACGCGATATCGAGGCGATCGGCGGGCAAAAATCCAGCCGCGCGGTCCGGCCACTCCACCAAGACCACGGCGCCCGCCGGCAAATCGTCGAACCCGAGTTCGGCGAGCTCGGCCGCTCCCGAAAGCCGGTAGAAATCGGCGTGCACAAGTACAAAACGCGGCAGCTCGTAGGTTTGCATCAACGTGAACGTCGGACTTGGCACTTCGATGGAATGATCACCGGCAAGGTAGCGGATCAGCGCACGCGCAAAGGTGGTTTTGCCGGCGCCCAAATCGCCGGACAGCGTCACCAGATCGCCAGGCTCGAGCGCGAGCGCGATTTCGGCCGCAAAGCGCGCCGTCGCCCGTTCGCCCGGCAACATCACCGTGAAGCTTGAACCGCCGGCGGCGGTAGGAAACATCGCGTAACCTCGATCTGCGGGGTCGAATGCCAATGCTTCAGCCGTGCATGGCGACGACGACGCAGCAAATCCCCCAGAACAGGCAATACTCGAAACCGCCGAGCTGCCACAGCCATTTGCCGCGGCTAAAACGCCACACCGCCCAGGCCGCGACGAACAAAAATATCGCCTCGAGCGAGGCGACATAACGCGTGAAGGTCGCGAACACCATGCCGATGGCGCAGACGATCTCGATCACCATGCATGAGAACACCCATGCTTTCATCGGGTAGAGCCGGAAATCGTTGTAGATCTTATAGGTGAGTTCGAGATTGCTCCCTTTGGCGTAGAGATGCGGCAGCAGAAACAATCCGCAAATCAGGCGGAGAATGTTGAACTCGTTGGTCAGGTCAAAAATGTGCAGATTCATCCCCCGGTCCTCTTTGACGAACTGTCTGATACTCGTGGTTCGATTCTAACATTCGCTTGAGAGCATGCCGAGACAGGACGCGAATGTCAGAATCAAACCACTAGGCGGCGGTCTGGCCGGTCATGGCGGCGCCGAGCGGGAAAGTGCAGGTCACCGTCGTGCCCTCACCGACTGCCGAAGCGATCTGAACCGTACCGCCGTGCAGCTCGACAAACGAGCGAACCAGCGACAGCCCGATGCCGGTGCCGCGATGATGCGATCCGAGCGAGTTCGTCTCGAACCAATCGAATACCTTCTCCAGGACGTCGGGCGGGATGCCCGGGCCGCGGTCGGTTACCGTAAACACCAGCGCATCGGCGCGGCGCACCGCCTGGAGAATGACAATGCCTCCGGGCGGCGAGAAATTCACGGCGTTGGCGAGGAGATTGAACAGGATCTGGCGGACTCTTCGTTCGTCGGCGACAAAGCTGCCGATCTCCTTGGCGGCGCGGATTTCCAGGACGAGTCCGCTGCTGACCAGCCGGTCCTGAACACCTTCCGCCGCCGCCGCCATGGTCCGGCGGATGTCCACCGTCCCGAGATTGAGCTGCATGCGGCCGGCGTCGATGGTGGCGAGGTCGAGGATGTTGTTGATCAGCGCGAGCAATGTGTTGGTCGAAACCGTGATGTAGTCGAGATACTCGCGCTGCTTGGTGCTGAGCGCGCCGGTATGCGGATCGCCCAGCAAGTCGACAAAGCCGATAATGTTGGTGAGCGGCGACCGCAATTCGTACGACACGTGATGGACGAAATCGATTTTGATCTTGTCGGCGTCTTCCAGCGCCTCGTTCCTCTCGCGCAGCGCGCGCTCGACATTGACGGAGTCGGTAACGTCGTGAAAGGTCACCAGCGTGGCGGCGTCCGGCAGCGGTACGGTAGTGCAATCGACGACAACGCCATCGCGCCGCTCGAGGCGCCCTGAGATCGCTTCACGGCTGTCGATGGCGGTAACCACCTGGCGCAGCGCCTGCCAGGTCGGATCGTCGCCGTGCAGCGGCTGGCACCAGCCCGAAATCGCTTCGATATGCGGCCGCTCGCCGAGCTTTTGCGGCGGCAATTTCCACATCCCTGCGAATGCGGGATTGAACAGCCGCAGCCGGCCGTCACTGCCGAACACCGCCACCCCTTCTGCAAGATTGTCGAGCGTCTCGCCCTGGACGCGGATCAGTTCCTGAAAGCGCCGCTGCAGGTCGAGCCGCTCGGTCACGTCGTCAAACAGGTAGGTAACGCCGCCGTCTGGATTCGGCGTCGTCACCACGCGCAAGGTGCGTCCGTCGGGCAGGTGCCAGGTGTGCTCGTTTGCTTCTACCGCCCGATACGCGGCGTAGAGTTGCGCCTTCCATTGCCGGAAATCCTGCTCTTCGGGCAACTTGCGCGCCGCGCGCAACACATCGAGCACCGCCGAGTCGCTCGGCTCGTGGTCGAGATACGAGGCATCGAGATTCCACAGCGTCCGGTAAGCGGCATTGTAAAATGTCAGCCGTTGAGCGGAATTGAACATCGCGACGCCGGTCGACAACTGATCGAGTGTGCGCCGATGGGCATCGAGCATGCGCCCCAACGCGCTCCGCATGGCTTCCGCTTCGGTAGCATCGATGCCAAGTCCGGCACTGCCTGCCGTGCTCTTGACTTCCAAGACATCGAGACTGCGCCGCGTTCCAGCGACGACGGCCGGCAACCTCCCGGCAAATGCGCCGGCCGCCGCGCGCTCACGCGCAATGGTGTCGCGGGCGTGGTTGTCGAACAGCTCGATCTCTTTTGCGACGACAGTGTCGGAATCCGGCGCTTCAACCGCATGCGCATAAGCAGCGTTCACGAAAGTGAGCCGCCCCGCGGCGTTACGAATCCACACCGGCAAGGGCAGCTTCTCGACCAGCGCGCGCAGCGATGAGACGTCGCTACGCAGCGCCTGATGCCGCTCGGCAAGATCGACAAGTTCCCGCTTGATGCCGCCGGCATCTTTGAGGCGGAGCACGGCGCGGCCGGCAATGGCGCGTCCTTGCACTTCGATGGGGCGGCCGCCAAGCGTCGTGAATGCCACGGAGAAAGCTTCGCCGCGCGCGCGCAACAGCTCGATGGACCGCTCCATCGCATCGGCCTTCGCCGGTTCTAGCCAAGCGCCGAAGGCGAGCACCTGATCGAGAGCGGCAACGCCGACAATAGCGGCATCGCCCTCAATGCTCGGTTCATCGGAGCCCGCCGGCCAATCGACAATGACTTGCGGTTCGGATGCAAGCAGCGCGTTGGCGCGGTCGAGCGCGGCGCGCAGCGCCGTATTGTTCTCCTGCGCCGACCGTTCCAGCCGCGCCCACCGGGCGCGCGCGCGCAACAGCATGTTGGCGGTGACGACGGAAAACAGCAGCAAGCCGACAAGGAGCGCGAGCGCCGCGACTTCGTGGCTGCCGATACTGTGCGAAGCCCCAAGGACCAGTTCATGGAGCGCGAGCCGTGGCGGCTCCTCGCCGCGGACGCAAACCGGAAAGCCGACCGCAATAGCCAGAGCGAATCCGCCGAGCCACGGACGAGCAAAGCCCCCGCTCCTCCGGATCGTGTCCGGCATGCCCCTTTGCCCCTGCTGGCTCCGCCTTCGCCAGATCCCTCCGTTAATCCCCGCAAGTGGGTAGAAAATTGAGGGAAAGAGAGCCCGCGAATCGCTCGACTTTACTCTTAACCGGAATCGCGCCGAAAGAGTCCAGATCGTGAACGGCAATCAGGCGCGCTTTTTCGCCGTTTCACTGGCGTTCTCGCTCACCGCCAACTGCGCCATGTCATCGAGGCTGATGCGGCCGATCGCCCGCTCGAACTCGGTTTCCGCCGCCGATAGCGCGGGCAGCACGACCTTAACCATCAGTTCCGATGTCGGATCGTGCGCCGGGCCCTCGACCGCTCCCGATGCGCGCAAAATGTCGCCGGCACTGACCAGTTGCCGTTTGCGCGCAAGCAGGTAGCCACCGCGCGGCCCGCGAACGCCGCGTAAAATTCCCTCGCGCACCAGCGCCTGCAAAATCGTCTCGAGATGTCGCGGTGGCAGGCCATGGCGCGAGGCGAGGCTCTTGGCCGCAATGGGTCGCTCGTGTCCTTGCAAGGCCACTTCAACGACCGCGGCGATTGCAAGGAGTGCTCTGCGCGGGAGTACGGACATAGACGAGAAAACAACGTCGCTCGCCCCGAATGGTTCGCCCGCTTGCGCGATCAACCCCGATCATTGCCGGCGCCGGTACCCAGTCCGCTCCCAAACCCGGTGGAGCCGAGGCCGCCGGCCGCGCGCTCTGTTGGCGGCAAAGCTTCGACTTCGGCGATTGCGACTTGCGTGACCGGGGCGACAACAAGCTGCGCCACCCGCATGCCGCGCCGCACCACGAATGGCTCCGCCCCGTGGTTGATCAAAACGACCTGAACCTCGCCGCGATAATCGGCATCGACGGTCCCCGGGGAGTTCAAGACGGTGATGCCATAGCGAGCGGCAAGACCGGAGCGCGGCCGAATCTGGCCCTCGTGGCCGGGGGGAAGCGCGATTGCGATGCCGTTCGGGATGAGCGCCCGGCCCCCTGGCGCGATTTCGACCGGCGCATCGGCTGGAACCGCGGCAATAAGATCAAGCCCGGCGGCGAGTGCGCTCTGATATTGCGGCACCGGCAAATCGCGGGCGTGCGGCAACCGGACAACGCGCATCTCGACGCTATTTTCGCCGCTCACCTTCGGTCTCCTTCAGTGCGGCTGCGATGCGCTCGATCAAGGCGCGGGCAACTTCGTCTTTCGATCGCGGCGGCCAGGATTCTATGCCCTGCACGGTGACCAAATGAACCGTATTGATATCGCCGCCCATGATGCCGGTCGCCGGCGACACGTCATTGGCGACAATCCAGTCGCAGCCCTTTTTGGCAAGCTTAACTTTGGCGTTGGCGAGAAGGTCATCGGTTTCCGCAGCAAAGCCGATGACCAATCGCGGCCGCTTCGATTTGCGGTGGGCCACGGTCGCAAGGATATCGGGATTCTCGACAAGCTCGAGGGTCGGCGGCCGACCGTGTTTTTTGATTTTGTTGTGGCTCTCCTGGCGCGGGCGCCAATCGGCGACGGCGGCGGCGAAAACGCCGACGTCGGCGGGCAGCGCGTTCTCGACCGCAGCGAGCATCTGCCTCGCGCTTTCGACACGCACCACGGCAACGCCAAGCGGATCGGGCAAGTTGACGGGCCCGCTCACCAGGACGACATCGGCGCCGGCTGCTGCGGCCGCGGCGGCGATGGCATGACCCTGTTTGCCTGAAGACCGGTTGGCAATGAAGCGCACCGGATCAATCGGCTCGCTGGTCGGGCCTGAAGTGACCAGCACACGCCGCCCGGCAAGCGCGCTACCGCTGGGCAGCAGGGCCGCAGCCGCAGCGGCAATTTCCAGCGGCTCGGCCATGCGGCCTAATCCGGCTTCGCCGCGTTCCGCCATTTCGCCGACATTCGGGCCGATGACACGGACGCCGTCGGCGCGAAGTTGCGCGAGATTGCGCTGCGTCGCCTTCGCTGCCCACATGCGCGGGTTCATCGCCGGCGCCAGCAATACCGGCTTGTCGTTTGCGAGCAGGACGGCGCCGGCGAGATCGTCGGCGCGGCCGGTCGCCATTTTGGCAATCAAGTCGGCGGTCGCGGGCGCTACGACAATCAGGTCGGCGTCGCGCGCCAAGCGAATATGCCCGACGTCGAACTCGCTCTGCGGATCGAACAAATCGGTATAGGCCCGCTCGCCGGCAAGTGCGCCGACCGCAAGCGGCGTCACGAAATGCTGCGCCGCCGCCGTGAGGATACAGCGCACGCGCGTTCCCCGCTCGCCCAGGCGGCGAATGAGGTCGAGCGATTTGTATGCCGCGATACCGCCGCCGATAATAAGAACGACGCGCTTCGCCTCGGTGGCTCGCGCTGGCTCAATTTGCCGCGCGGCGCGCACAGGCGGCTCGACCGCCTCGAGCGCTTCTTGGTCCGCATCCTGCGCCGCGTGAGCCAGGATGGTGCGAACCTCATCTTCCATCGAGCGGCCGTGCCGCGCCGCGCGCAACCGCAGCAGCCGCTTGAGCCGGTCATCAAGTTGCCGGACGGTGAGACTCGCCATCACGGTTCCTCGCGTTATTTCCGGACGTTAGCAGGAAAATGATTGCACTGCAATCAGTGCAATCACCGCATCAGGAGAATGATGATCCACAACAGCAAGGCGGCGATCACCCACAGCGCGACGCCGCTCCATCGCGTGCGGCGCGCTTCGCTTTTGCCGATCTCGGCGACGGTATGCGGCGACAGCACCAGCCCGTCACGGGTTATTTCGTCGAGTTGATTGAGCAAACGGGCGCCGCGGGTCAACAGGCCGGGCGCATTGCCGACAAACCTTCCGACCTCGGCCGCCCCGAGCGCGGCGCCTTCGAGCTTTCCCGCCGGGCCGAGATGCCGGGTCATCCACTCGCGCACCACCGGCTCCGCAGTGGACCAAATATCAAGCTTGGGATCGAGCGAGCGGGCGACGCCCTCGACCACCACCATGGTTTTCTGCAGCAGCAACAATTCAGGGCGCGTGCGCATGTCGAACAAGCCGGTGACTTCGAACAATAGCGTCAACAGCCGCGCCATCGAGATGTCTTCGGCGGTGCGGTTATGAATCGGCTCGCCGATGGCGCGGATCGCCTGCGCGAAATTTTCCACCGAGTGATGCGGCGGCACGTAGCCGGCTTCGAAATGAACTTCGGCGGTGCGCTGATAATTGCGGGTGATGAAGCCGTGGAGAATTTCGGCGAGAAACAGCCGCTCTTTTGCGCCGAGACGGCCCATGATGCCGAAATCGACGGCAACCAGCCGGCCGTCGTCGTCGACAAAGAGGTTTCCTGGATGCATGTCGGCGTGGAAGAAACCGTCGCGCAGCGCATGGCGGAGAAACGTTTGGATAAGCGCGCGAGCGAGTTGGCGCAGATCAAACCCCTTGGCTTGTAGCTGCGCGCGATCCGAGAGCGGCGTCCCTTCCATCCATTCCAGTGTCAGCACTTCTTTGGTGGTGCGATCCCAATCCACGGCGGGAACCCGGAAATCCGGATCGTCCTTGGTGTTCTCGGCCATTTCCGAAAGCGCGGCGGCTTCGAGGCGAAAGTCCATCTCCACCGTAACGGTGCGCCGCAGTGTATCGACCACCTCGACGAGCCGCAGCCGCCGCGCCTCGGCGGAAACTTCTTCGCCTTGCCTGGCGACAAAGTCGAACGCGCGCAGATCCGCGTAAAATCGCCGTTCGATTCCGGGCCGCAGCACTTTTACCGCGACCGGCCGGGAGGCGCCCGCCGCGGCGATTTCCGCTTTGTGCACCTGGGCGATGGAGGCGGCGGCAACCGCGGGTCCAAAGCGCTGAAAAATCGTGTTGAGCGGGCGTCCGAACGAGGCTTCCACTGCCGCTTCCGCTTCCTTTTGCGGGAACGGCGGCATCCGGTCTTGTAACCGCTCAAGATCGCGGGAAAGTGTCGCGCCGACGACGTCAGGCCGCGTCGCTAAAAACTGGCCGAGCTTGACGTAACTCGGACCGAGCCGCGTCAGCGCCGCCGCGATCCGCGTGTCGGCTGTCGCCGATGATGGCCGTTCGATTAAACGCGCGATACGCACGAAGGGACGCGCCGCCGGGGGGATCGCCACGGGATCGATCACGCCGAACACGCCTTCGCGGGCGAAGACGAAGCCGGCGCGGCCGATACGCAATAGATACGCGGGCGCGGCGATCACAATCGCCAGCCGGAATGCAGCGCGACAATGCCGCCGGTGAGTCGCTTATGCGACGCGCGGGCGAAGCCCGCGGCGCGCATCATGGCGGCGAAGTCCTGCGGCTTCGGGAACCGGCGGATCGATTCGACCAGGTAGCGATAAGATTCCGCGTCGCCGGCAACAATTCCGCCAAGCGTAGGGATCACGCGAAACGAGTAGAAATCATAGAGCGACTGGAGGCCGGGAACATCCACCGTGGAAAATTCGAGGCACAAAAAGCGCCCGCCGATCTTCAGCACGCGGAAAGCCTCGCTCAGCGCTACTTCGATCCGGGGGACGTTGCGGATGCCAAAGGCAATGGTCACGGCGTCGAAGCTGCGGTCGGCGAATGGCAGCGCCTCGGCATTGGCCTCGGTGAAAGTAATCCGGTCCGCAATTCCGCGGGATGCTGGGTCCGCGCGGGAAGTAAGGCCGCCGGCATGTCGGCTGGCGCGCGCTTGTCCGACCGCCAGCATATCGGCGTTGATATCGCACACCACCGCGCGGGTTTGTTCGCCGCCGGCCGCAAGCACACGCAAGGCGACATCGCCAGTGCCCCCGGCGGCATCGAGCAGCACAAATGGGCGATTTTTCGGCGGATTGATCGCCGTCACCAGCGCATCCTTCCAGGCACGGTGCAGCCCGAACGACATCAGGTCGTTCATCAGGTCGTAGCGGCCGGCGACACTGCGGAATACGCCCGAGACGAGTTCCTGCTTCTCGTCAATGGGCACGCGGCGATAGCCGAAATCGGCCTGTTGTTCTTCGGAGTCGGGCATGGCTGGTCCTTGAGGATCAACGATAGCGCGGCGAGCGTCCGGCCGCTACAAAGTCGATACGCCATGGTTTAAAGGGCGCACCGAAAACGCGCTTATATGAGCGCGGTTTTCAGTCGGTCGTGAGCTAAATGCCGGAATTGCCTGAAGTCGAGACGGTGCGCCGCGGTCTTGCGCCGGCTATGGAGGGCGCCCGCTTTTCCGAGGTCGAAGTGCGCCGGCCCGATCTGCGTTGGCCGCTGCCGCGGAATTTCGCGCGCCGATTGCGCGGCCAAACCGTCACCGGCCTCGGCCGGCGGGCAAAATATCTGCTAGCCGATTTGTCCTCCGGCGACGTGCTGCTCATGCATCTCGGCATGTCCGGCTCGTTTCACGTTTTTGAAAAAACCGACGACAACAAGCTCGGCAAGTACCATCACGAGCAGAGACGGCATCTCGCGCATGATCATGTCGTGTTTCATATGTCGTCCGGCAGCATCGTGACCTTCAACGACCCGCGCCGTTTTGGCTCGATGAAGCTCGTCCCGCGTGCCAAGCTCGACGAAGAACCGTCGCTGGCGGGATTGGGCCCCGAACCGCTCGGCAACGCGTTCGACGCCGCGATGCTCGCTCAAGCCTGCCAGGGAAAGAAGACCCGCCTCAAAGCCGCGCTGCTCGATCAGCGAATCGTCGCTGGGCTCGGCAACATCTATGTCTGCGAGGCGCTGCATCGCGCCCGGCTTTCACCACTCCGCCTCGCATCGACCATTGCCGATCGCCGCGGCGCGCCGAACGAGCGTGCGGAACGGCTGGTCGAAAGCATCAAAGCGGTGCTCTACGAGGCGATCAAAGACGGCGGTTCGAGCTTGCGCGATCACAAGCTCACCGATGGCGAGCTTGGCATGTTCCAGCACAACTTTCGTGTTTACGATCGTGAAGGCGAGAAGTGCCGCACACCCGGCTGCCGTGGCATCGTCAAACGCATCGTGCAGAACGGGCGCTCGACGTTTTACTGCCCGGCATGCCAGAAATAGCACGCGCAAAAGCAAGTACGGATACGCCATGAGCTACGAGAACCTCCTTGTCGAGACCCACGGCAAAGTCGCCCTGATCCGCCTCAACCGGCCGCAGGCCCTGAACGCGCTCAACTCCGCGCTGATGCGCGAGCTAAAATTGGCGCTCCAAGGATTTGACGCCGACGACAAGATCGGTTGCGTTGTGCTCACCGGCTCGGACAAGGCGTTCGCCGCCGGCGCCGACATCAAGGAAATGGCGAACAAGACGTTCGGCGAGGCCTTTCTCGGCGATTTCGCCGCCGACTGGCATCCGGCCGCCGAATTGCGCAAGCCGGTGATTGCCGCGGTTGCCGGCTTTGCGCTCGGCGGTGGCTGCGAACTCGCCCTGCAATGCGATCTGATCATCGCCGCCGACAATGCGAAATTCGGCCAGCCGGAAATCAAGCTCGGCATCATTCCGGGCATCGCCGGCACGCAGCGGCTGACTCGCGCCGTCGGCAAGGCCAAAGCGATGGACCTTATTCTGACCGGGCGGATGATGGACGCCGCTGAAGCTGAGCGATCCGGCGTCGCCGCCCGGGTGGTGCCGCTGGCGAACCTCGTCGAGGAAGCTCTGAAAACCGCTGAAACAATCGCGTCAATGTCGCTGCCATCGGTGCTGGCGGCGAAGGAGGCGGTGAACGCCGCGTTCGAAATGCCACTCGCCGAAGGCATCCGGTTCGAACGCCGCGTGTTTCATTCGCTGTTCGCGACCGCCGATCAGAAGGAGGGCATGGCGGCCTTCATCGCCAAGCGCCCGCCGAAATTCGTAAACAAATAGGTGGCGTCGTCGCAGCGACGGTCACTTCCGCACACAGATAACGCGCACCACCGATTGTTCGGCTTCGGCCGGTGAGTTGGCGGCGATGGGGGGCGAGACATTCTGCGCTTTCAGGAAGGCGCGGATCGGTTCGACCGGCACCAGCGTCGCCGCGGAATGTGCCGAACCGTCGTTGCCGGCGACGATCGCCGGCTTGAAGTCGATCATGCCGACGAAAACGCCGCGGGGATCGATGGCCGCAGCGCCGGCGAAACCGAGCGCTGGCGTAGGTTCAACGTCTAGTCCTGCAAGTCGAGCGCGCGCACTACCGACGCCGCCTTCTTGTTTCTGCACGAATGGATCGTCCACGCCGACCAGACGTAGATCGCCGCCTTGGTTGCCGCCGCCGGTCAGCGCGACCGGAACAAGATCGCGGGCGCCGTAAAGTCGGACCAGAGCCAAATCGCTTGCGCTATCGGCCGCGACCCGCTCGGCGTGGCCGAAGCCGGGCACGGAGATGCTGCGGCACTCGTCGGTGAGCCGCGCTGACGTGACGAGATCGCCGTCGCGAGTGACCGCAACAGCCGAGCCGTACTCGACCGCGCGTCGCAAACCCGGCGGCGATGGAGCGCCGAGATCGGGAAATCCCGTGTAGGCGGCAAGCATGGCCAGCGCGATGCGCTCCATGGTGCCCTCCGTGGCCTGATCGTAGAGGACGGTCATGCCGCGCACTTCGCTGCCGCGCGCTTCGGCGCGCATGAAAAAATTCTTCAGGCCTTGGGTGCCGGACATCACGAACAGATCGGGTCTGAGCACGCTTGCCTCGATCTGCCGCCGCGCCGTTTTCTTCTCGTCCTCAAAAAGCGCCGGCAGGGCCGCTTCGGCGAGGCGGAAAGTTTCGATCTGAATTTGTCCCTGCGCCGACGACCAACGGCTGCCAATGCGGGAAGCGCTGGCGCGGGGCACGAGCTTTTGCGGCAAACCAAGCCGCGCGCCGGTGGCCGTATCCTCAATCAGCCGCCAACCAACGCTGTCGGGGAAACTGGCAGGCGTTCCGGCCGAGCCACGCTCTAACGCTGCAAGAATGGCGCCCTCGCGTTCGTTGTCGCCCTTGGCGGTGTTCTTGGTTTGCGCGTGCGGTGAGGCGGCCTTGCCGGGACGGGCAGCCGGCGCCGCCGTCTGCCTGTGACTATCGGATTGTTTGGCGTGCGCCGGCGAAGCCGCAGCAATTGCGGCGACAACAAAAGCCGCCAGCGCCCTTCGCATGATCGCTCCTACCGGGACGCAGGAAGCGTAGCTTAACCACGCCGCGACGCAATCCGCGCGCCGGCGGCTTGTGCATAGTTTGAGAAACGAGCCGCCGTGGCGGTAGTGGCCGGGCGCGGGCTTCGCGCTTATGTTGAGGACATGCTCAGCGCCGACGAACTTGAACGCTACGCCCGCCATATCGTGCTGCCGGAAGTGGGCGGCCCGGGACAGGCCGCGCTACGCCGTTCGAGGGTTCTGGTCATAGGCGCCGGAGGGCTAGGTGCGCCGCTCATTCTTTATCTTGCCGCCGCAGGCGTGGGGACACTCGGCATTGTCGACGACGATGTGGTCTCGCTCTCGAACCTGCAGCGGCAGGTGATCCACGCCACGCCCGACCTTGGGCTGCCGAAAGTCGATAGCGCCACGGCGATCATTAGCCGGCTCAATCCTCACGTCGCTGTCGAGAAGCACGGCATGCGTTTGGGTCCGCGAAACGCGTTGTCGCTGATCGGTAAGTACGATTTGATCGCCGACGGTTCGGACAATTTCGCCACGCGTTATCTGGTTTCCGACGCTTGTTACTTCGCCAAAAAACCGCTGGTGACCGCGGCACTCGGCCCATTCGACGGCACGCTCACTACGATCCGCGCGTACGAGCGTTCGGCGGATGGCAAGCCGAACCCGACTTACCGCTGTCTCTTTCCGGAACCGCCGCCACCCGGCACCGTGCCGGCCTGCGCCGAGGCTGGGATTCTCGGTGCGCTTGCTGGCGTCATCGGATCAATGGCCGCGCTCGAGGTCATCCGCGAGGTTGTTGGATTCGGCACAGGCCTGGTGGGACGTCTGGTGATGCTCGACGCCCGCGCCATGCGCTTCGAGACCCTGAGCTACTCGTGGGATCCAGAAAATCCGCTATCCGGCGAACACCCGACCATTCGCGACCTGTCGGTGCACGAAGAAGCCCTCGCGTCGGCCTAACCGCGCTACTTGCTCCACGTCGCAAGAACGCTGGAACCCTTCATCACCGACCATTTGTTGGCACCGGCCGACATGACCGTGAAGCATTCTTCCCTGGCGCCCTTCCAGGTGCGGCAGAAGCCATCGGCCGAAAGTTTCCAGGTGCCCTCGCCTTTTTTGCCGCTGCCAATCGGCTGGCGCTTGATTTTGCCGTCCGCGGTGAACGTCATTTTGAATTTGGCGCCGGCCGATGGGGTGGCGGCAGTAAAGGGCTGACCGTTGAAGAATGTCGTCTGAATGTCGCTCGGCGAGAGCTTTGCCGGCGGTGCGGCAAAGACCGGCGCAACCGTGAAGGCGGCGAGAACGCCGCCGGCCGCCAAGCTCGCAATCCCTGCACGCATCGGAAGCCTCCACAGCTCATGATTCGGAAATTCCATCATAGCAATTTTACCGCGCGTTCCGAGCCTTCGGTTTTCACCTCGCCTGACCGTGGTAGACGGTGTTCGGCCGCATATCGGTCGCCGACGCCACCCGGTTGGACATGTTGAAGAACCCGGCCACCGCCGCGATGTCCCAGATATCGCGTTCGGTGAAGCCGGCGCTGCGTAGCGCCTCGCGGTCGGCATCTTCTATCGACCATGGTTCGGCGGTGAGTTTGACCGCAAAGTCGAGCATGGCGCGTTCGCGGGGCGACAGCCGTGCAGCGCGATAATTCATCGCCATCATTTCACCGAGCAGTGGATCGCCGGACAGCGCTCGCACCGAAGCACCGTGAGCAACCAGACAATAATAGCACTTATTTTGCGATGACACCGCGACCGCAATCATCTCGCGCTCGAGTTTGCTCAAGCCCGACGGCGCCAGCATCAAATCGTTGTACATGGCGATGAAAGCCGAAAGCTTCGGCATATCGAAAGCGTAGGCCGCGAGCACGTTGGGCACAAAGCCGAGCTTGTCCTCGCACTTTTTGAAGTAAGCCTGAATCTCGGGCGATAGCCTTTCCGGCGGCAAGTTCAGCGCCATGATTTCGGTATCGTCGTGGGCCGCCGCGGACCCACGGCGTTGGGCCGCCGCTCTTTCGGCGGATGTCTTATTCTTAGTGCGCTTGACCATTTTAGACCTCTTGACCGACCTTTTTTCGCCGCCGAAGCCCTGAGCATTGTGCGCTGGCGGACCGGTGCGTCGTGCGACTATTATCGCAGGTGAAGACGCCCGGCGAGCCGGCACGAGGGAACGATGGTCGTCGAGGATAGCCCCCGCGCCGCGCAGGAGAATGCGACCCAGTCGCTGATCGGCGCGGCCACGGCCATTCTTGCCGCGCGGCGGCCGGACATTCCCGGTAATTTTCTCGCCGATCTGCTCGCGCAAGCACTACCCGACGATCTGCAACATTACGCGGCGGACGAACTCGCCGGCTTAACCGAGCAAGCGTGGTCGTTTTTGCAGGCGCGCGATCCCGGCGCCGCCAAGATCGGCTTCACGCCCGCTGCCTCGCCGCGCGGCGAGGCGATTTTGCAAATCGTCAACGACGACATGCCGTTTTTGGTCGATTCGGTGCTCGGCGAACTTGGCGAGCGCGGCTTGGACATCCGCCTCCTGGCGCATCCGGTCTTCACGGTCGAACGCGATCAGGCGGGCAAACTCTCGGCGTTTAAGGGTGCCCGCAAAAGCCAGGGCCACCGCGAGAGCTACATTCACATTCTTGCCGGCGGCGCGGAGAACGAGAGCGAGCGCGCGGACATTGTGCGCGACCTCCATCAGATCCTCAGTGAAGTAGCGGTCTGCGTGCGCGATTGGCGGCCGATGCTTGCCCGCGTCGGCGAAGTCGTGGCCGAACTGCAAGCTAATCCGCCGCCACTCGCCGCCGACGAAATCGCCGAAGCGATCCAGTTTCTGCAATGGTTGGCGGCCGACAACTTCACGCTGCTCGGCGCGCGCGATTATGCCTACGACGAACGCGCGCGCGAGCTTACGCCGAAACTGGAAACCGGGCTCGGACTCTTGCGATCTCCCGACCTGCGGCTGCTACGCCGCGGCAATCAGCTCGTGACCATAACGCCGGAAATCGACGAGTTTCTCAAAGAGCCGAAACTCCTCATTGTCACCAAGGCTGCGGTTCGTTCGCGCGTTCATCGGCGCGTGAACTTGGACTACATCGGCGTGAAACGTTTCGACGCCGACGGTAATCTCGTCGGCGAAAGCGCTTTGTGCGGCTTGTTCACTTCGACCGCGTACACGCGGTCGGCCCGCGCCATCCCATACTTGCGGCACAAGCTCGACGACGTCATCAACCGCGCCGGATTCGATCCGTCGAGTCATTCCGGCAAGGCGCTGGTCAATGTGCTCGAGAACTATCCACGCGACGAGCTGTTTCAAATCGATGAGGATACGCTCTACGAATTCGCGCTCGCCATCCTTCAGCTGAACGAACGGCCGCGCATCCGCGTGCTTCCTTGGCACGACCGTTTCGACCAATTCGTTTCCGTGCTCGTTTATGTTCCGCGTGACCGTTACGACAGTGAGATCAGGGCAAAGATCGGCGATTATCTCGCGGCCGCATTCAAAGGCGAAGTTCGGGCGTTTAATCCGTTTTTTCCCGAAGGCCCGCTGGTGCGGGTGCATTTCATCATCGTGCGTACCGAGGGAAAAACGCCGGCGGTCGAACGCGACGTTCTTGAGCGCGCGGTCGAGGAGATCGTCCGCAACTGGGTCGATGGCCTGAAAGATGCGCTCGGCCGCCTTGCGCAGACCGGCTCCGCCCGCACTTTATTTGCTCGCTACGCCGCAGCGTTTCCCGTCGACTACCGGGAAACCTATCCACCGGCGGCTGCCGTAGCCGATATCAGGGCGGTCGAAACGCTTACCGATGAGCATCCGCTGGCAGTCGAGTTTCACCTCAATCACGGGGTCGAAGATGCCGCGGCCGGCCTGAAGGTTTTCAGCCGTGGCCGGCCCATTCCGCTCTCGGCGCGCGTGCCGGTGCTGGAAAACATGGGCTTCCGCGTCATCGACGAGCGCACCTATCACATCGAGCCGAAGGATGTGCCGGATATCTGGTTGCACGACATGGTGCTGCAAAACGCGCTCGAACAACCGTTCACGCTCGCCGACTCCAAAGAAAAATTAGAAGCGTGTTTTCTCGCGGTGATGGAGGGGGACGCCGAGGATGACGGCTATAACGCGCTGGTACTCGCGGCCGGCCTGATCTGGCGAGATGTCGCGCTATTGCGCACTCATTCCCGCTTTCTCCGGCAAATTCGCGTGCCTTACTCGCAGGATTACATGTGGGCGACGCTGCGCAAGCACGCGGGTGTGGCGGCGAATATCGTCAAACTTTTTCATGCCCGTTTCGACCCGCATCTCGGAGGCGCAGCGGAAGGACGTGCGGCGCAGCAGGCAGCGATCTCTGCTGCGATCGAAAGCGCGTTGCAGGCGGTCGAGAGCCTCGACGAGGACCGCATCCTGCGGCATTTCACCGGCGCGATCGAAGCCGCAATACGTACGAATTTTTATCAAGCGGACCACGACGGCAAACCGCGAGACCTCATCGCCATTAAATTCGCCAGCCGCGAACTCGACGCCGTGCCATTGCCGCGGCCGCTCTATGAGATTTTTGTCTATTCACCGCGGGTCGAGGGCGTGCATCTTCGCTTCGGCAAGGTGGCGCGCGGCGGCATTCGCTGGTCGGACCGGCCGCAGGATTTCCGCACCGAGATCCTCGGCCTTGTCAAAGCGCAGAATGTGAAGAACGCGGTGATCGTTCCGGTCGGCGCCAAGGGCGGGTTCGTACCGAAGCGGTTGCCTGGCATGACCGCACGCGAGGCCATTCAGGCCGAAGGCACCGCGTGCTACCGGCGCTTTATTTCGACGCTTCTCGATATGACCGACAATATCGGCATCGGAACGATTGGCGTCATTCCACCACGCGACATGGTGCGCCAGGACAGCGACGATCCCTATCTCGTGGTCGCCGCCGACAAGGGCACCGCGACTTTCTCCGACCTCGCCAATGAAATCGCGGCGGCGCACGACTTCTGGCTCGGCGACGCCTTCGCCTCAGGGGGCTCGGCCGGCTACGACCACAAAAAAATGGGCATCACCGCCCGCGGCGCCTGGGAATCGGTCAAACGCCACTTCCGCGAAATGGACGTCGACATCGCGAAGACGCCGTTCACCGTGGTCGGCGTCGGCGACATGTCGGGCGACGTCTTCGGCAACGGCATGCTGCGCGAAAAAACCACCAGGCTGGTCGGCGCTTTCGATCATCGCGACATTTTCATCGATCCGGAGCCGGATGCGGAGCGAAGCTTCGCGGAGCGAAAGCGTCTTTTCGATTTGCCGCGTTCGAGCTGGCAGGATTTCGACAAATCGATCATTTCCAAAAGCGGCGGTGTTTTCTCGCGCCGCGCCAAAGAGATCAGGCTTTCGCCGCAAGCCCAGAAGTTGTTCGGCGTAGCCGCAAAGGTGACGCCAGCCGAACTGATCCGCGCCATCCTCTCCGCGCAGGTGGATCTCCTGTTTTTCGGCGGCATCGGCACGTATGTGCGCGCCACCGACGAAACCGATGACGCGGCCGGTGATCGCGCCAACGATCCAGTTCGCATCACCGGTCGTGACCTGCGCTGCAAGGTCATCGGCGAAGGCGCCAATCTCGGCATGACCCAGCGCGGCCGCATCGAGGCGGCATTGCGGGGGGTGCGGCTAAACACCGACGCCATCGACAACTCGGCAGGCGTCAACACCTCGGACATGGAAGTCAACATCAAGATCGCGCTCAGCATCCCGGTGCGCGACGGCCGCTTGGCCATGGATGCGCGCAATGTGCTGCTTGCCGAAATGACCGATGAGGTTGCCGCCCTGGTGCTCCGCAACAATTATTTGCAGCCGCTGGCGTTGTCGTTGTCCGAACAGCGCGGCATGGAGGATTTCGGCTTTCTGCAGCGCCTCATTCAAATCCTGGAAGCACGCGGACTACTTGATCGGGCGGTCGAATTTCTCGCCGACGACATCGCGCTTGCTGAACGCCGGCGGCGCTTGCAGCCGTTCACGCGTCCGGAACTCTCGGTCCTGCTCGCGTACGCCAAGATTACGCTCTACGAGGATTTGCTGGAATCGGCGGTGCCCGACGACACTTATCTCGGCCGTGAGCTGGTCCGCTATTTTCCGCGCATAATCTCCGAGCGGTTTCCCGATGCGCTGACAAAGCACCGCCTACGCCGCGAGATCGTCGCCACGCAGCTTGCCAACTCAATGATCAACCGCGGCGGCCCATCGCTCATGGTGCGCATTGCCGATCAGACCGGCGCCGCCCCTGCGGACATCGCTTTTGCGTTTGCCGCGGTGCGCGACAGTTACGGTATGACCGCGCTCAATACCGCCATCGACACTCTCGACAACATCGTCGTCGCAAAGGTGCAACTGGCGCTCTATCAGACGATACAGGACCTGCTGCTCGATCGGATCATCTGGTTCTTGCGCAACGTGGATTTGACAAGCCGCCTTGCCGAGGTGGCGGCTCACTACCGCGATGGCGTCGCCGCGGTCGCCGCCGCGCTCGACATCGCCCTGCCCGAAGACGCGCAGATCGCTCGCACGGCGCGCCGGCAAGAACTGACCGGCGCCGGGGTCCCGGAAGAGATTGCCGCCAATATCAGCAATCTCGGCCCGCTCACGGCGGCGCCCGATATCGTATTGGTGGCCGCCCGCACCGGCCGTTCGATTGGCGACGTGGCGGGCACCTACTTCGCCGCGAGCGCGTTCTTCGGCCTTGATCGCATTGTCGCCGCCGCGAGCAATATTCCGATTGCCGATTATTTCGATCGGCTGGCGCTGGATCGCGCGCGCGACTCCATCGGCGATGCCGAGCGGCGTCTTACCGCGGCGATGATCGGGGGCGGTCCGGGCGGCGCCGGGGCTGTAGAGCGCTGGGTCGCGACGCGCAAGCCAGCGGTCGAACGTATACGAGGCGGAATCCATGAAATCGCCGCATCCGGGCTTACACTGTCCAAGCTTGCAGTCGCGGCAAGCTTATTGGGGGATTTGGTCAAAGACTGAAAGGCGCACGAAAAAAGGACCCCAAGCAGATACGCGCTTGGGGTCCTTGTAGTCGTTGCCTCAAAACTTAGGCTTATTGGACCGGGCGGCGGGGTGTCGGGGGATGGGGAGCCGTCCGGTCCGCCTAATTCGCGAGAAATATGATTGCACGCCGCGAATACAATGCAGTTCACAGGTTAGTGTTAGTTGCTGCGGCAAAAAGGCTCTCCCCCTTTTTTTGTCGGACGTGCAGACCTGCATTCCATCCGCTTCCAACAAGGCGAAAAAGACGAGGGTTGCATTCATCGAGTAGGCGGCGTTCGCGATTGCGGCAAGGCACGGCTCCGTGGTGCGCTAAGTCTCGGAATTAAAATCAAATTGCATTGATGTGCGCATCGCGCGGGAAAACTCCCTTCACCAAAGGGTCGGCGGCAAGATGAAAAGATGTTAATGTCCTGCCATGCTCCCCTTGGATCGCCCTTGCGTGCAAGACACTCTCTAGACTTGCTTTACCGCTGTTCGCGCGGGCCTCTTCGTCGAGCCCCGATCGCGACTGGCCGCGAGGCAGCAGGATGAACGCGGTTCACTCGGTACCATTGCTCTATACGATTTCCGGATTTTGCGTCGGCCTGTTGGTCGGCCTGACCGGCGTGGGCGGCGGTTCATTGATGACGCCGCTGCTCATCTTGTTATTCGGCGTCCATCCGACGACGGCGGTCGGCACCGATCTGCTCTATGCCGCAGTAACGAAATCAGCCGGCAGCGCGGTGCATGGGTTCAATCGCACGGTCGACTGGCGGATCGTCGGTCGGCTCGCCTCCGGCAGCGTGCCGATGACAATAATCACCATCGCGGGTTTGAGCTATTTCGACATCAAGGGTGACGGTGCAAAGCACTTGATCGGCGCAGTGTTGGCGGTTGCGCTGCTGTTCACGGCTGTCACTCTGATTTTTCGCAACAAAATCGCCGCGTACTACGCGCCGCGTATGAGTGCGCTTCCACCCAGCCGGATCGCGGCGCTTACCGTCCTCACCGGCGGCATTCTTGGCATTTTGGTGTCGATCACATCGGTCGGAGCGGGCGCGATCGGCGTGACGGCGCTGGTGCTGCTTTATCCAAAAGTGCCGATCCGGCAAATAATCGGGTCCGACATCGTCCATGCCGTGCCGTTGACGCTGGTCGCCGGGATCGGACACTGGCTGTTGGGCTCGGTGGACTGGCAGATTTTCATCGCGCTTATTTTTGGATCCATCCCGGGAATCCTAGTTGGCAGCTATGCCGCCGCGCGCGTCCCCGAGACCGCGCTGCGCATCGTTCTTGCGCTCACTCTGCTCGCGGTTGTGGCCAAGCTATCGTTCGAGCTTATTCCATCGCCCGAACTCGTAGCCGCGCAAACCGTACACCACTGAGGCGTGGACGACAGAGGCGCAGCCGAAAAGCCGCGCGCGAACCTCAAGCCTCCGCCAAGCCGTAGCGGTGCAGATCGCTGCCGTGAACGTCGAGCCAGACCTTGGCCCGTTGGTGATCCGGGCAGAGGCGTTGAACGAGACGCCAGAACCTCGCGGAGTGATTCATCTCGGCGAGATGCGCGACCTCATGGGCCGCGAGGTAATTGAGGACAAACGGCGGCGCGAGGATCAGCCGCCAGGAATATGACAGCACCCCTGTGCTCGAGCAGGAGCCCCAGCGGCTTGCCTGATCGCGAACGGCGACCCGCTTGACGGCAACGCCGAGTGCAGCGGCGAAGCCGAGACTGGCGATCTCCAGGTCCCGCTTGGCTTCACGCCGCAAGAAGTCGCCGATGCGCCGATCGACGTGCGGCGCTTGTCCTGCCACGCAGAGAAGCGACTCATCCGCGCCGTTGGCTTCCACCCAAACAGTGCCGCGCATACCGGGACGGTGCACGATCCGGTGCGGCGCGCCGCGCAACGGCACAACAATGCCGTCGGCAAAGCGCACCACCTTCGGCAAACGGCCGAGACGAGCGGCAATCCAGCCGCCGTGCTTCTGCGCGAACTCGCGGGCTTCCTTCAGCGTACCCCGTGGCGGAATCGTGAGGATGACCTCGCGAGTTGGCGCGACGATCCGCAAGGTGTAGCGGCGCGCCAGCCGATGCCGCCGCACGCGCACGATATAAATCGCCGCGTCAAAGACCACTTCGATGGCTTGGGGTTCGCTGGGGCGGCGATACAGCATGGCACGCTGGGACATAATCGTTTCATTCACCCATTCGATCGGCCGGATATTGCCATATCGAAGGCTGTGCCAAGCGCCGCTCATCAACGCTGATTTAACCACGAAATGTGGTACGAATTGTTATTCTTCCGTACTACGGGTTCGGCCGATAAAATGAATTTTGCTTCATAGTTTCTCGACGGGCCGACCGCCCGATTTGACGCCGATTGATTCGTAATATTGCCCTGGAAACAAGTGCTTGGCCGGCCACACGCGGAAGGCGACCGGTCTGGAGCGGATTTGCCCTGAATGGGCGGGCTTAGTGGCGGACTTTGCTGGCCTCAAAGCCTGGGGTTGCATTACTGCGCTGCTCGGAAGCGGATGCTGTGCCGTTGACCTGGGCAGCCAGCTTGCGCGTTTTCGGCGACGCGCTGCCGTCGCGCCGCAGGCCTTGCGCCAAGCTCATTGACAGGACGAAGTCCGAGATACGCGGAGCAATCTCCGAGCGAAAGCGCGCGCCGTTGAAGACGCCGTAATGTCCGACCGCCGGCTGCAGCCAGTGTGCCTTCCGTTCTGGAGGTATGTTGGTGCACAGCCGATGTGCAGCTTCGGTTTGGCCGACACCGGAAATATCGTCGTTCTCGCCTTCAACGGTTAAGAGCGCGGTGCGTTTGATTTGCCCCGGATCAACCAGACGATCGCGGTGCATCATTTGACCGTCGGGAAGCGCGTGACGGACGAACACCGTATCCACGGTCTGCAAATAATACTCGGCCGGCAGATCCATCACCGCCAGATATTCGTCATAGAATTCCTTGTGCTTTTGCGTGGAATCGCCGTCGCCCTTCACCAGATTAAGAAACAAATCGCGGTGCGCCTGGATGTGCCGGTCAAGATTCATGCTCATGAAACCGTTGAGCTGCAGGAAGCCGGGATAGACGTCGCGCATGAAGCCGGCGCTTGGAAACGGCACTTTGGTGATGACATTGCGCCGGAACCAGTCGATGCCGCGGCGTTCGGCAAGCTTGTTGACCGCGGTCGGGTTCGCGCGCGTGTCGATTGGGCCGCCCATCAACGTCATTGACACGGGCACGTAAGGATCGTCGTCCGCCTCCATCACCGACACAGCGGCTATGACCGGCACCGCCGGCTGACATACCGCGACCACGTGCGTGTCGCCACCGAGCGCGTGGAACATCGAAATCAAATAATCAATGTAGTCGTCGAGATCGAAGCTCCCCTCGGACACCGGTACGGCTCGCGCATCGCGCCACTCGGTAATGTATACGTCGTGATTAGGCAGAAAGGCTTCGACGGTGCCGCGCAACAGCGTTGCATAATGACCGGAAAGCGGCGCTACAATCAGCAAGCGCGGTTGCGGCCGCCGCGGTGCGCGCTCAAACAAACGCTCGAAACGCAGAAGCCGGCAGAACGGCCGCTCCCATACGCTCGAGATGTGCACCGGAACGCGCTCGGCGCCGACCAAGGTCGAAGAAATGCGCCAGTCCGGCTGACCGTAGCGCCGGGTGGAACGTTCGAAAAGTTCCGCCGCGGCAGCAACCGATTTGCCGAAGGTGGTCAAATAAAACGGATTGAACGGGTTTTTGAAGGCCAATCGCGTGGCGTCGGCCAAGACGCGCGCCGGGCTTAACGCCGCTTGGCTCGTTTCATAAAACCAATAAAGCGGCGTCGAGGTCAGTATGCTGCCGGGAACGGCGGGAGCTCCGCCGAACTCACCAATGGCCATGGATGATCTCTGCCCAGTCTGCTGCGCTGCAGCAATTCGGGATTGGTCTGTCATACGGCAAGGGTAAAATCAAATTTTTCCTTATTCGTTATAGAGGTGGGCGGCGGCGGCCGCGACGCGATGCGAGCTAACCTATTCGCCGGTTTGAATCAGCGAGCCATGGCGCCGAGCGCTCTGCAAAAGCTTGAGGAATCCGAACACGCCTGCGGCGAAGAACACCGCGTTCAGCGCCAACGCATCGAGCATGAGGTCAGCCCGAAAGTTTTGATGGATCAAGAGTTCCCGCATGCCTTCGAAAACGTAGGTCGGCGGCAGGAGCCACGCGACGGGCTGCAGCCAGACCGGCAGCGTCGTGACCGGGTAATAGACGCAGGTCAGCGGCATGAACAGAAACAT
>DAIUEQ010000006.1:0-40896 GCA_036845025.1 Xanthobacteraceae bacterium | reverse complement strand
GCCGTCCATGACTTGCGCTGCAATCGAAAATTGGTCCGATGAGAAATCGGCATCGCCCAAGCGAAGCCAATCCTTGATGTCTGCTCGTGGCCCTTAACGGACCTCAATTCAGCGCCCGTCCATGTCTGCTCTCGGTGGTGGAGCGGACATCGACCGCGCCGTCGTATGCCGTTCGCTAACGGCAATGCACCTTGAAAAATTCGTTCAAACGGTACGGGGCCGCCTTCGTATTTGGAGCAGGGTCGAACGCTAGCGCGGCGCCAGCAACGCGCGCGCCACCGCATCCTGCCAGCCGAGGTAGCGCTTCTCTCGCTCCGCTTCCGGCATTGAGGGCTGGAAGCTCCGTTCGAGCCGCCAGGTCCGTGAAAAGCCTTCGGGCCCCGGATAGAGGCCGGCCTGCCATCCTGCGAGCAGCGCGGCGCCGAGCGCAGTCGTTTCGCGCACCGTCGGCCGATCGACCTGCACGCCGAGAACATCGGCAAGAAACTGCATGCTCCAGTCGCTCGCCGACAATCCACCGTCGACCCGTATAACGTGCTTGGCGGTCTTGCCACCGCCGCCGGCCGCGTCGGCATACATCGCGCCCAACAGGTCGCGCGTTTGATACCCGACGCTTTCGAGGACGGCGCGTGCCAGCTCCTTGCGCGTGGTCCCGAGTGTCACGCCGGTGATGGTGCCGCGCGCGCTGCTATTCCAGTACGGCGCGCCGAGCCCCGCAAAGGCCGGCACGAAATAAACCGGCTGCTCCAGATCGGCCTCGGCGGCGAGCTCGCCAGCCTCCGCTGACGACGTGATAATGCCGAGCGCATCACGCAGCCACTTCACCGCCGCGCCGACGACGAAGATCGAACCTTCGAGCGCATAATGACGCGTATCACCCCACTGATAGGCGATCGTCGTCACCAGCCGGTGCCGCGAACGTACCAGCGATGCACCGGTGTTGAGCAATACAAAGCCGCCGGTGCCATAGGTCGCCTTCACCATGCCTGGCTCGAGACACGCCTGCCCGATCAGCGCCGCCTGCTGATCCCCGGCGACCGCAAGAATCGGGATACCGCGGCCCAGATGTTCGGGCGCGGTAACGCCGAGTTCGCCGGCGGTGTCACGAACCTGCGGCAGGAGTGACGCCGGCACCGCGAACAGCCGCAGCAAATCTTCGTCCCATTCGCCGGAGCGGATGTTGAACAAAAGCGTCCGCGACGCGTTGGTTGCGTCGGTCGCGTGGACGGCGCCGTTCGTCAGCCGCCATAGCAGATAGGTGTCGACGGTGCCGAAGGCGAGCTCGCCGCGCTCGGCGCGCGCCCGCGCGCCGGGGATGTTTTCGAGCATCCAGCGAATCTTGGTCGCCGAGAAATATGAATCCAGAAGCAGCCCGGTGCGCTCGCTTACGACATCGCCGTAGCCGCCCGCCTCGAGTTTGACGCAAAAATCCGCGGTCCTGCGGTCCTGCCACACTATGGCGTTACCGATCGCTTCCCCGGTTTCGCGACTCCAGATCAGCGTGGTCTCGCGCTGGTTGGTGATGCCGATGGCTGCGACATCCGCTGCGGTCAGACCGGCTTGCGAGAGCGCCTCCCGCATCGTCGAAAGCGTCGTGTCCCAGATGTCGTTCGGATCGTGCTCGACCCAACCGGGATGCGGATAGATTTGCTTGAATTCTTTTTGCGCGGTCGCGACCGGCGCGGCGTCCGGCCCAAACACAATGCTGCGCGTCGATGTGGTGCCCTGATCGATAGCAAGGATGTATCGCATCAAGCCTCCCTATCGTCGCCGCGGACGTGGCGTCATCGCCGTAAAACGAGCGTGGGCGTCCCGTTCGGGACGCCCACTTTTCGCAAGCTTCGGCGCACATGCAAAGAGGCCGATGCGCCGAAACCCTTCATGCCGGTGCGGAGCCGGCCATCGCCTGCCGGGCTGCGACCACTGTTGCGATCAGCCCTTTTGCGGCACTTTCCAGGACTTGATCAGCTCGTCGTAGTCGACGGTCACACCGGGCGGCTTCTCGTTCGCAAGCTTGCGCTGCGGCGCGACGTTGCCGTCCTTTTCGGATTTGTCGTACCAGTACTCGGCCGTTTTCTCCTCGTTGAGTTTCGGACCGAGCTTGCCTTGCACGCCCGACTTCTCGAGGCGCGCCATGATGGCATCCTGGTCGCGCGCCAGTCCGTCCATCGCCTGCTGCGGCGTTTGCTCGCCGGAGATCGCCCGCGAGACGTTCTGCCACCACACTTGCGCGAGCTTGCCGTATTCCGGCACGTTAACGCCGGTCGGCGTCCACAGTTTGCGCGCCGGGCTGCGATAGAATTCCACCCAGCCGCCAACCGTGGGAGCAAGCTTGGTCATGGCTTCCGACTGGATGTCGCTCTCGCGGATGACGTGGAGGAAGGTAACCGCCTTCTTCAACGACACCGTCTTCGACACGCAGAATTGGCCATAGAGCCACCCGGCCTTAACGTGGTCCATCGGCGCATATTTGAGGTAAGTCCAGCAACCTTGGTCTTGATAGCCAAGCTTCATGCCTTCCTTCCAATAGGCGCCATGCGGACTTGGAGCCATACGCCATTTCGGCGTGCCGTCCTTGTTCATGACCGGCAGATCGGGCTTCGAGAGGGCGGCGGTAAATGCGCTGTACCAGAAAATCTGCTGCGCAATTTTGCCCTGCCCCGGGACCGCACCTGCCTCGAGGAAGTCCATGCCGGCCGCTTCCGGCGGCGCGTACTTCTTGAGCCACTCGACGAACTTGGCCAGCGCATAAACTGCGGCCGGGCCGTTGGCATCGCCGCCGCGCGTAACGGAAGATCCGCGTGGAATGCCGTCTTCGGCGCGAATGCCCCATTCGTCGACCGGTCGCCCGTTGGGCAAGCCGCGGTCGCCGTTTCCAGCCATTGACAGCCACGCGTCGGTAAACCGCCAGCCGAGCGACGGATCTTTCTTGCCGTAGTCCATGTGGCCGTAGACGCGCTGGCCGTCGACCTCCTTCACCGTGTTGGTGAAGTATTCGGCGATATCCTCATAGGCCGACCAGTTGACCGGCACGCCGAGCTCATAGCCGAACTGCTTTTTGAAACCGGCTTTGATGTCGGGGCGGCTGAACCAGTCGTAGCGGAACCAGTAAAGGTTCGCGAACTGCTGGTCGGGCAGCTGATAGACCTTGCCGTCGGTGAATGTCGCGAACGAAAGTCCGATGAAATCGCTGAGGTCGAGATTGGGGTTGGTGATTTCCTTGCCTTCGTTGGCCATGAAATCGGTCAACGAACCGCCGACGATATCGTTGTAGCGCGGATGAGTTCCGATGAAATCGGAGTCGTTCATCCAAAAGTCGTAGATCGGACGCCCGGACTGAATCTCGACTTCGATTTTGTCGACGATCAGGCCCTCGTCCATCATCTCGTGGTTGACTTGAATGCCGGTGATTTCCGCGAAGGCCTTGGTCAAGGTCTTCGATTCGTATTCGTGAATGCCGAGAATTTCCGACGCGCAGCTGACCTTGGCGCCTTTAAAGGGTTGCGAGGCCTTAACGAACCACTCCATCTCGGCCATCTGCTGCTCTTTGGTCAGCGTCGAGGGCTGGAATTCGCTGTCGACCCACTTTTTTGCCGCGTCGAGTTGCTGTGCGTAAGACGGCGTCGGCGTTAGCAGCGCAGGCGCCCCTACGGCCGCAGCCGCCGTGGCCGCCGCCGCCCCTTTCAATACGTCACGTCGTTTAACGTCCATGATCGTTTCCTCCACCACCATCCCTCGTGCGGCATGCGCGAGGGTATTCTTTTTTCAGGCAAACTTGAACATTGCCGCTCCGAACAAGAACGACAGAGCGAGCGGATACCACAACGCGCCACCGTCGAAGCGCATCCACAAAATGAAAATGAAAGCGGCGCCGATCAGCGACACAAAGAACCGATCGCCGCGTTGCGTCGGGAACCCGAGGATGCCTTGGCGCGGCGGCTGCGGCCGGAAGATCGCAAGCAACGTCAGTATGACGAGCGCGAGTCCGATGAATGCAAAGAACAACGCGGTCTGCCAGGTCCAAGCCATCCACGCGAGCATGCTGGTTTCCTCTCAGACGCGACCGAGGGCGAAGCCCTTGGCGATGTGATTACGCACGAACCAGATGACCAGCGCGCCGGGAATCATCGTCAGCACGCCGGCCGCGGCCAGCAGCGACCAATCCATTCCCGCCACCGAGTAGCTGCGCGTCATCACCGCCGCGAACGGCAGCGCATCCGTTGCGGTGAGCGTCGTGGCTAACAGTTGCTCGACCCACGAGAACATGAAGCAGAAGAATGCGGTCACCCCGACGCCATTGGCGATCAGCGGGATAAAGATGCGGATGAAGAAGCGCGGGAACGAGTAACCGTCGATCGCGGCCATCTCGTCGATCTCGCGCGGCACGCCGGCGACGAAACCTTCGAGAATCCACACCGCGACCGGCACGTTGAACAAGCAATGCGCCAGTGCAACGGCCCAAATCGTGTCGAACAGACCGATGGCGTAATAGAGATTGAAGAACGGCATGGCGTACACCGCCGCCGGCGCCATCAGGTTCGACAGCAACCAAAAGAACAAATATTTGTCGCCGATGAAATGATAGCGATTGAAGGCGTATGCCGCCGGAAGGGCGACAGTGACCGAAATAACGGTGTTGATCGCGACATAGGTCAGCGAAACCATGAAGGCGTGCACCCACGTCGGATCGTTGAAAATAAAAAAGTATTTCTGCAGCGACGGATGGTGCGGCCAGAACGCCAGCGAGGAAGTGATCTCCTCGTTGCTGCGCAGGCTCATGTTGATCAACCAGTAGATCGGCAGCATCAGCGCCAGCAGATAAATGGCGAATCCGATGCGCGGCAGGAGATTGGTCAGCCGGAATGCGCGCCGCGGACGCGCCGGATTTTCCACGGCGACCAAGCTGCTGGTTGACAGGACCTCGGCGGCCATCAGGCGTATCTCCGGCGGTCCAGCTGAGTCATGATGGTAAAGAAGATCCAGCAGATCGTCAGCGTGATCAGGTTATAGACCAGCGACATGGCCGCGGCCGGACCAAGATCGACTTGGCCGAGCGCGATCTTGACCAGATCGATTGACAAGAACGTGGTCGCGCTGCCGGGGCCGCCGCCGGTGACGACGAACGGCTCGGTATAAATCATGAAGGTCTGCATGAAGCGCAGCAGGATGGCGATCACCAAAACCTTCTGCAGCTTCGGCAATTCTATGTTGATAAACGTGGCCCAGCGGCTCGCGGCGTCGATGCGCGCCGCCTGGTAATAGGCGTCCGGAATGGCGCGCAAGCCGGCATAAGTCAGCAAGATGATAAGCGGCGTCCAGTGCCAGACGTCGATGACGACGATCGTGCACCAGGCCGAGATCGCATTCTGCGTGACGTTATAGTGAAGGCCCAACCCGGTGAGAGCGGCGCCGAACAGGCCGATATCCGCGCGCGAGAAAATCTGCCACATGGTGCCGATGACGTTCCAGGGAATGAGCATCGGTAGTGCGATAATCACGAGCAGCGGGCCGACGGCCCAACCACCCCGCGGCAGGCACAGCGCGATCGCGATGCCAAGCGGCACTTCAAGAGCAAGCGTAACCAGCGAAAAGCTCAAATTCCGGAGCAACGCGTCGGAAAAACGCGCGCCGATCTCAGTCGAAGGGTTGAGAAGGTCGCGAAACCAGGCGTCGCCGTTCCAGAAGAACTGGTTCTGCCCAAGCGAATCCTGAACCGAATAATTGACCACGGTCATCATCGGCAGCAATGCTGAAAACAGCACCAGCACCAGGACCGGCGCGACCATCAACCAAGCGCGATTGTTGAGCGGCTTTTCCATCTAGCGACGATCCCCCAGAACTAGCTCGTCGTCGACGTAAACAAACAACCGGTCCTGCTGGATGGAAAGACCCGCCTTCCCGCCGCCGATCGAGACGCCTTCCGGGACGTTGGCGAATATCTCATGCGGGCCGAGTGCGACCCGAGCCAGGCGCCGACGCCCGAGATCCTCGATCCGTCGCACTTGCACGGGAATGCCGCCCTCAGGCGCCAGCGAAGCAAAGTCAGGGCGAAATCCGATAACCGCATCGCCGTTTTTGATTTTCGGATAGCGCGCGCCAAGCTCAATATCATGCCCGGACACATGCGCCACGTGATCGGAAACCTTCGCTGCGATCAGATTCATGCCGGGCGAGCCGATGAAATAACCGACGAAGGTGTGCTCCGGCCGCTCGAACAATTGGGCTGGCGAAGCGACCTGCAAGACACGGCCGTCCTTCATCACCACGACTTCGTCGGCGAAGGTCAACGCTTCAACCTGATCGTGGGTCACGTAGATCATCAGCAGGTCGAGCGCGCGGTGCACCGCCTTGAGCTTCGAGCGCAGATGCCACTTCAGCGCCGGATCGATCACCGTCAACGGCTCGTCGAACAGCATTGCCGCCACATCGGCGCGCACCAGCCCTCGCCCCAGCGAAACCTTCTGCTTGGCTTCCACCGTCAATGCCCGCGCGCGCCGCGACAGATCGTTTGTCAGATCGAGCAGGTCGGCGATCTCGGCGACACGCGCCTTGATCGCGGCTCGCTCCATGCGCCGGTTCTTCAATGGGAACGCCAGATTCTCGCCGACGGTCATGGTGTCGTAAATCACCGGGAATTGGAAAACCTGGGCGATATTGCGCTGCTCCGTCGGCAGTTGCGTGACGTCTTTGCCGTCGAACAGGACTCGGCCTTGCGACGGGAAAATGAGACCGGAAATGATATTAAGGAGCGTGGTCTTGCCGCAGCCGGAAGGCCCAAGCAGTGCGTAAGCACGGCCTTGCTCCCAAACGTGATTGATCGGATGTAACGCCATTGTCGGCGATCGCGGGTAGCTGTGGGCGATACCTTCGAGCGTGATGCGCGCCACGATCCGCCCCCGTCACGCGCTCGGCGCGATCACGACCGGCGAGCCCGTGTCGTCAAAAACGAACGCACGGTCGGCATCAACATGCAGCACCACTGGCTGCCCCGGCTGCCGCATGCTCACACCGCGTTCCACGCAGACGAAAGTGCCGAGCCCGGTCTCGACATGGACAAACGTCTCCGAGCCGCTGATCTCGGCAAGAGCCACCCGGCCGGAAAGGCTGATGGAGGCCGGCCATGCCATCCCGATGCGCGCCAGATCACCGCGGAATCCAACCCTATACACGCCGTCGGAGATCGCCGCAGTGACGCCGACAGCGGGAACGACGAGATCCTGGCCGAGGCGAAGAGAACCGTCCTGCTTGATGACCGTGATTTCGTTGAGCGGGGGGTCGGAAAAAACGCGCGCTGAATCGATGCTGCTCGGCGCGTGATAGACCCGCGGCGTCGGCCCGAACTGAACGAGCCGCCCCTGCGAGAGCGTCGCGGTGAGCCCGCCGAGCAACAATGCCTCGAGCGGCTCGGTTGTCGCGTAAACCAAGATCGACCCAGCTTCTCTCAGGATCGACGGTAGTTCTTCGCGCAGTTCCTCGCGCAGTTTGTAATCGAGATTGGCGAGCGGCTCGTCGAACAAGACCAGATCCGCATTCTTGACGATTGCACGCGCGATCGCGGTGCGTTGCTGCTGTCCTCCGGACAGCTGATGTGGAAGACGGCCGAGCAGCGGTTCCAGGCCGAGCACACCCGCCGCGCGCCGTACCCGCCGATCGATTTCGTCCCCTTTAAGTCTCGCGACGCGGAGCGGTGAAGCGATGTTCTCATAAACCGTCAGCGACGGGTAATTCATGAACTGCTGATAGACCATCGCCACCGATCGTTCCCGGACCGGGACGCCGGTTGCATCTTTGCCGTCGACGAGGATGCGACCACCGGTCGGCCGGTCGAGACCGGCCATCAAGCGCATCAACGTTGTCTTGCCGGCGAGCGTCGGACCGAGCAGCACGTTTATGCTTCCACGTTCGACCGTGAGCGAGACATCGGTGACGATGCTCTCCCCCATCGTAACCACAGTGACATTCTCAAGACTGATGCTCATGCGCTCGCCACCTAGCGTGGTGTCGGTTCGGCTAAAGCGTGAGGTGAGGAAGGAAGGATCGCGCGGGCGCTCCCGCACAAGCCAGTCGTCGTCGCGGTGCGCGGGACAGGAGGAAGCCCGCGCCGCTGTTGTCCGCGCCAGTTGACTGGATAGCGCCCGAAAGACACCCGCGGGACCCCCCTTTTGCGTTCGCTCGTTCGGCGAACTTATTTGCAATCGAACTAAATATGAACCATAAACGGTCAAAACGAAAAAGCAAACAGGAAATCTGGCGAAACGGACTGCGCCGATGCAACAACTCAATGACCGTCAAAACACTATCGTCGCCTTGGCGCGTTCCATCGGCAAGGTCACGGTAGAGGATCTGGCGGTCCGGTTCGAGGTCACCCCGCAGACCATTCGCCGCGATCTGAACGAACTTTGCGATCTGCGTGTGCTGTCGCGGACGCACGGTGGGGCGGTCATTGCGTCCTCGGTCGAAAATCTCGCCTATGAGGCGCGCCGCTTCATCGCAGCGACTGAGAAGCGTGCCATCGGTATAGCCGCCGCCGCGCTCATTCCAAACGAATGCTCGCTGTTCATCAATATCGGCACGACCACCGAGGAAGTCGCCACCGCCCTAAAAAACCATCAGAATCTGCTGATTGTGACCAACAACCTGAACGTCGCAACGGCGCTCTATCATTATCCAAATATCGAGGTCATTTTGGCCGGCGGCGTCGTGCGCCGTGCGGATGGCGCGGTCGTCGGAAGCTCCGCCGTCGAACTGATCCGGCAGTTCAAGGTGGACATGGCGGTGATCGGCGCGTCTGCGCTCGACGAGGACGGCGCGTTGTTGGATTTCGATCCGCGCGAAGTGGCCGTATCGCGCGCCATCATCGACAACGCGCGGCGGGTGCTGCTCGTCTGCGACCGCACCAAGCTTGAACGCGCGGCGCCGGTGCGCATCGGCCACATGTCCGAAGTCGACGCCTTCGTCACCGACCGCCTGCCCTCGACCAAACTCCGCGATGTCTGCGCGAGCCATGGCGTGAAGGTGATTGAAACCGCCGTGGCCAGCGCCTCGCCGGACATCGTTCCGGCCATGAGTGAATGATGGCGCAAGTTCTCTCGGTCGTCGAAAAGCCGATTTGGCCCCCTCTCCTTTTCGTTTGAGATGCATTCAAGCGCCGCTTGTGTGCTGATTGATCTTCATTTACGTTTCTTCCGAACATAAAACGAATATCTTGGTTTTAGGGGGCGGAACGTGCTTGACGGCGGCACCTACGATGTCGCGATCATCGGAGGGGGCATAAACGGCTGTGGGATTGCCCGGGACGCCGCCGGGCGCGGTTTGTCGGTCTATTTGTGTGAACAAGGCGACCTCGCCAGCGGTACTTCGTCGGCCGCCACAAAGCTCATTCACGGCGGGCTACGCTATCTCGAATATCTCGAATTCCGGTTAGTGCGCGAAGCGCTGGCCGAGCGTGAAGTGCTGTGGCGGATCGCGCCGCACATCATCTGGCCGCTGCGCTTTGTCCTGCCCTATCACGAGGGTTTGAGGCCGGCGTGGCTCCTTCGTCTCGGACTGTTCCTCTACGATCATCTCGGCGGACGAAAGCTTCTGCCGCCGACAACGACTCTCGACCTGGCAAAGAATATTGCAGGCCGTCCACTCAAACCCGGCCGCTATTCGCTCGGATTTGAGTATTCAGATTGCTGGGTAGATGACGCCCGGCTGGTCGTCCTCAACGCGCGCGATGCGGCCGATCGCGGGGCTATTGTGCAACCGCGGACCAAGGCGGTCGCAGCGGAGCGTGTCGGCGATCTTTGGCATTTGACGACCCTTGAGCGTTCCGCCGGCGCACAGCCACGGACGATACGCGCGAGGATTTTGGTCAATGCCGCCGGGCCGTGGGTCGGCGACGTGCTCGCGGTAACGCAGCGAAAAAATGCACCGGCCAGCATCCGGTTAGTGCAGGGGTCGCACATCGTCGTTCCAAAACTCTATGCCCACGACCGCTGCTACATCTTTCAGAATCCCGACAAGCGGATCATCTTCGCGATCCCCTACGAAGGTGACTTCACGCTCATCGGCACCACGGAGAATGATTACATCGGCGATCCCGGTGCGGTCGCGACTTCGCCGGAGGATATCGATTATCTTTGCCAAGCGGTGAACCGCTATTTCAGCACGACGATTACGCCGGCACAGGTAGTTTGGACGTATTCGGGCGTGCGGCCGCTTTACGACGACGGCGCGAGCGAGGCCCAGGCAGCCACCCGCGACTACGTGCTCGATCTCGACGATGTCGGGGCGCCCATGCTGTCGATCTTTGGGGGCAAAATCACCACCTATCGCCGGCTGGCGCAGCATGCGCTCGCCAAACTCGATCGGTACCTGCCGGTCAAAGCGCGAAATCACGTTGACTGGACTGGGCGATCTCCGTTGCCGGGCGGCGATTTTCCGGTGCAAGGCTTTGAAGCGCTGGTCAACGATATCAGCCACGGGTATTCCTGGCTCGGCGCGCATCACTCACGCCGTTTGGCCCGGGCCTACGGCACGCGGGCACGCGCCGTGCTTGACGGAGCGACAAGTTGGGCCGCTCTCGGCACCGACTTCGGTAAAGGCCTGACAGAAGCAGAGGTTCTCTATCTGATGCGGGAGGAGTGGGCGGAGAATGCCGCCGACGTGATCTGGCGGCGATCGAAGTTCGGCCTTTGGCTATCGCAGGGTCAGGTTTCCGCGCTGGAGAGCTTCATGGCCCGACAGCGCGCGCAAGTCGGGGCTGCGTAGGAAACGCAATGTCGCGCATCGATATCGAAGTGAAGGGCCTGTTTGCGACGCCGGTCGCCGCGGTCGTCCTGCCCGATGCCGAGGCGCGCAACGCGGAACTGCAAGAGGTCATCCTACGCCGCCGCGCAGAAAATCCATCCATTGGCGCGTCCAATATGGGCGGCTGGCACTCCACGCGTGATCTCGCGGCCTGGGGCGGCAAGCGCGCCGAAGAGGTCCTCGAGTTCGGCCGCGATCTCGCAACCAAGCTGACGAGCGATCGCGATGGCCACTCGGTACGTCCGGAGTGGACCACCGAGGCCTGGGCTAACGTTAGCGGGCCGGGAGATTCCAACGCCTGCCACTACCATCCGGGCTCGTTCTGGTCCGGCACTTATTACGTCAGCGACGGCGGTTGCGCCGACGATCCCTCGCTCGGCGGAGAATTCGAAATGTTCGATCCGCGAGGCCCGGCGCCGATGATGCATGCGCCGGCGCTGAAGTTTGGCGGCGAAGACGGCCTGTCGGCGGGCAGCGCCGAGACCATCCGGCCTCGGCCCGGATTGTTGTTCTTGTTTCCATCATTTCTGCTGCATGCCGTGCGGCCGTATCGCGGCAACGGCCTGCGCATTTCGATCGCATTCAATTTCGGACTCTACCGCGGCATCTGACCAGGGGGCGCCGTGCGCGTCGTCTTTCGCTGCGATCCGGCACTCTACGACCGCCTGCCGCGGCCGGTCGCCGCCCGTGCCGCGCTGCCCGACTGGCTGCGCGCCATGCCGGCTTCGGCTTTCTCCGAATTGCACGGCCAGGAGGTTAGGACGGTCAAACAATGCCCGCCCTTCGTGGACGCGATGGCGCACGGATTTCTGATTCCGCTTCCTTGCGACGTGACGGTGCGCGACGGCCGATTTTCTTGGGCCTGGGACTTGCCGCCGCTTTCCGTCGAGGCGCATCCGCGTTCACCGCTAAGTTTTCACGTACCCGCGCAAGTGACCGGCACGCCGTTCCATGACGAAGGAAGCGTTGTCATCAAGTTCAACAGCTTCTGGACTATCGAACTCGACAGCGGTTATTCGCTGTTTGCGACGCATCCGGTAAATCGCGCCGACCTGCCGTTTCGCCTACTCACCGGGATAGTCGATTCCGACCATTTCAATGACGTCGGCATTCTTTTCCCCGCGATGTGGATCGACCCCCATTTCGATGGTGTTTTGCAGGCCGGCACACCCGTTGCTCAGTGCTTTCCCGTCTCCCGCAAATCTCTTGAGCTTAGCTTCGAGCCGCTCACGCCGTCCGCGCAGCAACGTTATGACGAAACCGGCGCCGCCCTTCTGGCGAAGCCCGGCCTCTACCGCCGGCGTTTCCGCGCACGGCGGCGCCGATCACCAACCGGCGAGTGAGCGGCGCAATTCAGCGACATCGAGCCAGACTTCGCCGACCGGCGCAGCCGCCAGCGCCTGGGCGATGCGACCGAAAGAGTCTGGCCGCACATCGAGCGCTCGCCGATACAGTGCCTTGGCTTCCGCCAAATTTCCCAATTCTTGATAGCAGATGCCAAGGTTGACCGCCGCCTCGGCCAAGTCGGGCCAGATGTCCAGCGCGCCCCGATAGGCCTCCGCCGCAGCAATGTGCTCGCGCTGGTCTTGCCGGATCAAACCCAAGGCAAACCAAGCTTCGCTGCTTGGCGGCTCAAAAGTGACGGCTCGCTCAAGCGCGACACGCGCGCTTTTGACGTCGCCGGTTCGTCGCAAGCAAAGCCCCAGTTTGAGTGAGGCCTCGCCACTTTCCGGCGCGATTTGCACCGCCGCCCGAAAAGCATCTAACGCATCGTCAAGCCGACCAAGTGACTCCAAAAGCGTGCCGCGGCGTAACGCAAGCGCGAGCGATGGATCGGCACGGGCGGCGCGGGTGAACGCCGTGAGAGCGGCTTCCACCTTTCCGGCGTGTTGCAGAGAATCGCCGAGCAAGCTCCAGCCGGCGGAATCATCGGGAAAAGATTCGAGCAACCGCTGGAGTAAGGTCCCCGCTTGTGGATCACCCAGTTCCAGAAGCGTCGCGCAGGTAAGAAACGCAGCATCGGCTCGTTCCGGCGCGAGCACGGTAGCCCGGCGGAAGAAGCCGACAGCTCCAGCCAGATCTCCTGCCACCCGCGCGGCGCGGCCAGCAAGCAGAAGCGCCGGTACGTGATCCGGCCGCCGGGCGAGACTTTCCGTGGCGGAGAGCATTGCCCGCGCTATTTCTCCCCGTCGTAAGGCCACCTCGGCGAGGAGCTGATGAACGGCGGGATCGTCGGAATTATTCTGCAGCAGACGCTGGGCAATCGCGCCGGCTGTGTTCAGATCACCTTTCCGTATGGCCGCAAGCGCGGCGCTCAACTCTGAGACAACTGTTTCCAGCATGGGCCTACCTTAGGCTTTTAACACATTCGCGAGAACTCGCTGCCGACGGGAAACTTGCCGGGAAAGATCGGCGAGGCTGGTTTATTTGTGCGAAATTTTGCAGTACACGACCTGCAAAATGGCTTGGCACCCGAGCACTATCATTCCGCACTTAGACCATGCGGTAACGCCTTATGGATGAAAAGGAACGGGCCGCACTCGGTTCGATCGCCGCTTCGGCCGGCCTCACTATCGCCAAGGCAATCGTTGGGCTCCTTACGGGATCGCTCGCTATCCTTTCGGAAGCGGGCCATTCGCTCATTGATCTAGCCGCGACGCTCTTGACGTATTTCGCTGTGCGCGTTTCCGGCAAACCGGCCGATGCCGAACACCAATACGGGCACGGCAAGGTCGAGAGCGTCACCGCGCTTGCCGAAGCGGCTTTTCTGTTCGTGCTCGCCACCGTGGTGATTTTCGAGGCGGCGCAGCGCCTGACCGGCGAACACCCGTATACGGTCGCGGCAACTCCAGCCGCCTTTCTCGTCGTTGCGGTATCCGTCGTCGTCGATTTTTTTCGCGCGCGCACGCTCAGCCGCGTGGCCGCGGCCACTTCAAGCCAAGCGCTTGAAGCCGACGCGCTGCACTTCCGGTCCGACATGTGGTCGTCAATCGCGGTGTTGATCGGGCTTGGCGGCGTCGCGCTCGGGTATTCTCGAGCCGACGCTGTGGCAGCGCTGATTGTCGCCCTCTTCATTTGCGTCGCCGGCTGGCGGCTCGGCCGGCGCACCATCGATACGTTGACCGATACGGCCCCCGCGGGCGTGAGCGAACGCGTGATGGCGATAGCGCGCCGCGTGCCCGGTGTCGTCACGGTCGAGCGGGTTCGGGCACGGCCCGCCGGCGCCGTGCTGTTCATCGAGCTCTCGGTGGGCTTGAGTCGAACACTGCCGCTCGACCGGGTTGCCGCCATCAAGGAGCGTTTAACTCGGGAGGTTCGCGCCGAATTCGCCGAAGCCGAGGTGACAATCATCACCGAGTCGCGGGCGCTCGACGACGAAACGGTACGTGAAAGGGTCATGCTGATCGCACGCAACAGTGGGCTGGCGGTTCACCATGTCGCGGTGCAGGCGCTGGCTGAGCATTTGTCCGTTTCCGTCGATCTTGAAGTCGAAGGTACCCTAACGCTCGCCGCCGCACACGACATCGCCAGCCAGCTTGAAGAGTCGATCCGCGAAGAACTCGGTCCCGACGTTGAGGTTGAAACGCATATCGAGCCGCTGCCGGCAATCGTGCTGGCGGGGCGCGATGCCGCACCCGACCGCATCAATGAAATTCGCGAAGCGCTGTCCGCGCTTGCCGCCGAAATCGCCGGTTTGGGCGAGATGCACGATGTCCGCGTTCGCCAAACAGCCGATGGCGAGATCGTCAATTTCCATTGCCAAGTCGATGCCGCGCTGTCGGTTGGTGCGGCGCACGCTTTGGTCGATACCGCTGAACGAGGTTTGCGACGGCGTTTTCCCGCCATCGCGCGCGTCATCGGCCACGCCGAACCCCGCCGTTGACGACGTCATTTGCAAATGAGCTCTTGATGCGGCTTCGGAGCTTTAACGGCGTGCTAAGAACCCCGAATGGAACTTTTGCCGAGACCGTGCTGTTATCTAGGGTTCAACGAAGATCATTCATTGGTCATCCGGGGCAGTCTGGCGACAGGGCGTGGCCATGAGCGACGGAGCGGCGCGAGCCGAGGCCTATCTTCCGAACGCGGCCGATTCCGAACGGCCGATCCTCGGCAATAGCGACTTGGCCGGGCGGATTCGGGCATACGACTGGTCAAAGAACTCGCTCGGTCCGCCGGAAACGTGGCCGAAAAGCCTGCGAACTGCCGTCGGCATTATGCTGACCTCGCGCCAGCCGATCTGGATCGGCTGGGGCCGCGAACTGATCTACCTCTACAACGACCCTTATAAGTCGATCATTGGCGGCAAACATCCGTGGGCGCTCGGCAAGCCGGTCTCGCTCGTTTGGAGCGAGATTTGGCAAGACATCGAGCCGATGCTTTCCCAGGCGATGGGAGGCGACGAAGGCACGTATGTCGAATCCCAGCTTCTGATCATGGAGCGCAATGGCTATCCAGAAGAGACCTACTACACCTTCTCCTATAGCCCGATCCCGGACGATGATGGCGGCGTCGGCGGAATTTTCTGCGCCAATACCGATGACACGCAGCGCGTGATCGATGCGCGGCAACTTGCGTTGCTGCGCGAGCTTGCCGCTACAACCGCCGAAACCCGCACCTGGCAGCAGGCCTGTGAACGCAGTGCGCGCGCGCTCGCGACCAATAACCGCGACTTGCCGTTCGCGATGATCTATTTGCTCGAGCCTGACGGACGTTCCGCCACGCTGGCGAGCACCGCGAATGTCGACCCGGACCATCCGGTGGTCATGACCACCTTGCCGCTCGACGGGTCAAATCCCTGGCCGCTTGCCGCCGTCGCGCAAGATCACCGCCCGCGTGTCGTTTCCGGCCTTGAGATGGAATTCCAGGCGATGTTTCCGAGCGGAGCGTGGCAACAGGCGCCGGACAATGCGGTCGTTCTCCCGATCATGGCAAGCGGCGAAACGGGCCGATCCGGTTTTCTGATCGCCGGCCTTAATCCATTCCGGCTTTTCGACGACAACTATTCGGGTTTCATGAAGCTGGTTGCCGGGCAAATCGCGGCGGCAATTTCCAACGCCGAGGCTTACGAACAAGAACGGCGCCGCGGCGAAGCGCTTGCCGAAATCGATCGTGCCAAAACCACTTTCTTCTCCAATGTCAGCCATGAATTCCGCACACCACTGACCCTGATGCTGGGGCCGCTGGAAGAAGTGTTGCGGCATCCCGATCAGCTAAAGGGCAAACGCCTCGAAGAAGTCGCGGTTGCGCACCGCAACGCGCTGCGGCTGCTGCAGCTCGTCAATACTCTCCTTGATTTTTCGCGGGTCGAAGCCGGCCGCATGCAGGCTTACTTTGAGAAAACCGATTTGCCCGCTCTAACGCGCGAGCTCGCCTCCAGTTTCGATTTGCCGTGTGAGCGCGCCGGATTGAAATTCACCGTCGAATGCGATGCGCTGCCGCGGTCGGTCTATGTCGATCGCGACATGTGGGAGAAGATTGTCCTCAATCTTCTGTCGAACGCCTTCAAGTTCACACTCGACGGCGGCATCAACGTTCGGCTGCGCGAAATCGGCGGACGCGTCGAACTGTCCGTGAGCGACACCGGAGTTGGTATCCCGGCAAGCGAGCTAGCCCATGTGTTTGAACGCTTTCACCGAGTCGAAGGCCAGCGCGGCCGCACCCACGAAGGGTCCGGCATCGGGCTTGCTCTGGTGCGCGAACTCGTAAACCTCCTGGGGGGCCAAGTAACGGCGGCAAGCGAGGTCGATCGTGGAACGACCTTCGCGGTCACGCTACCCTACGGCCAAGCCCCGGCGGCGACAGCCGCATTACCGTCGCGCGATGCGCATTCGGCGACCGGCGCACCGGCGTTTGTCCAAGAAGCTCTGCGCTGGTTGCCGCGGCCGGAAACCGCGCAAAAACGTCCGACGGACGTTTCGCGCGGACAAACATCGAATGAACCGGCAGCCGGAGAAAGCGGCGCCGAACCGCGCCTTCACGTCCTGATCGCCGACGACAACGCGGACATGCGCGACTACGTCGAGCGTATGCTCGCGGCGCACTACGACGTGGAAAGCGTCGGCACCGGCATGGACGCGCTGCGGGTCATACGTCAACGGCGGCCCGATCTTCTGTTGTCGGACGTGATGATGCCCGTCCGCGATGGTTTCGCGCTATTGCGTGAAATCAGAGGCGATCCTGAACTCAAGAGCCTCCCGGTTATCTTGCTTTCGGCGCGCGCCGGCGAGGAGGCGAAAATCGAAGGCCTCGAGGCGGGTGCGGACGATTATCTGATCAAGCCGTTCAGCGCGCAGGAACTTCTCGCGCGCGTCAATACCAACATCACCCTGGCGCGGGTGCGGCACGAGATTTCTTCCGAGCTTGAGGCACAGAAGGTGCGGCTGCAAGCAGTATTGGACACGGTGCCCGTAGCGGTGTGGTTTACGTTCGACAGCGCGGGGCAACATGTCATCGGCAACCGGCGCGCGGCGGAAATGGTCCGGATTCCCGAAACGGCAAACGCCTCACTATCCGTTCCGCCGGCGCAGGCGCCACAACACTACCGCGTGTTCAAGGACGGTGTGGAGTTGCCGCCCGAGCGCTTGCCGCTGCGGCGGGCGCTGATGGGCGAAACCATTACGAACGAAGAGATGGAATTGCACTTCACCGATGGTAGCGTTCTTTCCGGACTGGTTCAGGCAGCTCCGCTGCGCGATCAATCCGGCAAAGTGGTCGGCGCCGTTAGCGCCGGCCTGGACATTACCGAGCGCAAACGCACCGAGGAGCATCGGTTGCTCCTGCTCAACGAGTTGAACCACCGCGTCAAGAACACGCTCGCCACTGTACAGTCCATTGCGGTTCAATCTTTTCGGCGAGCAAGGACGGATACCGGGGGGCGCGAAATGTTTCAGTCGCGCCTGCTCGCTCTGTCACGCGCGCACGACGTCTTGACTAATGAAAGCTGGGAGGGTGCCAATCTCGGCGACATCGCTGCACAGGCGATAATTCCCTACCGTGATGCCAATCCGACCCGTTTTGCGGTCAACGGGCCGGCCGTGTGGCTTTCGGCCAAGATGACCTTGTCGATCAGCATGGCGCTGCACGAGCTCGCGACGAATGCCGTGAAGTACGGCGCGCTTTCCAACGAAAAAGGCCGTGTCGCCATTACCTGGCAGACGCTCCAGGAGCCAAACGGACGGCGGTTGCGCTTGGAGTGGTCGGAAAAGGACGGCCCTCCGGTCGTTCCGCCGCGGCGAAAGGGATTCGGCTCGCGGCTCATCGAGCGCGGCCTGGCGCAAGAACTCGGCGGCGAGGTCAAAATAGAGTACGACCCGCAGGGCGTTTGGTGCGAGATCAACGCAAACCTCGACGCGTGACAGCAACGCTTCCGCCGGTCGCCCTTTCCCCGCGATTTGCCCGCGCAACCGCGGGCGGCCACTCGGCACGCCGCTCGGCCCAGGTGCGTTGCGGCTTTCCATGAGCGGGCAAAACTTCTACACCGGAGGCGATGCGCACCGAAGAACCCCGCCCCATCCGCCTTAAGGATTATCGTCCGCCGGACTGGCTCATCGATACCGTCGAACTTGATATTTCGCTCGATGCCGCGGCGACCCGCGTACGCGCCAAGCTCAGATTAAAGCCGAACGGGTTCAGTACACCGGCGCCGCTCGTGCTTGACGGCGAGGACCTTGTTCTCCGTTCGCTGGCGGTCGACGGCAAGGAATTGCCGAAGGAAAGCTACGTCGCAACGCCGGAACAGCTGACCATTGCTCAGCCGCCGAACGGGCCATTTGAGCTCGAGATCGAGACGCTCATCGACCCGGCGGCCAACACGCAGCTAATGGGCCTTTATCGCGCCGGGTCCACCTATTGCACGCAGTGCGAGGCGGAAGGCTTCCGTCGCGTCACCTATTTTCTCGACCGTCCGGACGTGATGGCGGTCTACACCACACGCATTGAAGCCGACAAGGATGACGCGCCCGTCCTGCTCGCCAACGGCAATCTGGTGGCGCAAGGTTCCCTGCCCGGCACCAATCGCCACTTTGCCGTCTGGCACGATCCGTTCAAAAAGCCCTGTTATTTGTTCGCGCTCGTCGGCGGGCGGCTGGCGCGCGTCGCCGACAATTTCACCACGATGTCGCGCCGCGAGGTCGCCCTGCACATTTACGTCGAGCCGGGCAAGGAAGACCGCGCGCTCTACGCAATGGACAGCCTCAAGCGCGCCATGCGCTGGGACGAGGAAGCGTTCGGCCGCGAATACGACCTCGACATTTTCATGATTGTCGCCGTATCCGCCTTCAACATGGGGGCCATGGAGAACAAGGGCCTCAACATTTTCAACGACAAATTCGTATTGGCTTCGCCGGCCACCGCAACCGATACCGACTACGCCCATATCGAGGCGGTCATTGCCCATGAGTATTTTCACAACTGGACCGGCGATCGCATTACTTGCCGCGACTGGTTCCAGCTCTGCCTCAAAGAAGGCCTCACGGTGTTCCGCGACGAGGAATTTTCAAGCGATCAACGGTCGCGCGTGGTCGAGCGGATCAGCAGCGTACGCGCGTTGCGCGCGCACCAATTTGTCGAGGATGCCGGCCCGCTGGCGCATGCGGTGCGGCCCGAGGCCTATCGCGAGATCAATAATTTCTACACGACGACGGTTTACGACAAGGGCAGCGAAGTCGTGCGCATGATCAAGGTCTTGCTCGGCGCAAGGCTGTTTCGCCAAGGCATGGACCTTTATTTCACGCGTCATGACGGCGAAGCGGCGACCGTCGAGCAATTCGTGCAATGCTTTGCTGACGTAAGCGGCCGGGATTTCACGCAATTCATGCGATGGTATACCCAGGCTGGCACGCCGGAAGTAGTGGTCGCAAGGCATTACGATCCGCGGACCAAAACCTATCGCATCGACGCCAAGCAAAGCGTTCCGCCGACGCCGGGCCAGCCGCACAAAGAGCCGATGGTCATTCCGCTCGCGCTGGGCCTCGTGGGCAAAGACGGCCGCGATTTGCCACTTATGCTCGATGGCCGCCGGCTCGACGACGGCGTCATCGAAATAAGCAAGCCTGATCAAAGTTTCGTTTTTTCAGGCGTCGCCGAGCACCCGATACCGTCGGTGAATCGGACCTTTTCCGCGCCGATAAAACTCAATTTGCCGCTCGACGCCCGCGAACTGCATTTTCTTGCGGCCCATGACGCCGATCCATTCAACCGGTGGCAGGCGGTGCAAACGTTGGCGATGTCGCTTCTGACGGAGAACGTCACCGCATTGCGCAATGGAGCCGCGGCGCGCAGCGACGACGAGCTGATCGACGTTTTGGCCCACGCTCTCGGAAATCATACCCTGGAGCCGGCCTTTATAGCGCTAACGCTGACGCCGCCAAGCGAAGCCGATATCGCGCGCGAGATCGGATGTGATGTCGATCCAGATGCAGTCTACCAGGCGCGCCGCGCCTTGCGCGCGGCGATCGGCGAGCGCCTGCGGCCGGCGCTGGCGGAAGCTTATCATCGATTGTCGGCATCGGCTCCGTATCGCCCAGACGCGGCGGGCGCCGGACGGCGTGCGCTGAAAAACCTCTGCCTCGACCTCTTGTCGGCGACAGGCGAGGCCGGCGCCGTTGCGCTCGCGCTCTCACAATACCAAAGCGCAGACAACATGACCGATCGTATGGCCGCGCTGGAGACGCTTGCTCAACAGGATCGGCCCGAGCGCGCGCAAGCATTTGAAGATTTCTACACCCGCTACGCCGACGATCCGCTCATTATCGACAAGTGGCTCTCACTGCAGGCGGCGATCCCGGAGGCGGCGACGCTGGAACGGGTCCGGGCGCTGACCTCGCACCCGGCATTCTCAATGACGAATCCCAACCGTATCCGCGCGCTGATCGGCTCGTTCGCGCAAGCCAACCATACCCAATTCAATCGAATCGACGGCAAGGGCTATGACTTTGTCGCCGATATCGTGCTCGCGCTCGATTCGAAGAATCCTCAGGTAGCGGCCCGCTTGACGGGCGCGTTTCGTTCATGGCGCGCGCTCGAGCCGCGTCGTCGCGAACGCGCCGAGCGCACGCTGCGCCGGATCGCCGCCGCACCGAACTTATCGCGCGATGTCGGCGATATTGTCGCGCGTACGCTTTCGGGTGGTTAAGGGCTCCGCCGCACCGGCGCGGGACGAGCGATTATGAGCGACAATCCATCCCCAAAAAGCCGCAGGCGAATAAGAGCGCTCCTGCTCAGCGATCGCATCGACACCTCAAACCTCGAACACGATCACGTCGTTTCGACAGCGCCGCTGACCTACAAATTCGGCAAGGATGGTTATGTGACGCTGTTCCGATATGGCGTCGCAGTCCTCATGGGACTAACCGGTCCCGAAGAAAACGAGGTTCTGCGCGGTCTGCAAAAGCGCCTTATCCGTCCGATCATGCCGTCCGAAGAAGAAACCGTGCTGATCGAGCTTACGCCCGAAAAGGAAGATCAAATTCTTCCCGGCGGCCCGATCATGCTCAAGACAGTGACGCCCGACCATTTGATCGTGATCGCCGACGCGCTGTCCAAGAGCGTCGTGCTGGCGCGCGATGAACGGGAAGTCACCGCGGTATTCGAGACCGTCGAACCGTTTACCCGACAGCTGGCAGAACAGGGCCGCGCAGTCGCCGGGCGGCGCACCATTCTCAAGCACATCGGCAATGCGCTACTAGTGCAGCATCGGGTGTCCGGCCGGGTCGCCGTTGCGGAAAAGCCGGACGTGGTGTGGGACCGCCCGGATCTGGACCGCCTCTATTTGCGGCTGGAAGACGAGTACGAGTTGAAGGAACGCGCGGAAGCTTTGGCGCTCAAGCTCAAGGTAATTTCCGACACCGCCGAGGTCCTAACCGATATCATCGACACAAAGCGATCACTGCGGCTGGAAATTATTATCGTCATCTTGATCGCGGTCGAGCTTGCTATTGCCGGCTATCAGACGCTGCATTGATATGCGCTTTCGCGGCCCCGTCGAACCCCGCTGACGGCTTGTGCGCGATGGGTATGAGGTCGTCGCCGAGTCCGCGGCGGATAAGACCCCACAGTCCGCGCTTCTCAATGAGGATGACGACAACGGAGAACGTCCCCAGAAGAATGAGATTCCAGGCTCCAAGGCCGGCGAGATACTGCCGCAGCAAGAAATAGACGATGGTGCCGATGATAGGCCCCTCGAAACTGCCGATGCCGCCGATCACCACATTAAAGATGATGAGGACGGTCCAGTCGGTGATGCTGAACGAGGCCGGCGGCGCGATGCGCAATTTCTGCAACGTGATGACGGCCCCGACTATGCCAAGGAACGGGGCGGTGCCGAGAAAGCACAGAACACGCGCATACGTGATGTTGACGCCAACCGCGGCGGCGCCTTCCTCGTTATCGCGCATTGCGGTTAGCCCGACGCCGATCCGCGAGCGCAGCAGGAAGTACGTCGCCAGCATGGCCACTGCCGCCAATCCGAATGCCAGCCAGTAGATCGTCGCAATGCGGTCGCCGCGCGCCCGGCCGAAGCCAAGCACAATCGAGATCGGCAAGCTCGTGCCCGAGCCGCCGCCCCAGGCGTTGAGCTTTCCCGAGGCGAGCATCAAGAGTTCGGCGACTACCCAGGTGCCAATGGCGAGGTAAGCGGTGCGAAGGCGGAACACCAAGATCATGGTCGGCACCGCAATGGCAAGCGCAACCAGTCCGGCCAGCAAGATCGACAGATAAGGGTTGATCCCGGCCAGCGCGGCGAAGCCGAAAAACGCATAGGCGCCGACGCCGACATAGGCGTGCTGGCCGACGGTAACGATGTCGGCGTAGCCGGCGAGCAAATTCCACATGATCGCCAGCACCAGCATCGACATAAATTCGGTCAGCAGCACGACGTAGTTGGCACTAAACAAAAACGGCGCCGCCGCCGTCGCAACGACGGCGACTGCGAAGATTGCGCGCGCGCCATTGAGGATTAGCGTCTGTGCCATGGCTCAGTACTTCGGAAACAGACCCTGCGGGCGCAGTGCCAGCACGACGAGAAATACGATGTGGCCGGCCATGATCTGCCAGGCGATGTCGAATTGGCCGCCAATTGCCTGGGCAAGACCGAGAACGATGCCGCCGGCAAGCGAGCCCCACAGACTGCCCAGCCCGCCCATCACAATCACTTCGAAGGCCACCAGGAGCCGAGTCGGACCCGAGGCAGGATCAAAGTTGGTCCAGATCGACACGAAGCCCGCGGCGATGCCGATGGTGACGAAGGTGATGCCCATGGCAACGGCGTAAATTCGCACCGAGGACAGGCCGATGAGATTGGCGGCGGCGACGTCGTCAGAGACCGCGCGGATCTTGGCGCCGATGCCGGTGCGGTAAAGCAGAAGATCGAGCACCGCCACCAGCGCCACCGCGCTGACAAAGGTCACAATCTGGAAGAGACCGACATTAATGCCATCGCCCAGCGCGACCGTTGCCGTTTCCATCCAACCGCCGGAGATTTTTTGCGGATCGGCGCCGAAGCCCTCGAGCAGCCCGTTCTCGATGATGATCGACAAAGCGAAGGTGACGAGGATCACCAGCAGCACGTTCTCACCAACCACGCGCTGCAACAGGAAGCGCTGCAGAACGAAGCCGAACAGGAAGGCAATCGGGAGCACGATAAGGGTGGCGACGACCGGATTAACGCCAAGCAACGTCCCCAGGAGCAGCAGCGCGTAGCACGTCAGCACGATGAAATCGCCATGCGCGATGTTGACGAAACGCATCACGCCGGCCGAGAGCGAAAGGCCGATGGCGAACAGCGTATAAAGGCCGCCGAGCATCACGCCTTGGAGCAATTGATTGGCCCAGACCGCGATCATCATTCGCTCACAGGCCGAAATAATGCTTCATGACGACATCGCGGCTCACATCACGGGGGCTTCCGGACAGCGATACCTTGCCTTCGAGCAAGCAATAGAAATGGTCGGCGACCCGAAGCGAACGTTCGATGTCCTGCTCAACGATCAGAATGCCGATGCCACGCGCCTTGATCCGCGGAATGAGCGTGTAGAGTTCGTTGATCACGAGCGGCGCTAAGCCGAGGCTGATCTCGTCGCACAGGAGAAGCCGCGGATTGGCCAGAAGAGCGCGCCCGAGCGCAACCATCTGCTGCTGGCCGCCCGAAAGCGATCCGGCCTTTTGCCGCCGACGGTCTTTGAGCACCGGAAACAGCCGCCAGACGTCATCGAATCTAATTTCGCCCTTGCGCCCGACTTCCCAGCCAAGACCGAGATTTTCCTCCACGGTCAGCGACGGAAATAGTCTGCGCCCCTCCGGCACCAGCATAATGCCGGACGCGACAATGGCTTCCGTGGAGCGGCCGATGATCGCATCGCCGGCAAAGCTTATTTTGCCTTCCACCCTATCGGCTTGGCCGATGATAGCTTTCAGCAGTGTCGATTTTCCGGCCCCGTTAGCGCCGATGATGGAGACAATTTCCCCGGCCCCGACGGCGATATCGACATGGTTGATCGCACGAAATTTCTCGTAGAAAACCGACACGTCTTCGACGGCGAGCAGCGCAGGTGATGCTGTCGTTGCCATGCCGGATCATGTCCCGAGATAAGCTTCTTTCACGCGCCGATCGGCCAGCACGTCCTGCGGCGCGCCCATAGCTATGAAATTACCGCCGGAAAGCACCGCGAGCCGGGTGACGATACGGCGCAGCGCCTGGATCACGTGCTCGATCCAAACGATCGTGACCCCGCCGCGATGCACGTCGCTTATGGTGCCGATCAGTAAATCGCATTCGGCTTCGGTCAGTCCGCCGGCGATCTCGTCAAGCAAAAGAAGCCGCGGGCGAAGCGCCAGCGCTTTCGCGAGTTCAAGCTGCTTGGTATCAAGGAGTGCGAGCTGTCCGGCTGGAAGCCGTGCGCGGTGCGCAAGACCAACGCGGGCAAGTATCGCTTCGGCGTGCGGTTTGGCTTGGGCCAACGGCATTTTGCCGCCGTGGACGGCCGCCGTAAGCACGTTTTCGAATACGCTCATGTGAGCGAACGGCTTTGGGATCTGATAGGTGCGGCCAATGCCGAGGCGGCACCGATGCCATGGCCGCATACGCGTGACATCGCCGCCGGCAAACATGATGCGACCGCCGCTCGGCGGCAAGACGCCGGCGATCATGTTGAATAATGTGGTCTTGCCCGCCCCATTCGGTCCGAGAATGCCTATGATCTCGCCTTCATTTACCTTGAAGTCGAGCCGGTCGATCACGACAAGGCCACCGAAGGTGCGTGAAAGCGAAGCGAGTTCGAGCATGGGCGCCGTTGTCCCATTCATTGCGGCTGATTGCAATCAACTCGCATATTGCAACAGCTTGAAAGGGGATTCTCGACTACAGCATTAACGATTATTGCGAAGCGCAATCGCAGCGGTTTTTGACAACGTAATTGTCCGGTATAATCCGGCTTCCCAGATTGGATTGCGATCAAGCGAAGACGTGGGAGGGTCTGGAAATGCGCAGACCGTGCATCAATCGCAGACGGTTTCTTGCGACAGCCGGCGCCGGGGCGCTTGCGGCCACGCCGCTTCGCCACGTAGGCGCGGAGCAACGAACAATCCGGATCGGCTTCGTAGCGCCGATGACGGGTTTCTTGGCATTTTTCTCCGAGCATGTACCATTTGTGCTGAACCAAGTCGCCAAAGCGACTGGAAATAAGATCACAGTTGGCGGCCAAGAGTATCAGCTTGAAATCCTGTTACGCGATAGCCAGTCAAGCCCAAATCGGGCGGCCGAGGTCGCCTCAGATCTCATTCTGAAGAATAACGTCAATCTAATGCTCTCCGGTGCGGCGCCCGAGACCACCAATCCGGTTGCTGATCAATGCGAGGTCAATGGCGTTCCGTGCCTGACAAACGATGCGCCAATCGAGCCGTATTTTCTCGGCCGCCGCGGCGACCCAAAGGTCGGCTTCGAATGGACCTATCACTTCTCATTCGACACGCTGAGCCAGACCCGCACGTTTATCGGCTCGTGGAAGGAGATGCAGACCAACAAAGTGGTGGGCGGCCTTTGGCCGAATGACACCGACGGGCGGACCTATGCTGGCATCTACGCCAAGACGCTCGAGCGGGAGGGCTATCGTCTGGTCGATCCGGGCCGGTTTGACATGCCGTCCGGCACCTACAACGCCCAGATCGCGGCATTCAAAGGCGCTGGCGTGGAGATTGTCACCGGTGTTCTGCCACCGCCGGAATTCACGTTGTTCTGGAATGGCTGTGCCCAGCAGGGCTACCGGCCGAAAATCGTCACGCTGGGAAAGGCACTCGAATTTCCCGCAGGTGTGGTGCCGCTCGGGGATCGCGCCATCGGGCTTACGACCGATGCGATTTGGGCGCCGAACTTCCCCTTCACCTCGGGTTTGACCGGTCAGACCGCACAACAACTTACCGACGCCTACGAGCAGGAAAGCGGACGCCAGGCGTCATTCATGCTCGGCGGACGACACGGCTTGTTTGAGGTGGGCATTTACGCTTTGAAGCAGGCTCGCGCCACCGACCACGCGTCGATCCGCGACGCTCTGCGCGACATCGATTACGATTCGATTTGTGGGCACATCAATTTCAAGGGTGGGATGTTCCCCAATGTGTGCTCCACGCCAATTGTGACGGTGCAGTGGAATCGCGGTACCAAGCATCCATACGAAATGTTCGTGGTATCCAATTCGATCGCGCCGAACGTTCCCGTCCAGGCCAAGCAGTTCTTTATTCCGTATTCCTGAGAGAGCGAAAGCCGCCTCCGTTGACCAGTAACGTATGAGGTCGAAACAGCCCGCGCGACGATCAAATGTCGCCGCCGCGCGGTTTACGATTAAGGCATTTCTTCGCCTCGAAAAAAGACTCATCGAGTTTACAGCAGGGTGAATACTGTCTACCTTCGCGTGTAGCGACGCCGGCGAATAGCTCTGCTGCCAAGAGCGAGCGCAGAAATACTGTCGAGGCATTTTGCCTCGCGATTGCCGACAAAGCGCGCTGGTATTGCCCCATGGTTGAAGTTAATCGGCGGACTGTTTCGGAACGGGACCAGCCTGGTGCCTGGCGCGAGGTGATCCATGGCTTCTTCGGTGACTCGAACGTTCTCATTCGCGAGCAGGATCGGTTTTCCGGCAACGTCCTACATTGTCATTTCGGTAGTCTGGATTTTTCCCGAATCAACAGCTCCAGCGAATTTACCGAGCGAACGTCACGCCATGTGCGGAAGGACGGACGCGATCACTTCGTTCTCGTCAATGTCCGCAACGGCGTCGTTCAATTAAAGCAGCGTGGGCGCGACCGCGAGATCCCGACCGGGGCGTTTGCGCTTTTTGACTTGAACAGCCCGTGGACCTGGGAGCACGCGCAGGCGACGGAGATTATCAACATCACCGTCCCCGCCTTCATGCTGCGATCCCGGCTGAGGACGGTCGATCAACTTGTCTGTATCCCCTCCGACGGAAAAACCGGGCTATGGGGGATCACATCGGATCTGATGCGCTCCCTGAGCGAGCAGCTCGGCTCTGTCCCGTCTCCCGCAGCGTATTCTTATAGTAGCCATTTGGTGGAGCTTATCGCGCTCGCCTTTGAAGCCGGCGACACCGATACGCTCGAAAGCGACAACGCGCCGGTGCGCACGGGACTCCGGCGTCGCTGCATCGGCTTTATGCGCGCCAACTTTGCCGATCAGGAGCTTGACCCGGAGAAGATCAGCTCCTCAATGGGAATTTCCGTGCGTTACCTGCATCGAATCTTTCAGGATGAAAGTGACACGGTGTGCGCGTCGCTGCGCGATCTGCGCCTCCAGGCCGCGTATTCCGCCCTGGCAAACCCGGCAAATGGCCGCCTTCCGATCAGCGAAATCGCGTTGCGCTCCGGCTTCAAGAGCCCCGCGCATTTCGCGGCCGCCTTTAAGAGCAAGTATGGGATTTCGGCGACCGAATGGCGCCGCAGCGCGCAAATCGAACTTCCCACCAGCCCGGAATAACCGCGGCGTCGAGGCACGCCAACGGCGCCAGCCCTTGGTGTTTTTCCGTTGAGGCACAATTTCTTGTTCTTCAGCGCTTAGTTCCGCAAGCTCGGTTGCTCCATCCACATCAGTATTTATTGTCTTGCAGGGGCGACTTAATGGCGACTTTCAAGCGCATGGAAGCGATGCGAGGTTTCCGTGAAATTCGGCATATTTTTGCCCAATGGCAGCAACGGCTACATCATCTCACGCGCCAGTCCTCAATATTCCCCGACGTTTGACCACAACAAAGCCATCGCGATCGAAGCTGAGCGACAGGGCTTTCACATGATCCTGTCGATGATGAAGTACCGCGGCTTTGGCGGCGAAACCGGATTTTGGGATGAGTGTTTGGAGACCTTCACCCTGATGGGCGCGCTCGCAGCGGTTACCAGCCGGCTGGAACTCTACCCTTCGGTGACGTTGCTCGCGCATCATCCGGCGGTCATAGCGCGGATGGTGGCGACCATCGACGACATCAGCCACGGCCGCTGCGGCCTCAACATCGTGACTGGATGGAATAGGCCGGAATACCTCCAAATGGGCCTGTGGCGAGGCAACGATTATTTCGAACAAAGGTACCAATACGCACGGGAATACGTGCAGATCCTCAAGCAGCTTTGGCGCGACGGCACGGTTACCTGCCGCACCGAGCATTTCACGCTTGAGGACTGTCACTGTTATCCGCGGCCGCGCCACGAAATTCCACTGGTGTCGGCCGGGCAGTCTGAAGCGGGCTTTCAATTCGTCGCCGAATACGCTGACGAAAGCTTCATGGTCGCCGATCGCTGGCATTTGAAGGAGAAAGTGGACCGGCTGAAGGCTGCTGGAACTCGTAGCGGGCGCAAGGTCGGCGGCTACGCACTCTTCCAGATTATTAGCGCCGAAACGGAAAGCGAAGCGAACGAGGTGCAGGCGCAAATCGTCCGCGGCGTTGATTTGGTCGCGCTCGGAAACATGCTCGACAGCGCATCTTTGGATAGCAACAAGGGCGGTAGCTCAGAACACCATTTGGCCGGCCTGTCCCGGACGCCGGCGCAAGGTCATGGCGCGTTCATGAGCATTCCGACAATCTGCGGTTCGTATGAAAGCGTCGCCGAACAACTTGACGAAATCGTTGCCGAAAGCGGAATCGATGGTTGCCTGTTCAGCTTCCCGGATTTCGTCGAAGGCATCCGCGGCTTTGGCGAACATATCTATCCACGCCTGTCGTGCACCAAAACCGGCACGAACGCCGCGTCAGTCTAACGCGGCAACCGGCCCACCTCGTCGCTGGAAGGACGAGATGCGCCCTGGGTCTGATTATCTCCGCCGTTGACTGTCAGCTACCCGGCATCGCCTCCGGCTCGCCGCCGACCGGGATGTTCGGGGCCAGTTGATTGTCGACAATCACCAGCTCCAGCGGCCACCTCTTGTCCTTGCTTTTGCGCCATTGTCCGGCGACGAGCTTGGTCAGGGCCGTGTTCGGGAACGGTCCCTTCTTGAAGTCGACCGGGCCGACGATGGTCTGGAACGCGTTGTCGCGTACCGCGTCGCGGATCGACGCCGGGTCGTCGAGCTTCTGCGTCATCTGCAACGCGGCAATCGGCACTTCCAGCAACGAATGGCGGAAGCCCAGCCCCATCGACGCCTGCTGGTTGGTGTCCTTTTCGTAGGCGTCGGCGAGTTCGGCCGAGCTTTGCTTGGTCAGGCTCGACGAATAGGGATGGAAGCGCGACCACCAGACCTCGGTCACCATGTTGATGGCGCGGTCGCCGAACGGATACATGCCCTGCGGGAACTCGCTCACCTTGCCGGCGGTGACGACTTTCGGCTTGAAGCCCTGCTGGGCGCATTGGTTCCAAAAAACCGTGAAATTCGGACCGGGGATGACCGTGAAGACGATTTCCGCGCCTTCGGATTTGAATTTCGTGATTTCAGGCGTGCAGTCGCTGACCGGCAGGTCGAAGCGGCCTGGATCGATGATGGTGAAACCGGCGTCATTGATCACCGGCGGCATGACGTGCTCGAAAACGCGCCCGTCGTCGTCGTTGGCCCACATTACGCCGAGTTTCTTGTTGGTTTTCACGCGTGCCCACGTCTTCAGATTGACCCCGATCGCCGAGGCGCCGTTGAAGAAGAAGTTGTAGGTCCACTCGAACGGTTTCTTCGGATCGCCCTTGCGTCCGAAGAAATAAGACTCGAGCGGATCGTCATTGGAGACGCACGGCATGCCGTTGATTTCGCACTGATCGGAAACCGGGTTGACGGTCTCTGGCGTGGCGAAAGCGGTGACGATGTGAACCTTGTCGTTGAGGATCAGTTCCTGGGTGACGGAGGATGCCCGGTTCGGATTGGACTGGCTGTCCTTGGCGACGATCTCGAGCGGGTGCTTCGTGCCGTTGATGGTGATCGAGTTGCCGGTCGACTTCTTGGCGTGCTCGATGGCCCAGGACATCTCTTCATAGAACAAAGCCAAGAAACCGGTCCTCGGACCGACCAGGCCGATCTTGACCGTCTCCGGCACAGCTATTGCGGGCCGAAATAAAACCGGTGCCGACGCTGCGGCAAGACCACTGATGGCGGCGCCCTTGAGCACCTTCCGGCGGCTGACAGTGCGCGTTGATTGTTTCACTGAACCGTCCTCCCTGAGCTTATTTTTAGGGTGTCTTCGACACCTGCGGGTCGGCAACGACTGCCGCGCCGCGGAGAACAACTTAGCGGCGCGCATTAATGCGGCCAAGGGGGCTTTCCGCTCCGACCTCTTGCTTTGATGTCGCGGCAACGGAGCGCGGACTATTCTTTAAAGGCCTTGCTCGCGCCCGAGTGCTCCTACGCGTCCTTTTCTTCGGCAAAGTCGTGAACGTGGTGGCATCGCGCTGAAATGGATCACTACGCGCTTGATTTGACTCGCTCTTTTGCTCACCGCCGCGCGGCAGTGACATGGAATCTTTGCAGCGCGGCGAGATCGCGTCATCTGAAAAAACGGCGGTAATAGTTTTTTAGAAAATGCTGACTCTCGACTCTCGACAAATCAGCGCACATCGATTCTTATGCACTGATTCGGGGGAGATGCGGCACATCCTTCCGGATGCAGGTGCAGGGGACCGTCCGAACGGAGGCAGGCAATGGCGCGCGCCGAAACGGCGAGTGCGTCTCTACGTTCAGATTCCATCCAAGGGCTGGCCAAGTCGATCGCCAAGCCCGCTTATCGACGCCTCCTGAACGTCGAGCCGCTTCTTCGTCGGACCGTTCCGGCTCTGATCGTGGCGTTTCTGATAACGATTTGCGTGGGAGCGGTCGTTCAAGTTCTCGAGCAGCGCCGGCAGCTCATTGTGCAATCGCGGCAGGCGATAGAAGCGCTCGCGGATGTAACCGCCACTCAGCTCGAGCATTCCGGACGAGACCTCAGGGGAAATTCCAGTCGGACATCGGCTGCGCTTGAGCACATCCCACCGGCATGGGCAGATGCTGAACTTTCTATCGTGGTCGCCGATTCCGACGGCATAATTATTGGCAGTGTGCCGGCCGATCCAGAGAAGCTCGGCCGTCCTATCCTGGACGTGCTCGGCGTTGCCCAGCCTTTAACGGTTCTCGGTAGCGCCAACACGCTCGAGGTCACATTGCCCAACGGCACCGCCGCCTTGGCCGCGGTGCGGCCGTTACGCAATCCGTTGGGACTACTTGCCGTCGTCGAGACCGCGAGCCGCGCGCTCATAACATGGCGCTCGACCACGGCGCTGACCGTTACGCTTTCAGCAACGACCAGCTTCGTCGTTCTTATTCTCGGTTTCGCGTTTCATTGGCAGGCTACGCGCGCCAGAGAGGCGGACCTGATCCACGACACCGTGCGCGGCCGCATCGACACTGCGCTTAATCGCGGCCGCTGCGGCCTGTGGGATTGGGATTTGGCGCGCGGCCGCATTTTTTGGTCGCATTCGATGTTCGACATGCTCGGCCTGCCGGCAAAGGACGAACTCCTCTCTTTCGGTGAGCTCACGGCGCTGGTCCATCCGGACGATATCGACCTCTACGGACTGGCGACCCGGCTTGCCGACGCGAAGGCGCAGTCAATCGACCACGCCTTCCGCATGCGCCATGCCGACGGCCGCTGGCTGTGGTTGCGCGTACGATGCGAATTGGCGCGCCAAGAGGACGAGCCCGGACTGCATCTCATCGGTATCGCGGTCGACGTTTCGGAACAGAAGGACCTTATGGCGAAAACAACGGCCGCGGATTTGCGGCTGCGCGACGCCATTGAGACGATCCCGGAAGCCTTCGTGTTGTGGGACGCCGATAACCGCCTGGTCCTTTGCAATTCCAATTTTCAGGAGCTGCACCGCCTGCCGGACAGCGCCGTTCTTCCAACCACCCCCTACTCCGCCGTCGTCGCCGCAGGCAAAAAGGCGATAATCCGCACGACCAACGCCAGCGAAGACGGGCAACCGCAAGGGGCGCGTACCTTCGAAGCGCAGCTCAACGACGGCCGTTGGATGCATATCAGCGAGCGCCGCACGAAGGACGGGGGCTACGTCTCCGTCGGCACCGATATCACCAAGATCAAGCAACATGAGCAAAAGCTCGTCGAGGGCGAGAAAAGGCGAATCGCCACGATTGCGGACTTGCGCAAATCCCAGCAAATGCTGGAGCATCAAACCGGAGAGCTCGCCGATCTGGCGCTGAAATACGCCGAGGAAAAGACCCGCGCCGAGGATGCCAACCAGGCAAAATCAAAGTTTCTGGCCAACATGAGCCACGAACTGCGCACGCCGCTGAACGCGATTATCGGCTTTTCGGAAATCATGGAATCGGGAATGTTCGGGCCGCTCGGCGCAAAAAAATACGGCGAATATTCACGCGACATCCGCGAAAGCGGCCAATACCTGCTCGATGTCATCAACGACATTCTCGACATGTCGAAGATCGAGGCTGGCGGTATCCATCTTCATCCCGAAACCGTCGAGCTCGACGACATTCTGGCCGAGTGCACCCGCGTGGTCTTCGGTCGAGCGAACGAAAAACGGTTGACACTGAGTTCCCAGGTGGCTCCCGCTCTGACGCTGACCGCCGACCGCCGGGCGCTAAAGCAAGTAGCCCTCAACCTCTTATCAAACGCCGTGAAATTCACGCCCGACGGCGGCTCCGTGACCGTGCACGGAAGGCTGCGCGCCGGCTTGGTCACCATCGCAATCTCCGACAACGGCATCGGCATCCCCAAAGACGCCTTGCGCAAACTCGGTCGCCCATTCGAGCAAGTGGAAAGTCAATTGACGAAGCGGCATCAAGGCTCCGGACTTGGACTGGCGATCGCAAAGTCCCTCGCCGAGTTGCACGGTGGAAGAATGCGTATTCGTTCGGTACTCGGTGTCGGCACGACGGTGGTGGTGCGGCTGCCGCTGAAAGTCCCGCAAGTCGCGTTCCGGGAAGCGAAGGCCGGCTAGAGCATGATCCCGAAAAGTGGACACCGGTTTTCGGAAAAGATCATCCTCCATTAACAAGCTGGAGCGGGATGACGATTCGAAGAAAAGTCATCGCGCTCTAAGGCCGCGCTCCCAGGAGCCGCACGAAGCACTCCCGCGTTTCGCGTTCCATTTCAGCAAGGTGCGCTTGTAGGGCCGGAAAATCCGGCAGATCCGCGGCGCGGGTGAGAAGTCCGAGAACTCCGGAGCTCGCCGTTTTTGGGTCGAACACGCCGGGCAGGCAAAGTCGCAAGATTTGCGTTAGGCTGTGATAGAGCCGCACTGCCGGCCGCAGAATTTCGGCATCCTCCGGTTTGAGGATGTCGCCGCGCGCCGCGTGATCGAGAACGCGAGCCGTGGAAACATCGAGAATTTCCGGCGCCGCCGCGGCATTCACCAATTGCAAATATTGGGCGATAAATTCAACGTCAATCAGGCCCCCGGCGCCGTATTTGAGGTCCCACGGGTCGGCGTCGCCTTTTTCTTTCGCGATCGCGCCTCGCATTTCGACGACATCAGCGGCAACCGCCACAGCGTCGCGTCGGCGACAAAGCACATCGCGAATCGCCGATTCGACGCGTACCGCAAAACCCGGCGAGGCGGCGACTACGCGCGCTCGCGTCAACGCCATATGCTCCCACGTCCACGCTTCGCGCTCCTGGTAACTGATAAATCCGTCAATGTGTGTCGCCAGCGGACCAGAGCGCCCTGAGGGCCGCAATCGCATATCAACCTGATACAAGACTCCGTAGTTGGTCTGCACCGTGAGTGCGCTGATCAGGCGTTGCGTGAAACGGGCAAAATATTGCGCGCCGTAGAGCGGCCGCTTGCCATCGGACTCCGGCTCTTCGTCATCGAAATCGTAGACGACGATAAGATCGAGGTCCGAGGTTGCGGTCATCTCGCGCGCACCGAGCCGGCCGAGCGCGACAATCGCGATTTCCTGGCCGGAGATTCGCCCGTGGCTGGCGATGAAATCCTCCTCGACGCGCGCTTTGAGCGCGCGGATAAGAACGTCGGCCAGTTCCGCGAAAACATCACCGGCACGGCCGGCGGAAAGCGAGCCGGAAAGGATGCGCGCGCCGATCAGGAACATGTGCTCCTGGCCGAAGAGGCGGATTGCGTCGAGAACCTCTTCATAACCCCGCGCCCCCTCAACCGCCCGCGCGAGCCCCTTCTCTAGCTCTTTAGCGCCGGGCAACGCAGCGAATGAAGCGGGATCGATCAGCGGGTCGATGACATGCGGATGCCGAGCCAAAATGTCGGCCAGCCTCGGCGCGGTACCGAGGATAAGCGCGATGAAGCCGACCAGTTCTGGCTTCTGGCGCAACAGCGACAACAAGCGTCCGCCGGCGCGCAATCCGGCGAGGAACTGGTCGAAAGCGGCGAGCGCCGCATCCGGATTGTCCGTCGTCGCAAGCTGCTGGATTATAACCGGCACCAGCTCGTCGAGGTTTTTGCGGGCTTGCTCGCCACGCAAAGCCCGATAGGTCGCGCTACGCCAGCGCCGCACCGCCGCATCGACTTCGCGCGGCTGGCGAAAACCTAATTCCGCGAGCCGATCGAGCGTGGGACTGGTGCCGACGACCGGACCGGTAAAGGAAAGATGCTGAGGTGAATCGCCGGCTTCGGGAGTAGCTTCGAACAGCCGAACGTAATGTTTCTCGACCGTGCGCAAGTGCCCTAGCAGCACGCTTGCGAAAGCATCGCGGTCCGTGAAGCCCAGGAAGCGCGCGAAATCTTCCAGCTCAGCCGGATCGGACGGCAGCGAATGGGTTTGCTCATCCGCGCGCATTTGCAGACGGTGCTCGACGAGCCGCAGGAAATCGTAAGCTCCAGTCAATTCATCGCGTGCGGACGCGCCTATCCAGCCGCCAGCCGCCAGCGCCACAAGCGTCGCCACCGTGCCGCGGTCGCGCAATACATTGTTCCGGCCGCCGGCAATCAGCTGCTGGGTCTGCACGAAAAACTCGATCTCGCGAATACCGCCGCGACCCACTTTGACGTTGTGCCCCTCTACGGCAATTTCGCCGTGACCGCGGTAGACGTGGATCTGCTGCTTCATCGCATGCACGTCGGCGACGGCAGTGAAATCGAGATATTTGCGCCAGATGAAGGGAGAAAGCTCGCTTATGAATTTGGCGCCGGCATCGAGGTCGCCGGCGCAGGCGCGCGCCTTGATCAACGCCGCACGCTCCCAGGTCTGGCCTCGGCTTTCGTAATAGTCGAGCGCCGCGTCGGTCGATATCGCAATCTGGGTCGAAGACGGATCGGGCCGCAGACGCAGATCGACCCGGAAAACGTAGCCATCAGTGGTCCGCTCTTGCAGGAGCTTGACCAAATCTCGTGTGAGCCGGGTAAAAAACGGCGCCGCCTCTACTCCGTTTGCCAATGCCGGGACGGTCGGATCGAAAAACACCATGAGGTCAATATCGCTGGAATAGTTCAGCTCATGGGCGCCCATCTTCCCCATGGCCAGCACCATGTAACCGGAGGCGACTTCGGGATTTTTTGGATCGGCCAGGCTGATCTTCCGGCTCTTGGCGGCCTGGGCGAGCAGGTGATGGACTCCGACACGGAGCGCGGTATCGGCAACGTCGGTGAGCGAAGCGGTCACGCGAGCGAGTGGCCAAACTCCGCCAATGTCGGCGAGCGCAATCAAAAGTGCCGCTTCCGTCTTCATGCGGCGGAGAATGCGCATCACACGTGCAGCGTCCGATGCCGTCGCGCTGGACCGCTGCGCCGTTCTTAAGAGCTTGGCGAATTCTTCTTCGGGACTGTTCGTGACGATACGCAGCAGCCGGTCTGGATCGGCGCAGACGAGGTCCCAAAGATAAGGCGCGGTTCCCGCGATTCCCCCGAGCACCGCGTTCAGCCGTGGGTTTGCCGCTATTAACGACTTCAGCGACTTGCCCGCCGCGCTTCGCGCTATACCCGATACCCACTCGGCGCTGCGACGGCGGCCTAGGGCCGAGACGCGCGGCATCGCGCCGGCGAGCCGACGAAACAATGCGCCATCTTGAACTTTGCTGATTGGGCGCTTCCCGGATTTAGCCGCCCGCATCAGGCGCCCGCGGGGCCTGCCCGCGGCAAAGCAATGATGCTTTTCAAGCCGGGTTCATTGTCTTCGAGCTTGAGTTCACCGCCGTGAAGCCGCGCGACCGCGGCGGCAAGACTCAAACCCAGCCCGGAGCCGGGCTGCGACCTGCTTTGCTCCAACCGGACGAACCGTTCGATCACGCGACCGCGATCGGCCACGGCAATCCCCGGGCCGTGATCGGCAACCGTCAACGTGATGCGATCTGCTTCCGCTCCGGCTTTGACCACGATTTCCGCAGGAACGCCGTTGACCTTGACCGTCTCCGGCGCGGCATACTTGATCGCGTTGTCGATGAGATTGGCGAGAGCCTGGCTGATCAATTCGCGATTGCCGCGCACCGGCGCCTCCGCCGGCGCCTCGACCTTGAGCGCCAATCCTTTCTCATCCGCCAAAGGCTCGTACAATTCGCCGACGTCGCGGGCGATTGCCGCGGCGTCGAACTCTACCATGTTGTCGCGCGCATGACCGGATTCCGCGCGGGCGATCATCAACAGCGCGTCGAATGTGCGAATGAGCTCATCCGATTCGGCGATGGTGGATTCCAGCGCAGCGCGATATTCGGCTTCGCCGCGAGCACCGCGCAACGCCTGTTCGCAGCGGTTGCGCAATCGGGTCAACGGCGTCTTCAGGTCGTGCGCGATATTATCGGACACTTGCTTCAACCCGCCCATGAGGCCCTCAATGCGCTCCAACATGGCGTTGAGGTTGTCGGCAAGACGGTCAAGCTCGTCACCGGTGCCGGCAACCGGCAGCCTGCCTGCAAGATCGCCGGCCATAATCGTTTGCGCTTTCTCGGTCATGGCGTCGATCCGCTTGAGCACGCGGCGGCTGACAAAGAAGCCGCCGCCGAGACCAAGGACAACCACCAGCGCAATAGACCAGCGTCCGGCATTAGCGATGATGGCGTAGATGCGCTCCCGTTCCTCAAGGTCGCGCCCCACCAGCAAGCGAAAGCCGCCGGGCATTTCCACGACGCGCACCAGCGCCCGGTGCTCGCTTTCTTCCGACGATTCGATGCGGCGATAGCTCGATTCAAACCATCCCGGATGATCGAGGACGCCCGGCTCTAACGAGCTGACATTGCCGGCCAGCCCCTCGCCGCTCGGCGTGGTCAGCAGATAAAGGCTTGAACCCGGACGCCGCGCCCGCAAATCGAGAATAGTTACCAGCCGCCGGATTCCGCCGGTCTCGTATTGCTCGCGCAGCGCATTGACTTCGAGGTTGACCCGGTTGGTGATTTGGTCGGTGATCAGGCGCCGCGTGTTCAAAGCAAAGTAGCCGAGCAGCGATACTGCGAATATGATAAAGATCAACAGATAGACCAGCGTCAGCCGAAACGCGGTCGCGCGCATCAGCTTTCCGAGCGTCGCGACAACTTCAGGGCGATAATGAAAGCGTTTCAGCAGAGCCATTCTCATTAGTGTAACGCGTTTCGCTGTTTGAAGCGAACAAACACGCAAAAGGTTAAAGCAAGATGGGGCCTCTCGCGGGCATTCGTATTGTCGAGTTTGCCGGCATCGGTCCCGGCCCGATGGCGGCCATGCTGTTCGCCGATCTCGGCGCCGAGGTCGTCCGCGTCGACCGGATTACCGCGAGCGACCTTGGCATCGACATGCCGACAAAATTTGAATTGCTGCACCGCTCGCGCCCATCGATCGCCGTCGATCTCAAACGTCCCGAAGGAATTGCGCTTGCGGGCGAACTCATCGCAAAGGCCGATGCGCTGATTGAAGGTTTCCGGCCGGGCACAATGGAACGTCTTGGCCTTGGCCCCGAGATCATGCTCGCGCGCAATCCGCGGCTGGTTTACGGCCGAATGACCGGATGGGGACAATCGGGACCGCTGGCGCAGGCCGCGGGTCATGATCTCAACTATCTCGCGTTGGCGGGAGCGCTGCATGCCATCGGCCGCTCCGGCTCAAAACCCACGCCGCCGCTCAACTTGGTGGCGGACTTCGGTGGCGGCGCGCTTTATCTCGCTTTCGGCATGGCCTGCGCCATGCTCGAGGCGCAGCGCTCCGGCAAGGGACAAGTCGTAGACGCGGCGATGACCGAAGGTGCGGCGTCGTTGATGACCTTGTTCTACGGTTTGCATGCGGCAGGGCTGCACAGCCTGCGGCGCGGCACGAATTTGCTCGATAGCGGATCTGCGATTTACGAAACTTACGAGTGCAGCGACGGACGGTTTGTCGCCATCGCGGCAATCGAGTTGAAGTTTCGCAAGATATTGTTCGACCGTCTCGGCTTGGCGCACGCCGAAGACGGCCCCGAACTTCGCCAAGCACTTGAAAGGCTCTTTAAGACCCGGACGCGGGATGAATGGTGCACACTGCTCGAAGGAACCGACGCTTGCTTCGCCCCGGTCTTGACCATGGAAGAAGCGCCGCGTCATCCGCACAACGTCGCCCGCGCCTCTTTTGTCGAGGTCGGCGGCGTAGTGCAGCCAGCGCCGGCGCCGCGCTTCTCCAGAACCCCTGCCGTTCGACCGACGGCGCCGCAAGATAGCGGCGCGGACGCCGCCGCCGTCCTCACCGCCTGGGGAATCGCCGAAGAAAAAATACAGGCGCTGGCTGCAAGCGGGGTGCTGGGAAGATAGCCGCGCCATTGTTTGTCGAAGCGGCCGCTACTTCTCTTCGCGGATCATATAGCCAGCGCCGCGCACGGTATGGAGCAAGGGTTGGCCGAAGCCTTTGTCAATCTTGGACCGCAGGCGCGAAATATGCACGTCGATGACGTTGGTTTGCGGATCGAAGTGGTAGTCCCACACGTTCTCCAGCAGCATGGTGCGGGTAACAACCTGGCCAGCATGCCGCATGAGATATTCGAGCAAGCGAAATTCACGCGGCTGCAACTGCAGCTCCTGTCCGGCGCGGCTGACTTCATGGGAAAGCCGATTGAGCTCAAGGTCGGCGACGCGATAAACCGTCTCCTCGCCGCGCGCGCCGCGCCGGCGCGCCAGCACTTCAATGCGCGCCAGTAATTCGGCAAAGGCATAGGGCTTGGCGAGATAATCGTCGCCACCGCTGCGCAAACCCTTCACCCGGTCGTCCACTTGAGCAAGCGCGGAAAGGATCAGCACCGGCGTTTCGATCGCTTTGCCGCGCAAAGTTGCGATGATCGACAAACCGTCAACCTTGGGCAGCATGCGATCGACGATCAAGACATCGTATTGGCCATCGAGCGCGAGGGCCAAACCCTCTTCGCCGTCCGTTGCCTGGTCTGCGATGTGGCCGACTTCGCGGAACGCCTTGACGAGATAATCGGCCGCGTCGCGGTCATCCTCGATGATCAGAAGGCGCATGATCGAATGCCGCCGAACCGGCAATCCACTTTGGGCTGGAGAAGCCGCAGTATCAGTAAGCATATCGTGTGGCACGATTCAGCCACCAATAAAATAGCGAAGGGAGCGAGGGGATGGCGCCGATCAACGGCGCCACCCCCTCGGCCAACTCTACCCGCAGCGGGGGCGACGGGATGCCTTGGGCAGAGCTGGTTTTAGGTGGGGACGGGCCGTAGGGCCCGTCCCCAGGGTACGCCCGCCAGCGGGGGCGACGGATGCCGGCGGATCGCCCCATTACTCTGGAGCTTGCTTTCGACAAATCATTCCAAAACAAGCCCTCATTATCTTGCGCGGATCCACGAAGTGGACGCAGCGCCGTGTTACGCATTGCCAAGCGGCAACGCGACGAAGCGCGTGCCTTCTCCTGATTTCAGGCGAAACAGCAGAGCATGCTTGCCTTCTTTCCGCGCGTCAGAAACCTGCTTGGTCACGTCGGCCGGTTTGGAAACAGCTTTGCCACCGACATCGAGGATGATGTCGCCGACTTGGAAGCCGTGATCAGCGGCAACACCGTTTGGATCGACCCCGGTAACCAGTACGCCGTTGCCCTGGTCACCGGACTGTTTGGCCGCAGTCAGCGTCAAGCCAAGTTTCGGAATCTCGCTGTCCGCGGTGGACCGCTCGTTCTGCTGGTTGGCGGCCTGATGCTCGGCGGGCAAAGTGCCGAGGGTAAGCGACACCGTTTTGTCCTCGCCCTGATGGACCAAAGTAAGCTTGACCGTGACGCCAGGAACCATGGTGCCGATCCGCCGGGCGAGTTCGCGGGCGTCCGCGACAGGATTGCCGTCGACCGAGGTGATAACGTCGCCGCTGGTGATGCCTGCCTTGGCAGCCGGGCTGTTGGGCTGCGGCTCGGACACTAGTGCACCACTTGCTTTCTTTAAGCCGAGGCTTTCGGCCAACTCCGGCGTCACCGGCTGAATTTGCACGCCGATCCAGCCGCGGGTGACGTTACCCTTGTCGCGCAACTGCGCGACAATGCTCTTGACCGTGTCAGCCGGGATGGCAAAGGCAATTCCGACAGAGCCGCCCGACGGCGAAAAGATCGCGGTATTGACGCCGATCACGTCGCCATCGACATCGAACGCCGGACCTCCAGAGTTGCCCTTGTTCACCGGAGCGTCGATCTGAATGAAGTCGTCGTATGGCCCGGCGCCGATATCGCGGCCACGCGCCGAAACGATACCGGCCGTCACCGTGCCGCCGAGACCGAAAGGATTGCCGA